>CAZARE010000207.1:0-14245 GCA_964487455.1 uncultured Propylenella sp.
GCCACGATATTCACGGTGGACCTCGTCGGAATCCTTGCGCTGCGCGAGGTGGCGCCGCTTCTCACCGCCATTATGGTCGCCGGCCGCTCCGGCAGCGCCATCACCGCGGAGCTCGGCTCAATGCGCATGCGCGAGGAGGTCGACGCGCTGCGCGTCATGGGCCTCGACCCCGTGAACGTTCTGGTGCTGCCGCGCGTGCTGGCGCTTGTCATCGTCCTGCCGCTGCTCAGCTTTCTCGCCGGTCTCGCTACGCTGCTCGGCGCCATGCTGACGCTCTGGTTCTACGTCGACATCCCGCCTGTCGCTTTTGTCCAGCGGCTGCAGGACTCCGTCGATTTCTCCACGCTTTTCAGCGGATTGCTGAAGGCGCCTTTCATGGCGCTGATCATCGGCCTCATCGCCTGCACGGAGGGCATGGCCGTGCGCGGAAGCGCGGAGTCGCTTGGACGGCACACCACCGCCTCCGTCGTTAAGGCGATCTTCATGGTGATCGTCGTCGACGGCATTTTCGCCGTATTCTACGCCGCGATTGATTTCTGATGGTGAGCAACGGCAGCGGCGATCCCGTCATCCGTGTCCGCGGCCTTACCGTCGGCTTCGGCGGGCCGACGGTGCTGGAGGATCTCGATATCGACGTGCGGCGCGGCGAGGTCCTTGCCGTCGTGGGCGCCTCCGGCACTGGCAAGTCCGTGCTGCTGCGCGCCATCCTCGGCCTGGTGCGGCCGCAGGCCGGGACGATCGAGGCGTTCGGCCAGACGCTTGGTCCGCACGGCCCGTCGCTCGAGATCGAGCGGCGCTGGGGGGTGCTCTTCCAATTCGGCGCGCTCTTCTCCTCGCTCACGGTGGCGCAGAACGTCGCGGTGCCGATGCACGAGTTCCTCGACCTTCCGAAGGCGCTGGTAAACGGGCTCGCCGGCATCAAGATCGAGCTGGTCGGCCTGAAGGAGTGGGACTTCGACAAGTACCCGGCCGAGCTGTCGGGCGGCATGATCAAGCGCGCCGCGCTCGCCCGCGCGCTTGCCCTCGACCCGGAGGTGCTCTTTCTCGACGAGCCCACCGCCGGGCTCGATCCCATCGCCGCCTCCGAGTTCGACGCGCTAATTGCCGATCTCAGAAAGACTTTGGGCCTCACCGTTGTCATGGTAACCCACGATCTCGACACGCTTCACGCCATTGTCGACCGCGTGGCGGTCATCGGAGAGAGGCGGGTCCTCGTCGAGGGCGACCTCGGCGCGATGCGGCGCTTCGACCATCCATGGGTCAGAAGCTATTTCGGTGGCGAGCGGGCCAGGGCGGCGTTCGGGTAGAGTCATGGAAACAAAGGCAAACACCGCGCTGATCGGCGCGTTCGCGCTCATCGTCCTCGCGCTCGGTTTCGTCTTCGTCTACTGGCTGGCGCGCGGCACGGAGCAGGGCGCGAACACGCCGCTGATGGTGATCTTTCAGGATCCGGTGACCGGCCTGAGCGTGGGGAGCCAAGTGGTCTTCAACGGCATCAAGGTGGGAGAGGTGAAGGCCCTCGATCTCGATCCGGACAAGCCGAACGTAGTGCTGGCCGGACTCAATGTGAGGCCGCTCCGCTCCATCAAGGCCGATACCCAGGTGACGCTCGGCTTTCAGGGCCTGACCGGAGTCGGCTACGTGGAGATGGCCGGCGGCTCCCCCGAGCTCCCCCCGATCTGGGAGACCCAGGAAAGCCCCACCATCATCGCCACGCGCTCCAGCATGCAGGACCTTCTGGCCGGCGCCCGCACGATCCTCGCTCGGGCCGACGAGGTGCTGCAGACGGTGGAACAGACCGTCTCCGAAAACTCCGATGACATCTCGCTGGCGGTCATCGATGTGCGCAAGTTTACCAGCGCGCTGGCGGAGAACTCCGATTCCGTCGCCGAGTTCGTCGAGAACGTCTCTGCGGCCTCCAAGGGCATCGCGGACGCCACCGGGCGGCTGGACGGGATCATCACCAAGGGCGAGGCTTTGCTGGAGGCCGTCGAGCCCGAGGACGCGCGCGTCGCGCTGGAGAATCTTCGCACCGCCACGGGGAGCTTGGCCGAACAGGCGGGCCGGCTCGGCGCGATCGTCGACAGCGCCACCGCGGTCGCCGCCAACGCGGAGGCGTTTTCCGAGCATCTGCCGGCGCTGGGCGAGAAGGCGGAAAGCCTGGTGGCGGCGGTTGACACGGAGAAGGTCTCGCGCACGCTCGACAATCTTGAGCGGTTCAGCACGGCTCTCGGCAACAGCAGCGAAAGCATCGACGAGATCGTCGCCGACGCGCGCAGCGTCTCGGCGCGCTTCAATACGCTCGGCGAGCGCGCGGAGTCGCTGCTCACCAAGCTCGACAACATGGCCGGACAACAGCCGGGCGGGCTGATGGAGGATGCGGCCGAGACGCTTGCGGCCATCCGCGCGGCCGCCGACAATTTCAACGCGCAGATCGCAATCGTCGGCGGCGGCGTCTCGGATTTCAGCGATCGCGGCTTGCGCGACTTTCAGACCCTGATCGTTGAGGGGCGGAGAACTATCGGCCGTCTGGACCGCGTCATATCGAATATAGAGCAAAACCCGACAGGTTTCCTGCTGGGAGGCGAGAGGGTGCCGGAATTCGACGGGCGGCGGCGTTGAGGGCAGGTCGCGTGAGGGGGAGATCGCAGCTGGCCGGGTTGCCGGGCCCCGCGGCACTTGCAGCGCCGCTACTCGCCCTAGCGCTCGCCGGCTGCACGACGCTGCTGGCCGGCGCGCCGAGCAACATCTACGATCTCAGCGCCCCGGGCGAGGTCCGGGCGACGCGGGGTGGACTGCAGATCCTGGTGCCGGAGCCGACGACGGTTCGCGCGCTCGACACCGAGCGCATCGCGGCGCGCCCCAGCCCATCCGAATACGCTTATCTGCCCGGCGCCGTATGGAGCGACAGGCTGCCGAAGCTCTTGCAGGCGCGCATGGTGGAAACACTGCAGAACAGCGGCCACGTGCGCGCCGCCGCGGTTCCGGGGCAGGGACTCCTGATCGACTATCAGCTGGTGATGGACGTCCGCGCCTTCGAACTCTCCCAAGAAGGCGCCGTCGCTGATTTAGCGGTTCGGGTCATGGACGACCGCAACGGGCGGGTCGTGCGCAGCCGGGTCTTCCGCGAGGTTGTGCCGGTCTCCTCGACCCATCCGGCGGCTGTCGTGCAGGCGCTCGATCACGCCATGGACAGAGCATTCGCCGACATCGCCAATTGGGCGCTGCGTTAGCGCCGCCCTTCGAGCCAAAGCGCTTCGCCGCCTCGCCTTGAGAGGAGGCGAGGCGCTATCTCATGCGGCTAGCCCAGCCGGCCCGCCGCATGGGCTAGCATGGTGTAGACCTTGCCCGTGTCGGAGGTCAGATACATACGGGATACAGCCGGGTCGGCATCGTCGTTCGATACCTGTGCGAGCAGCCGCTCAAAGTCGCCGATGTAGTTGTCGACCGCGCGGCGGAAGTCCTTGTCGCGCTCGTATTTACGCCGCAGCTCGTCGAACGTCTTCTGACCTTGCAGCGTGTAGAGCCGGCGGGTGAACACGTTGCGCTCGCCCCGCTTGTAGCGGTCCCATAGCTCCACGGACGCTTCATGGTCGATCGCCCGAGCGATGTCGATGGAGAGCGAGTTAAGCGAGTCCACGACCTGTGCCGGCGAACGGCGGGAGCCCGCACCGGGCTCGGCGCGCGGTTGCGTTTGCACATTCTCCTCTTCGTCGGAGGAGGCGCGGCGTAGGAGGTCGGCCACCCAGCCACGCGCTTCGCCGTTGCCGGATTTCGGCTGCGGCGCAGCGGACACCACCTTCGGCTCAGCCTCGACTTGCTCCGCGGGCTTTGCTCCGGCGGGCTTGCCGAAAGGCTCCGCCGACACCGCCTGCGGCTCGGGTGGTCTGGCCGGCTGCGGAGCCTGCTGCCGCGCGGGCTCGATGCCGCTCTCACGCTGCACCGGCTCGACCGCCGGGCCGGCGGCGGGCGGCAAGGTGGGCGTCGGTTGCGGCAGGACCATCGCCTCGCCGGCGCTGCGCGCGACGATCTTGGACAGCTCGCTGATCGCGTCGATCTGCTCGGCGATGACGCGGCGCATGGCGACGCTTGCCTCACGCGCCTGCTCGGGCATCTCCAGCACACCCTTTTCGATCTGTGCGCGGGTTGCGGTGAGCTCCTGCTGCATTTCCTGCGCCGCGCGACGGAGCTCGTTGGCGGTCGCCGCAAAGCGTTTCGTCGCCTCGGTGACCGCTTGGGTGACTTCCTCCGCCAGGGCGCCGGTCGCCTGACGCAGCTCCTCTCCTGAGCCATGCGTCGCCGCGCGCACCCTTTCCTCCAGGGCCAGCCGCGCCGCCTCGACGCCTTCGATGGCGCGCTTGCCCTCGGCGACGGCGGCAAGACGCATCGTCTCGAACTGGCTGATGGCGTTGCGCGCCGCTTCCTCGGCTTTGGCGCCGAGCGCCGCGTTCAGGTCGGCGACGCGCTTCTCCGCGCTCGCCAGCGCCTCGCCGAGCACACCGGAGGAGCCGCTCGCGGCCTCTTCGGTCATGCGCCGGACGGCCTCCGCGACCTCGGCGATGCGCTGCTCGGCCGCCCGCAGCGTCTCGTGGATGCGGCCGGAGGCGCTGCGCGTCGATTCCTCGGTCACGCGGGTCAGGCTCTCCCCCAGCCGGAACAGCTCGGCGGAGAAGGTTGCGATCTCCTCCTGTGCCGAAGTCAGGCGCTCCGTCAGCGCGTCGCTTGCCTGCTTTGTCGTCTCCTCGGCGCGCTCGCGCACCACGTTGGCCACGGCGTTGATCTTCTGCTCGGCGGTGCCGAGCGTCTCCGACAGCATGGTCGTGAGACGGCTGAGACGGCCCTCGACGGACTCCATCTGCTGCGCCAGACCGGAAGCGATGGCCTCGAGAGCCTCGCGCCGCTCCGCCAGCCCCGCTTCCATCAGCTCGTTGGTCTCCGACAGTCGCGAAGTGATGCCCGACAGCGCCTGCGTCTGCTCGCCGAACTGCGACGCCATCGCGGCGATATCGCGCAGCACGTAGGTCGAGACGTCGCGCAGCGTCTTCACCTGATCGGAAAGCAGGGCATGCGACTCGTTGGTATCGTGCGCGGCCGCCTCGAGCGCGTCGCGCAGCGTGCCGACCTGGCCGGAAAGGTTGTTCTCGATGCTGGCCAGTTGCTCCGCCGTGTTGCCGAGCACGACCTGCAGGTCCTGGTTGGTGCCCTCCAGGCGGCCGACCATCTCTTGCAGCTCGGTGCGGACGCGATCGTTGTTGCCGGCCATCGCGTCGATAATGGACTTCGTCTGCGTGGCCAGGGTGTTGAGCAAGCCGCGCACGTTGGAGTCGAGAGCGGCGGTGGATTCCTCGCCTTGGCGCGAGATGGAGTCGACGACGCTCTTGCCCTGGCCCTCCAGGTCGCCCACGATCCGCTCGCGGCGCTGATCGAGATCGTCCAGCAGCGAGCGGCTGCTCGCCTCCAGGCTGTCCGAGAGGCCCTTGGAGCGGCCCTCGACGCCTTCGAGCAGATCGCGGCTGCGGTCGCCCAGCTCCTTCGCGAAGGCCTCCTTGCGCGTGTCGAGGGCGCTGAGCAGCGAGCTCGACTGCGTATCGATCAGGCTGGAGAGGTCGGCGTGACGGGCCTGCAGCGTCGCCTGCAGCGTCTCGGTCTTCTCGTTCAGCATGCCGCTGGTCGCCGACAACGTCGCCTGCAGCGAGTTGGCGCGATCGCTGAAGCCGCTCTCCAGCGCCAGCAATCTCTCGCCGAAGCCCTGGTTGATGTCCATCATGCGGTTGGCGATCGTCTCGGTCAGTTCCTGCGTGCGCTGCGAGAGCTGATCCCCAAGCGTCTGCAGGCGGGTGTCGAGCGCGCTCGACATCTCATTGTGGCCGTCATGGAATGCGGCGGCCATCTCGCGGGTGCGAGCGACCAGGGTCTCGCTGATCTGGCGGGCTCGCGTGTCGAGCGTGGAATTGATGCGCTCCAGCCGGTCGTCGAGCGTATTGGCGAAGCCGTCGGCGCGCTCCGAGAAATTATGGGTGACCTCGCCGATGCGGGCGGTGACGCGGTTCTCGAAGCCGGCGAGGCGGCCCTCGACCGCGATCTCGATCGTGCTGGCGGAGGAGGCAAGGCGGATGGCGGCGGCCTCGGCGCTTTCCGACAGCCGGCTCTCAAATCCGGTGAGGCGGGAATCGAGCGTCTCGCCGATCTGTGCGACGCGGGTGTCGATGAGCGAGCCGAGCGCGGCGCTGCGCTCGCCAAGCGTCGCGGCAAGCGCCCCGCCGCGATTGTCGAGCACCTCGGAGATGCGCGCGATGTTCGACTCGATCTGCTGCCGCAGGTCGTCGCCGCGCGCCGAAAGCTGAGCCGTCGCATCCTCGCCGGTCGCCCCGATCACGTCCTTCAACGCATTCATCTGGTCGCGGATCTGGTCGGAGGTCTCGCGGCCCGATGTCTGGAACCTGCTTTGCGCGTCCTGCAGGGTCGACTCGACGACGGTCATCTGGTCGCCGATATGGCCGGCCAGCTCACGGCCGGCGGCCTCAAGGCGCTCGTCGGCCAGCGTCAGCGCGGCTTCGATGCTGCCCAGCTGCTGCACGACGTTGCCGGCGATGCGATCGCCGGAGCTGTTGAGCCGATCGTTGGCGCGCGCCAGCCGGCCCTCGACGTTCTCGATCTTCTCGTCGATGCTAGCGGCGATGCGGTCGCCGGTCGAGGACATGCGGTCGTTGGCCGCGGCGAGGGCGGCGTCGATCGAGCCGATCTGGCGATTGATGTCGCCCACCAGCTTCTCGGCGGAGCTGCCGAGCGTCTCGCTGGCGGCGCCTACGGCGCCCTCGATCCGCTCCACCTGCATGCCCACCTCGAGGGTCATGTCGACGCCGGCCTTCTGGAAGCGCTCCCTGCCGACCTCCACCGCCGAGTTGACGGCACCGACCTGCTGCTCGATGTCGGAGACGATGCGCGTGCCGCCCTCGTCAAAGCGCTGGCCAGCATCGGCGATGGTGCCCTCGATACGGTCGATCTGCGCATTGATGCGGTCGGCGACGGTTTCCCCCGTTCTGCCAAAGCGGTCGTTGGCGGAGGAAAGGGCCTCCTCGACGGCGCCGGCGTGGCGGTTGATGTCACCGACAATGCGCCCGCCGGCCGCATTCAGAGCAGAGTCGACTGAGGCGATCTGGGCGCTAATCTCTTCGGCAAGTTGTTCGCCAGTCGCGCCGAGGTTCTGCCGGGCGGAGTCGACAGCCACATCGATGCGCGCGATCTGCTCGGCGATGCCGTCGCTGACCTCATCCCCGGATTTCCGGAAGCGCTCGTCGGCGGAGCCGAGCGCGGAATCGACGGCCGCGATCTGGCGGTTCAAGTCTTCCACCAGCTTGCCGCCGGCGGTGCCAATTCGGCGCTCCACGGATCCCGCGGCGGCCTCGATCCGGTCGATCTGGTTGCCGAGATTCTGCTGCGCGTCGTTGCCGATATTGGCGAAACGCTCTCCAGCGGCGGCGAGTTCGCCTTCGACGACCTCGATCTGGTTGCGCAGGGTGCTCTCGACGGAGCGGCCGGTGTCCACCAGCCGATCGTTGGCTGAGACGAGGATCGACTCCGCTTCGTTGATCTGCCGGTCGAGCGACTCCACCACCGAGCGGCCAGCGCCATCCAGCCGGTCGGCGGCGGTGACCAGCGCGTTGCGCGCCTCCTCCAGGTGCGAGCTCATGCCCTTGGAAACGCTTTGGCCGGTCTCGCCCAGATGCTCGATAACCGCCCTGGAGCGCGCCTCCAGCGCGGTGGTGACGATCTCGGCGGCGCGCTCGATGCGGCCGGTCGTGCTGTCCGCCTGGCCGGAGACCAGATCGACGATCTCCTCGGCGCGATTGCCGAGCCGCTGAACCAGCGCCTCGCCGTCCACGGTGACTGCGTTGTAGATCTTGTCGCCGGCTTGCTGGAAACGCTCGATGACCGCGCCGGCGCGGTCGATGAGCGAGGCGTCGAGGCGCTCCTGCGCCTGGCGCAGCCTGCGGTCGATCTCCTGGGTCTGGTCCGCCATGGCATCGGTGAAAGCGGTTCCCGCCTCACGCATCTGCTGCGTGGCGGCCTGGCCGCTGGCGGCGACGCGACGGCTCAGCGCGTCGCCGGCCTGCCCGATCTCGCCGACCACTTCGGTACCGCGCTGCGAGAAGGCCTCGAGCGTGCGCGCGCTGGAATTCTCGAGGCGTCCGAGCAAGTCGTCGCCGCGCGCCAACAGCGAGTCGGTGAAGCTTTCGCTGGTCACGGTGATCCGCTCAAGCAGCGTCTCGGCGCGCTCCGTGAAGCTGTCGGAGAGGTTGCCCGTCGTTCGGCTCAGCCGGTCGACCAGGACGTCGCTGCCCTCCAGGAAGGTCTCCGAGACGCTGGCGACTGCATTGTTCAGTCGCTCCACCAGAAGGTCGCCGCGGTTGACGATGGTGTCGGAAAGCTTGTCGCCCGCCTCGTTCAGCCGGTGGAACAGGCTGTCGCTCCGCGTCGCGAGCAGGCCCACCACCTGCTCGCCGGTGTCGCCGATACTTTGGGTGATGGTCTGGCTGCGCGCCGCCAGAAGGTCGGAGATACGCTTGGCCGAGCTGTCGGCCGCAACGGCGATCTGGTCGGTGATGCCGGCAAGATCGGCGGAGAAGGAATCGTGCGAGCCGCGGATCGCCTGGCGCACGCGTTCCGCGTTCTGAACGATCGCCTCGCGTTCCGTGACCAGCTCGTCGATGAGCCGCCGCACGCGAAGCTCGTTGTCGGTGTAGGAGCGCTCCAGCGAGGCCACCTCGTTGTGAACCAGCACTTCCAGCTCGCTGGCGCGGGCGAGCGCTCGCTCGATGCCGTCGCCCATCGCCGCCACTTCGCGGCGAATTGCCTGGCTCACCGTGACTACGGACTCCTTGGCGATATTCTCAGGTTCCGCGAGGCGCAGCGCGACTTCAGTCATGGTGCGCGACACCATGCGCAGCTCTTGACTGCGCCACACCAGCGCAGCGATGCCCCAGAAAAGTAGAATGGGGCCGAGTATGCCGATCGTCAGACCGAGAAGGTGAGGGGCGGAGCGCACATCCTCCATGGTGCCGAGCGACGCGATCTCGTCACCCCAGACGCTCACTCCAAACGAGATGCCGAGGCCGGCCCACGCAAGAGTGAGGAGAAGGGCGACCCAGAAGGGCGTGTAGGACGGACGGCGCTGAAGGGCGTAGAGCAGGTTTCCGACGGAGCGGACGTCGTCATTCGCGGCACGGCGGGCGCGGCCTCTTTCCGGCGCCTTTCCCCGTTCCGCAGCCGGTCGATTCCGGTCCTGCCCTGCGCCAGCTGTGTCTTCGGCCGCCGCGCTCTGCCGCGCCGTCGGCGCGCCCGTCCCCTTTGTCATTCGCTTGACCTTTTTCGCAACGCCCGCCGCTCCGGACCTCACGCTGCCTTTGAAATCGATTTTCAGCGCCTCTTCCACAGCGTGAAGGGCGGATTCCGTCGTATCGACCTTCCGGAACATACTCATGTACAACTCGCCTTCGTCCGTACGCATAACACAACGGACTCTCTGCCGCCCATGGGCGGCAGGAGCGGCTACTTCGAATGAACGCCGAGCCCGTGCCAGCGCGACTTCATCCACAGTCTCATCAGTCGCTGTCCGTCCCGGCTCTAGCTGGCCTCAAACGCATTTGCCGATAGCCGACGGAAAGCCGCCCGCCGTTGGTCCGCCTCCCCGCGCTTGTCCGGGGCGGATTGTAGTGCCACAGTGTCGCAGTTTAAAGGAAAAATCCGGGTCGTGCCGGCCTTGTGCAGGAAAAACAGCAAGCATGGTAACCCTCTGAGGCCGGCGAGGGAATTGGTGTCTCAGTCCGTTTAGTGAATTGGTCGCCGAGGGAGGCTCAGCCGATGTCGACGAACACAATCCCCGTCTTCGATGCGGGCCAGCTCAATCGGGTGACCAAGGGAGACCCGGCCCTGCAGGTCGAGATCTTGGCGCTGTTCATGGCCGAGGTGGAGCGGCTCATGCGCCAGGTGGAGGACGCCGTGGACCCGGAAGTGCGCGGCGATCGGCTGCGGGCACTGATCACAGCGGCGCGCAACACCGGCGCGGCCATGTTGGCGCACGAGGCACGGATGCTGGAAACGCAGATCGCTACGGAAGCGCCGGATCTTGCTCCGCTCAGAAAGGCCGTGGCCGAGACGCTCGCCTATGTGCGGCGGACGGGCCTCTGATCGCCCTTGCCAGTTGGCGCGGCGCTTCGGTCGGACGTCGCCGCCTTGACTCGCCTTGCATGCCGTCTAAATCCGTACGGTTTCTCTTCCGGACAGGCATGCCACAAATCACTTTCATCGGAGCAGACGGGTCACGTTACGAAATCGAGGCGGAGAGCGGTTCCACGGTGATGGAAAATGCCGTCCGTAATGGCGTTCCGGGGATCGAGGCGGAGTGTGGGGGAGCCTGCGCCTGCGCCACCTGCCACGTCTATGTAGCCGAGGAATGGAGGGCGGTGACGGGCGAGCCCGAGCCTATGGAAGCGGACATGCTGGATTTCGCTTATGACGTGCGCTCGGGCTCAAGGCTTTCGTGCCAGCTCCGCGTGACCGACGCGCTTGACGGATTGGTGGTGACCGTCCCCGAACGGCAGGCCTGAGGGCGGTCGGCGCCCATGTCGGGGCATGCCGAAACGGATGTCGTCATCGTCGGCGCGGGACCCTGCGGCCTGTTCGCAGTGTTCGAGCTCGGCTTGCTCGACCTCAGCTGCCATTTGATCGACATTCTCGACCGCCCCGGCGGGCAATGCACGGAGCTCTATCCGGAGAAGCCGATCTTCGACATTCCCGGCCTGCCGTACACCTCCGCGCAAGAGCTGGTGGACCGCTTGATGCAGCAGATCGAGCCGTTCGGTCCGGTGTTCCATTTCGCCGAGATGGTGACGCACCTGCAGCGGACCGAAACCGGCTTCAGCATCGGCACCGACGTCGGCACAATGATAGATTGCAAGGCGGTGGTGATCGCCGCGGGCGGCGGCTCGTTTCAGCCGAAGCGCGCGCCCATCCCGGGGGTCGATGACTATGAGGGAACCGGCGTCTTCTATTCAGTGCGGCGGATGGAGGATTTTCGCGGCCACGCGATCGTCATCGTCGGCGGCGGCGATTCCGCGCTCGATTGGACGCTGAGCCTCCAGCCGATCGCGGAGAGCCTGACCTTGGTGCACCGGCGCCCGGACTTCCGCGCGGCGCCGGACAGCGTCAACAAGATGCGCGCCTTGGCGGAGTCCGGGTCCATCCGCTTTCAGCAGGGGCAAGTGACGGAGCTGAAAGGAACCGGCGGCGCGCTTCAGAGCGTGGTCGTCAAAGGACCCGACAGGGAGCACGAGTTCGCTTGCACGCGGCTCCTGCCGTTCTTCGGTCTGACCATGAAGCTCGGGCCGATCGCCGATTGGGGGATCAACCTTCACGAGAACCGCATTGCCGTCGATACCGAGAAATTCGAGACGTCGGAGCCCGGCATCTTCGCCATCGGCGACATCAACTGGTACCCCGGCAAGCTGAAGCTCATCTTGTGCGGGTTTCACGAGGCGGCGCTCATGTCGCACGCGGCAAAACACATCGTCCATCCGGACGAGCGTGTGGTCTTCCAGCACACCTCCTCGTCGACCAAGCTGCACAAGAAGCTCGGCGTTGCGTGAAGGCGTGCCAGCGGCGACGCCGTAGGGCTATAGCCTCAGAGTCCTGCTGGCGATGAAGGAGCGGACGCGCGGGGGGAGGGCGTAGAAGGCGTCGCGCAGCATGGGCGAAAGCCGCTTCAGCACCAGCGCCGCATAGAGCCGCCCGCGCCACGTAGCGGCCAGCGCAAAGTCCACGATCGCCACTTCGTTCGACTGCCATTCCCGCTTGTTGCGGGAGCGCGGCGCCAGCATGTCGTAGCGCGTCATTCCGTTGGCGACGCACCATTCGAGCACCTTTTCGGTCAACACGTTACCCGGGCCGAGCCTGGCAAACTCGGGGTGAAAGGCGCCGAGATAAAGATGGTACGTGTCGCGCTCGCAGAAGCCGACTTCGATCGCCGCGGTGCGCCCGTCCAAGGTGAGCTTCGAGACGACCACGCGCGGGAATGCATCGGGTCCGATAAGCGCCTGGGCGAGCTCGACAAGACAATTGCCGGTCTCCGGCTGCGTGAACGCGCGGCTGACGCGGCCGGTCTGGCGCAGCCAGTCGCGTTTCAGCACAAGGGCCTCTGATAGCCATGACCCGGCCTCGGCGGGATCGGAGGCGACGCGAAAGTCGACTTGGCCCGTCTGGCTGAAGGTGCGGATGCGCCTCTTCTGCTGGCGCGCTACCCGCGGCTTGCGCGTGGACCTGACCCCTTCCATCCCGTTCGAAAGGTCGGTGTAGGGAGCGCCTTCCGCCCAGGAGAGCGGCGCGGCGCCGGCCAGCGCGGCACGGAGGGTGCTGTCGGCGCGGACCCGCTCCAGCGACACGAGATCGGGCGCTACCGTTTCGGCCAGCATATCCATCGCCGCGGTGAACGCGGCTTCGCCGTCATAGTCGGGGTGGAGCAGGATTTCATCGTATTGGCCGATCGGCGCTCCGGCCCCGGAGGCGACCCGGAAGATACCGCGCCGCTCGACGAGAAGCGGCCAGATCAAGATTGGGAGGTCCTGGTGCATGACGACGATGGTCGCAAGCAGGCCGGGTCGATTGCGTGTGAAATGGGTCGCCCACGCGATGAGTAGGGCCGGCGTCTGGAACAGGACGGGGCCCTTCTGCAGCGCGGCCAGCCGCAGCCAGTCGGCCCCGATCTTCTCGTAAGCCTCCGCGCCGAACAGCACTTTCGCCACGAGACCGTGGCGCAGCGCCGTCGGCTGCGTCGTCGTCCTTTGAATGCTTCGCGGGGCGACGCCCGTAATCGCCAGATCGCTCATGCACAGGCTCCGCCGGTGGTGCGCTTCATCTCTAACAGCGCCTCGTATCGGCGGATAAAATGCCGAGCGTTAACCTTTCCGCGTGGTTATCGAACAGTGAAAACGGCGGCGCGCCGTCACTCCGCGGCGAGGCGCGCGCCTCGGCCTCCACGGCGTCCGCGTGGCGCATCGGTTCCGGTCGCCGACGCGTCGTGCCGCTTTGGGAGATCCATTGCCGCAGCGAGGTGGGCGAAAGGCTCGACCCTGTTCGGGAAGGCCATGGCATTGACGAAATGCTCCTGGAATCGGGGCTCTAGCGCGGTCTCGATCTTCTCGATCCGGCGCACCAGCTCCTCGATCTCGCCACGATAGCGCCTATTGAGAAGCGCCATGCGCGCGCCGGTTCCCGCCGCATTGCCGACGCCCGCGACCTTGTCGAGCGGGCAGTCGGGCACCAGGCCGATGACCATTGCGTATTTCGGATCGATGTAGTTGCCGAAGGCGCCGGCGAGCTTGATGCGGTCGACCTGCTCGATCCCGAGATTGTCCATCAAGAGGCGCGCCCCGGCATAGAGGGCTGCCTTGGCGAGCTGAATGGCTCGCACGTCTGTCTGCAGGATGCGGATTTCCTGCGTGCCTTTCGCCGGATTGCCGCGCCAGAGCACGTAGGCATAGGTGCGCCCGGTCTTGACGATGCGGTCGGTTCTCTTCGCCAGCGCGCCGTCGATCACCCCGTCGGCGGTGACGAGACCTGCGAGGAACATCTCCGCGATGGCTTCGATGATGCCGGAGCCGCAAATCCCGGTGACGCCTACGCCGCCGCCATTGTCGCCGAAGCTCGGATCGTCCGACCATTCGTCGCAGCCGATCACCTTCACCCGTGGCTCCAGCGTCTCGCGGTCGATGCGCACCCGCTCGATCGCCCCCGGCGCGGCGCGCTGGCCGCCGGAGATCTCCGCGCCCTCGAAGGCCGGACCGGTCGGCGAGGAGGCGGCAACGAGCCGTTCCTTGTTGCCGAGCACGATTTCGGCATTGGTGCCGACATCGACGAGGAGCGTGATGGCGTCGCTCCGGTGGGGACCCTCGGAGAGGATGGCGCCGGCGGAGTCGGCGCCGACATGGCCGGCGATGCAGGGGAGGGTGTAGACGCGAGCTCCCTCGTTCACCGGCAGGCCGATGTCGCTGGCGCGGAAATTCAGCGCGTCGGAGGAAGCGAGCGCGAACGGAGCGCCGCCGAGCTCCGTCGGGTCGATGCCGAGGAACAGGTGGTGCATGATCGGATTGCCGACGAACACGCAATCGAGAATGTCATCGGAGGCGATTCCCGCTTCGGCGCAGACCTTGGCGATGAGTATGCCGATCGCCTCACGCACCGTCTTCGTCAT
>CAZARE010000208.1:0-4130 GCA_964487455.1 uncultured Propylenella sp.
TGCCGCTCCATGCACCGCTATCGTACCCATACATGCGGCGCGCTCCGCGCCGGGGATGTCGGGGCCAACGTGCGGCTCTCGGGGTGGGTCCACCGCGTCCGCGATCATGGCGGCCTTCTCTTCATCGACCTCAGAGATCACTACGGCCTGACCCAGGTGGTCGCTGACCCCGATTCACCCGCCTTCCACGAGGCGGAGCTGGTCCGCGCCGAATGGTGTATTCGCGTCGACGGCGCGGTGAAGGCGCGCACGTCTGAGACGGCGAACGCCAACCTCCCGACTGGAGAGGTCGAGGTCTTCGCGCGCGAGGTCGAGGTCCTGTCGGAGGCGCCCGAGCTGCCGCTCCCGGTATTCGGCGAGCCGGAATATCCGGAGGACACGCGGCTGAAGTATCGCTTCCTCGACCTCAGGCGCGAGACGCTGCACGCGAACATAATGCGCCGCGTGGCTATTGTCGCGAAGATGCGCGAGCTGATGCGCCAGGCCGGGTTCAGCGAGTTCACGACGCCGATCCTTACAGCCTCCTCGCCGGAAGGCGCCCGCGACTTCTTGGTGCCTTCCCGCATGCATCCGGGAAAGTTTTACGCGCTGCCGCAGGCGCCGCAGCAGTTCAAGCAGCTGATCATGGTGGCCGGCTTCGACCGCTACTTCCAGATCGCGCCGTGTTTTCGCGACGAGGACCCGCGCGCCGACCGCCTGCCGGGGGAGTTCTACCAGCTCGACGTGGAGATGAGCTTCGTCACGCAGGACGACGTCTTCGATGCAATGGAGCCGGTGATCCGCAGCGTGTTCGAGGCCTTCGCCGACGGTAAGGCGGTGACGCAAAGCTTCCCGCGGATTCCCTACCGGGAGGCGATGCGGAAATACGGCACGGACAAGCCGGACCTGAGGAATCCCATCGAGATGCAGGCGGTGACCGAGCATTTCGCCGGATCCGGCTTCAAAGTGTTCGCTGGCATGATCGAGCGCGACCAGACCACCGAGGTGTGGGCCATCCCCTCCCCAGGCGGCGGCAACCGCGCCTTCTGCGACCGCATGAACAACTGGGCGCAGGGGCAGGGCCAGCCGGGGCTCGGCTACATTTTCTTTCGCGAGCCCGATACGCTGAACATTGTCGTCGACGAAGTGAACAAACGAACCGGCGAGAAGAGAGAGCACGTAACGACACCGGTTGGTGCCGGTCCGATCGCGAAAAACATCGGACCGGAGCGCACGGAGGCTATCCGCCAGCGACTCAACCTCGAGGTTGGCGACGCCGTGTTCTTCGTTGCCGGCAACCCCGACCACTTCATGAGCTTCGCCGGCGCGGCGCGCGACAAGGTCGGGCAGGACCTTGATCTCGTCGACCACGAGAGCTTCGCGCTCGCCTGGATCGTCGACTTCCCAATGTTCGAGTGGAACGAGGAGGAGAAGAAGGTCGATTTCTCCCATAATCCCTTCTCCATGCCGCAGGGGGGGCTGGAGGCGCTGGAGGCGCTCGACCCGCTAGCGATCCCCGCCTTCCAGTACGACCTCGTCTGCAACGGCTACGGGATCGCCTCAGGCGCCATCCGCAACCACCAGGCGGAAATCATGCGCAAGGCTTTCGCCATCGCCGGCTATGACGACAACGTGCTGGAGGAGCGTTTCGGCGGCATGCTACGCGCGCTGCAATTCGGGGCGCCACCGCACGGCGGCATGGCGGCCGGGCTCGACCGTATCGTCATGCTTTTGTGCGGCGCCAAGAACTTGCGCGAGATCACGATGTTTCCGATGAACCAACAGGCTCAGGATCTCCTGATGGGCGCCCCCTCGGAAGCGACGCCGCAGCAGCTGCGCGAGCTCTCGATCCGCGTGGTGCGGCAAGACTGAGTCGCAGCAGCTGCCTATTGCGCCGGCGCCTCGGTCCGCACGCTCATATTGAGCCGCTCCGGCAGCGCCAAGGGATCGTCGGTTTCTGCGAAAAGCTCCGTCATGTTGAGCGGTGTAGCAGGGTTGATCTCTGCGATCAGGGTTTGTCGGCCCGATAAGAACTGTTGCAGCGGCTTGGCCAGAAGCTTGGTGATCGCCGGCGGCATCGCCGCGGAGATGAGGAAGGGTAGGGCGGCGCGCATTTGCTCGCGATAGGACTTGCCGTCGACATCGAGCTCCTGGACCTCGGCGGCGTAGCCGAAGGCGCGCTCCAGTAGCGAGTGGTCCGTGAAGCTGACGGAGGCGCGCTGCAGCCGCAAATCCTTCAGCATGGCCTCCAGTGCCTTCTCGCTGTCGTCGCTCGCCCCTGCGACGGCGGTGGCGTCGACCATCCATTCCAAGGTGACGCCGGTCAGCCGATAGGAAAGCTGCAGTTCTCCTCCGTTGCGCAGCGTGATCGTCCAGGTGGCTTCGTCGGTGCCGGTTTGCGGCGTCCAGCGGTCGGACAGGGCGATGCCGAGGACGATATCGTCGTAGCCAAGCGCATGCATCAGTCGCGTGGTCTCCGCGCCCCTGAGCGAAGCTGGGACGGTCAGTCCCGAGACGCGCAGGTCGGTGCTCTCGGCAAAGATGTCGTTCCAGTCGTCAAGATCAAGCGTCAGGCTCTCCAGCGAAGCCGCTTCGGCCTCGCTTCGTCCTCCGATCAGGTCGGCAAGTCCGAAATGACTGAACCTGGGGAATGCGGCGAGCGTCTTTGAAATCGCCTCAGCGTGCATCTTCGGATCGACGTTGCTTTCCAGTGCCGCGAACCCGAGAAGCGCCTCGAGATCGGGCGAGCTGAAGCCGGCGAGCTCGAGCGATCCGAGCCTTAGGAATAGTTCGGGCAGGTCGACGCGCAGGCCGGTCAGCGCGAGGCTGTCGAGTCGTTCGCTGGATAACTCGGAAGCGGTCAGATCCTCCAGCGAGACGGAAGCGGACCGGGCCGGCATTCGGATGCCGAGGCCGCTGAGGCGGACCCCGCCGAGCCGCCACGCGGCGTGGGTTCGAGCCAGGTCGAGCGCCAGATCGGCCTTCGTATCGCCCGCCACACTCGGATCGAGAAGCTGGTCCCAGAGCCCGGTGGAAGGCTCGCCGAGCTGCCGCCCGACGAGCTCCTCCAAGGCTAGGCTGTTCATCTCGAAAGTGAGGCCACCCGGCCCGGCGCCGGAAATGCCTGAGTAGGCAACGTTCGACAGGATCGGCGTCCAGACGCCGTCGCCCTGTCCGTCCACGTAGGCCGCTGGATCGAAGACGTGGGCGAGACCGCCGAGGTCGGTGCGATCGGAGGAGACGGACTCGACGACCAATTCGAAGTCGCCGTCGGGAGCGCGAGTGTGCATGGTGACAGGTCCTGCCTCGACGCGTTCGATGACGCCGTTTCGGAGGCCGGCAACCGCCACGCCGGCGTATGCGAGCCGCGTCGAGACGCTTGCCCCGGTATCCGACAAGACCTGCTCCGAGGAGACCGTCATCTCAGGGATGCTCAAGTTGGAGAACTCGGCGTCCGCAAAGGCCGAGTAAGCCTGCGCGAAGAAGGACATGAGACGCCGCGGGTCGAAAGTGACCCCCATCGTGCCCGGCATGGTCACCGATTCCACCTTTGCGGCGGGGATGGCGTATTCAAAGTGCGGTCCGACGATCGCAGCCCGGCTGAGCCACATGCCGGTCGCCGTGAAGCCGCCGTCCCCCCACTCCGCCAAGTCCCTCAGCCGGAGCATCTCAATGCTGGTCGAGATGTCCCCATTGGAACGGGCAAAGACGAGGCCCTCGGCGAACGTGTCGCGCCCGCTCGACCGGACGACACCCACCGATGCGGACCAGTCGGGCGAAGAGTCGACCCACGTCACGAATGCGTGGACCAACATCTCGCTCTTCTCATCGGCGAGCGCCGGTGTTGCGCCGCCAAGCAGCAGCAGAACGAAAATTGCGGCGCTGCGGAGCATGTCTCGCACGTTGGACACTACATCTACTCCTGCCCGTTCGCGCTGACCGACGCATTCAGTTTGTCGGGCAGCGTCCCCAGCGCGGATTTGGCGACGCTGATGATCTCGCTTCCCGAGATGGGTTGCTCCGGGTCGATCGCCACCGTGAGCGAACGCGGGTCCTGTATGAAGACGCGAAGTCCGGCGATCAGCTCTTCGCGAAACGCCGGATGCGTGAGGCCGGCCAGCAGGAAGGGCAGCGCCTGAGACAGCTGCTCG
>CAZARE010000209.1:0-14761 GCA_964487455.1 uncultured Propylenella sp.
GGGCCATCGAGACGAAAGGAAAAGCCGCGCTCCTTGGCTTCGAGCTGCATGGAGGAAACGCCGACATCGAGGACCACGCCGTCGGCCGGGACGAAGCCTGCCGTTCGCGCAAAGGCGTCGAGATCGGAGAAGCGACCCTCCACCAAAGTCAGCCGCCCGCCGCTCTCCGCGACGAGCGATGCGCCAACCTGGACGGCGGCGCGGTCGCGGTCGATGGCCAGCACGCTGCCGCCCATCTCGAGTATGGCTCGGCTGTAGCCGCCGGCGCCGAACGTGCCATCAATGTAGCGGCCTCCCTCGGCCACCGAGAGGTGGTCGAGCATCTCAGAGAGGAGGACGGGCACGTGGCGAGCCGGTCCGCCAGCACTTTCCGAAAGTGTGCGGCTCGCCATCATGCGTCGTCGTCCCTCCTCGCCTGGGCCGAAGGGTTGGATTGTCCTAGCCCGCGGGTAACGGAGAGCAGGCGCTCGCGCGCTTCGCTTTGCCGCTCCGCGAAACGCTCGGGCGTCCATATTTGGAACTTGAAGCCCTGCCCAACGAACACCGCAGTATCGGTGACCCCGGCATAGGCGCGGAACTCTTCCGGCAGGATCACGCGCCCATCGGCATCGATCTTCAGAACGCGGCTTTCTCCGTAGAACGCTGTGGAGAGTATCTCGTGGTCTTCCGAGAAGGTCTCGAAGGGCTCAAGGCGCGCGGCAATCGCCTGCTGCAGCCTCGTCCCGCCCCCGTCGATGGCGGGACGGTCGAGCGCCGGATAGCAGTAGACGGCATCCTCGCCTTCGCGTGCCAGCACGGCACGGAATGACGCCGGAACCGACACCCGACCCTTCTGGTCCAGCCGGTTCACGAATGTCGCCACGAATCCGTCCATTGCCCCTCGCGCCCGCCGGACCGCCCGCCTCCAAACAGGCCTCCGGCACCCACTCTCGCAGAGCCTGCCCAGAGCCGGAAAACGCCTGAAACCACGGCTCTCGAAAAAGCATCCCCGACTAGTGACCGGGAGAGAATGGAGTATCATGGGATCGTATGGGGGTCAATGGAATCACATGGAAAGGCCGAGAAGACTGGTTGGCCTCGCTCGGCTGAATGCCAGGAAGTCTTGGATCGTGGCGGTAGGACGCGAGGTTAAACCCGAACCCTTGCGCCGGAGCGCCGGCGGAAGCGCGGCCTCGGTCTTTTCACTCCCCGCCGACACGGATAGGGATCAGATCAGGGCGCGGGACTGGCGGCATCATGGGAATCTTTTCGCGCATTGCTGCGGCGATCGCAGGCGGCGCCGGGCGTGTTGGCGCGGCGATGTCGGGCCTGCGCGCGGTCCTCGCCAGCGTGGGACAAGGTCAAGAGCGGCGGGAAGTCACGTTCACAATTGCGATCATCGCGCTCTCCGCCAAGATGGCGAAAGCCGATGGCGTCGTAACGCGGTCGGAAATTGATGCATTTCGAAGCATCTGCGACATTCCACCGGGGGAGGAGCGGAGCGTTGCCCGGGTCTACAACCTCGCCAAGCGCGACGTTGCCGGCTACGAGGCGTACGCAAACGATGTGAAACGCCTGCTCGGCGACGACGAGAAAATGCTGGAGGCGGTCCTCGATGGCCTCTTCGAGATCGCCAAGGCGGACGGTGCCGTCCATGAACGCGAGCTCGCTTATCTTGCTCGCGTTGCCGAGCTGTTCGGGTTCGATTCGCGCGCCTTCGCCCGCATCCGCGCGAGCCACGTGTTGGAGGCCGGTGGCGATCCGTACCTCGTGCTCGACGCAGAGACCGGCTGGGACTACGAGCGCTTGCGGCGGCAGTATCGCCGGCTTGTTCGCGAGAACCACCCCGACAGGCTGATCGCCCGTGGCGTGCCGGAGGAATTCGTCCGCCTCGCCAATGACAGGCTCGCGGCGATAAATTCCGCCTGGGAGCAAATCGAGCGCCGACGAGCCCGGGCATGACGCGACTTGCTGCCGACTATCGCACCTCCGCCAATCACGGTGAGCGGAGAGAGGGCCCGGTCGACATCCTGCTCCTCCATTATACGGGCATGCCCGACGCCGATCAGGCGCTCGCCTGGCTGTGCAACCCGCAGAGTAAGGTCTCGGCGCACTATTTCATCTCTGAGGACGGTCGCGTCCTATCGCTGGTGCCGGAGGAGCGCCGCGCATGGCACGCCGGCCAAGCGCGCTGGGGCGATGCGACCGACATAAACTCCCGCTCCATCGGCATCGAGATCGCCAATCCCGGCCACGACGGCGGCCTGCCGGATTACCCCGAGGCGCAGATCGAGGCGCTGACTGCGCTCTCCCGCGGCATCGTGGAGCGGCATCCCATCCCGGCCCACCGCGTGCTCGCGCATTCCGACGTGGCGCCGGGGCGCAAGCGCGATCCGGGCGAGCGCTTCCCCTGGGCGCGGTTGGCGGCGGCCGGCGTCGGACATTGGGTAGAACCGGAAGCGGTCGGCGAAGGCCACGGCGAGCTCAGGTTTGGCGACAGCGGCGCACAAGTCGACACCTTGCAGCAGATGCTCGCGCTCTACGGCTACAGCATCGATGTGACAGGGGCGTTCGAACGACGCACGGCAGACGCGGTCGCCGCATTCCAGCGCCACTTCCGGCCCGCGCGCGTCGACGGGGTCGCCGATCGTTCCACCATCGCGACGCTACGCAAGCTGCTCGACGCGTTGCCGTAAGAGCGGCGATCAGTGTGCGTCGTGGCGATGGTGCCGCGCCACGCCGATGCTATAGCCGCGCAGTACGTTGTAGCGTTCCACTTGTTCCGGAGACAGCGCGGCGAACGTCGCGAGGTGGTATTTAAGATGCGCGGCCCTGAGCGCTCCCTGCGTAACCCCGATCGCCTGCGTCAGGGCGTCTAGACTGGCCGGCGTGACCGAGCGCTCGGCGAACTGCTGCTCGAGTTGAGCCTCTTGCTCGATCAGTTTCTCCCCAATGGAGACAGTCTCCTCTTGCATCGCATCGAACAGCCCCTGGATTTCCTCGTATTGTGCATCGGTGAGCTGCAGGTTCTCTGCCAGATCGATAACGTGCCGCGGTCCAGGATAGCCGTTCAACTCCGCCGCCAGCGCGAGTCCCATCCCTAGGCCCGTCCGGAGACCTGTAATCTGCTCGTCCGAAAGCCCCTTGATAGGACGCGTCTCAAGGTCGGCATAGGGCTGCGCGTTCTCGCCCGACGCTGCGGCAAGAGGCAGGAGAACGAGTGCAAGCAAGGTGAACACGACCGTTCGCATCTCGACACCTCGATCAAACATGAATGCCCCCAGGCCCGAAGTGTTCCGGGATTAGGGTGAAGCGCCAGCCGGCCTGTAAGCCGGGTTCTGTATGGCCGCTGACAAAAGCCAACGACGTGACAGCCATTCATCTGGAGCGCCTGTCGCCAGGCGCTTCACGCGACCGACCCGGACGGCTGGCTTGGATCAAGCCGGGCCAAAGCCCGCGCCGTCCCTTCTTGGTCTTGCTCCCGGTGGGGTTTGCCGTGCCGTCCCCGTTGCCGGGTCCGCGGTGGGCTCTTACCCCACCCTTTCACCCTTGCTCGCCTTCACCTCTCGGCTTGGTTTGCGCGGAGCGGCCCTTTAGGGGCCTACCCGCGATAGGAAGGCGGGCGGTTTACTTTCTGTGGCACTTTCCCTGGGGTCACCCCCGCCGGATGTTATCCGGCACCGTTTATCCATGGAGCCCGGACTTTCCTCCCCGCTTTCGCGAGGCGGCCGTCCAGCCGGCTGGCAAGCAAGAGGTGGCATCGGGGGGGCGCGAGGTCAAGTCGGTCATGCCGCGGGTTCCAGGCGCGCGGCAGAGAAGAGCACGCCGAACTGCTCGCACCAGATGACCACGCTGGCATAGTCGTCGGCGTTCACGTTCTCCGGGATCAGATAGTTCTGGTCGCCCTTGTTGCCTTTCAGCGGCCCAAGCGACAACCACTCGCTCGCGGTCACGTCATCGGAGGTGGCGATCTTTTCCGCCCTGACCAGCCACACCTTGAGGTCCGGCCCGTTGGTGACGGTGAAATCGGTGAAGCGCAGCACCGACGTGCCGCCGACGAGCTCAAAGATCGTGGCGGTCCCGGATCCGCGGTGCACCGCATCGGCGTCGGCGAAGGCGCCTTCGCGCTGCTTCGACATTTGCAGCGCCGCTGGCAGCTCCTCCGATACGAGGCGGTCGATGAAAAGTGGCGAGGCCAGATACCAGAACGCGTTGCCAGCCACGAACCCGATGAGGCCGGCGACAACCGCCGTGGCTAGTATGGCTCTCATGTGCTCTGCCCCTATGTAATTCCCGCGATCATGCCATGAACTGCACGGCATGACAGCCAGTGTTTCGGTCGTCCTCGACAGGCGAATGACGGGTGACTAGCGTCGCGCGCCGTCGAACGGAGTGGTTGAATGGCGGAAAAATGGGATTTCTGGATCGACCGCGGCGGCACCTTCACCGACGTTGTGGCGCGCGATCCCGACGGCCGTCTCGCCACCATGAAGCTTTTGTCGGAGAATCCCGGCATCTACCAGGACGCTGCGGTCGAGGCGATCCGTCGGCTGCTCGGTGTAACGCCGGATCGGCCGATCCCCTCCGAACTGATCGGCGCGGTGAAGATGGGAACCACCGTCGCCACCAACGCGCTCTTGGAACGTAAGGGCGAGCGCGCGGCGCTTCTCATCACCCGCGGCTTCCGCGATGCGCTCCGGATCGGTTACCAGGCGCGGCCGGACATCTTCGCCAAGAGGATCGTGTTGCCCGAGCAGCTCTATCTGCGCGTCGAGGAAGTCGACGAGCGTGTGCGCGCCGACGGTACGGTGGAATCGGCTCCGGCTGAAGCAGCGGTGCGCGTGACATTGCAAGCACTGGCCGACGATGGCTACCGTTCGCTCGCCATCGTCTTCATGCATGCGTGGAAATACCCGGCGCACGAGGCGCGAGTCGCGACGATGGCGCGGGAGATGGGGTTCGCGCAGGTCTCGGTGAGCCACGAGGTCTCGCCGCTGGTGAAACTCGTCAGCCGTGGCGATACAACGGTCGTGGACGCCTATCTCACGCCGATCCTCCGCCGCTATGTCGATGAGGTCGCAGCCGATCTCCGGACCTCCTCCCTTTCGAGGCTCGCCCGTTCCGGGCTCGCGCTTCAAGATGAGGAGTATCCTGAGCCGTTGCTCGCCGCCGACCAGGGAGGCACTCCTCCTCACCCTCGTCCTGAGGCGCGAGCGCAGCGGACCTCGCAGGGCGAGGGGGAGGCCCCAGAGCCGCCTCGCCTCATGTTCATGATGTCGTCAGGTGGGCTCACGGCGGCGCATCTCTTCCAGGGCAAGGACGCCATCCTTTCCGGCCCGGCGGGCGGCGTGGTGGGCGCGACCGAGACGGCGAGAATGGCCGGCTTCGACCGGGTCATTGGCTTCGACATGGGCGGCACGTCGACCGATGTGTCGCACTACGCCGGGGAGCTCGAGCGCACTTTCGAGACGGAAGTGGCGGCAGTCAGGCTCCGCGCGCCCATGATGCTGATCCACACCGTCGCCGCAGGCGGCGGCTCCATCCTCAGCTACGATGCCGGGCGCTTCGCTGTCGGCCCAGCTTCCGCCGGCGCCGATCCTGGCCCGGCCTGCTATCGCGGCGGCGGGCCGCTCACGGTGACAGACGCCAACGTCATGGTAGGGAAGCTTCTGCCGGAGCATTTTCCGGCGATCTTTGGGCCTCACCAGAACCAGCGGCTCGACGACGAGATCGCGTGCGAGAAGTTCGCAGCGCTCGCGGGCGAGACCGGCAAAGCGCCGGAGGATGTCGCCGACGGTTTCCTGGCTGTGGCGGTCGAGAACATGGCCAACGCCATCAAGAAAATCTCCGTGGCGCGCGGATACGACGTGACGCGCTACGTGCTTGCCTGCTTCGGCGGCGCCGGGGGCCAACACGCCTGCGCCATCGCCGACCGGCTGGGCATGGAGACCGTGCACATCCACCCGCTCTCGGGTGTGCTCTCCGCATACGGCATGGGGCTCGCTGATATTCGCGCCAATCGCAGCCGTGCGGTGGTGTTGCCGCTCGAAGCGGAATCGGAATCTGAGCTTCGGCGCGTTCGCGATGCGCTCGCGGAAGACGTTAGCGCCGAGCTTGCGGAACAATGTCTAAGTGTTTCCGAAATCGAGGTCTCCGCCCGCGTGCACATCCGCTATGACGGGACCGACATGACGCTTGGCGTGCCGCTCGCATCGACTGCTGACATGCGGGCGGCGTTCGAGACGGAGCACAGCGCTCGTTTCGGCTTCATCTATGAAGGCAAGTCCCTCGTCGCCGAGGCGGTCGAAGTGGAGGGCGTGGGCGGCGGCGCCGACATTGAAGAGCCGGACCTCCCGGTCACCGACACCGACGCGGCGCCATCGAAGAAGGCTCGCTTCTTCTCCGAGGGCGTCTGGCACGAAGCGGCCGTCTACCCGCGCGAAACTCTGGTCCCCGGCCACCGCATCGCCGGACCGGCGCTGATCATGGAGCCGCATCAGACGATCGTAGTGGAGCCCGGCTGGGCAGCGGAGGTGACGGCGAAGAACCACATTGTGCTTCATCGGATCGCGGCGCGCACGGGCGCTCGCGCCGTGGGCACCGACGCCGACCCGGTGATGCTGGAGGTGTTCAACAACCTCTTCATGTCGATCGCCGAACAGATGGGCGTGACGCTGCAGAACACCGCCTACTCGGTGAACATCAAGGAGCGTTTGGATTTCAGTTGCGCGCTCTTCGACGCGACGGGCGCGCTCGTCGCCAACGCGCCGCACATGCCGGTGCATCTCGGCTCCATGGACCGCTCCGTCGACATCGTGCGCCGGCTCAACCCGGACATCCGCCCGGGCGACGTCTATGCGCTGAACGCACCCTATAACGGCGGCACGCATTTGCCCGACATCACCGTGGTCACCCCGGTTTTCGAGGAGGAGAGGAAGCCCGCGCGCCGAATTCTCTTCTGGGTGGCGTCGCGCGGGCATCACGCCGACGTCGGCGGCACGGCGCCGGGCTCCATGACGCCACGCGCCGCGACGGTCGACGAGGAAGGCGTGCTGATCGACAACTTCAAGCTCGTCGACCGCGGCCGTTTCCGCGAGGCGGAGCTCGGGGACCTTCTCACCGATCATCCCTATCCTTGCCGCAATCCGGCGCAGAACATTGCCGACCTTAAGGCGCAGATCGCCGCCAACGAGAAGGGCGTCGCCGAGATCCGCAAGATGGTGGGGCAGTTCGGCCTCGACGTCGTGCAAGCCTACATGCGGCACGTCCGCGACAATGCTGCCGAAAGCGTGCGGCAGGTGATCGAGCGGCTGACCGACTCGGAGTTCGAATATCCGACCGACCAAGGCGCTTCGATCAAGGTGAAGATCAGTGTCGACAAGCGGAAGCGCTCCGCGAAGGTCGACTTCACCGGCACGTCTGCGGCGCAGGCGAACAACTTCAACGCCCCCGCTCCGGTCACCCGCGCCGCCGTGCTCTACGTCTTTCGCGTCATGGTGGAGAAGGCGATCCCGATGAACGCCGGCTGCCTGGAACCGATCGAGATCGTCATCCCCGAGGATTCGATGCTTTCGCCGCAATATCCCTGCGCTGTCGTTGCCGGCAACGTCGAGACCAGCCAGCACGTGACCAACGCCCTCTTCGGCGCCCTCGGCGCCCTCGCCGCGGCGCAGGGCTCGATGAACAACCTCACCTTCGGCGACGACCGCTATCAGTACTACGAGACGATTTGCTCCGGCGCGCCCGCCGGCGTGATGAATGACGGCTCAGGCTTCGACGGCGCCGACGCCGTTCACACGCATATGACCAACTCGCGCCTCACCGATCCGGAGGTGCTTGAGATGCGTTTCCCGGTGCTGCTGGAGGATTTCCACATCCGCCCCGGATCGGGGGGGCGCGGCAGATGGTCAGCGGGCTCAGGCACGGAGCGCACCCTCCGGTTCCTGGAGAGGATGGACTGCGCGATCCTCTCCTCGCACCGCAGGGTACCTCCGCCCGGGCTTATTGGCGGCGAGTCGGGCGACTGCGGCGCGACCTTCGTACGTCGTGGCGACGGGGGGCTGGAAGAGCTGGATGGCGCCGACCAGACAGTCCTCGAGGCCGGCGAGGCGGTGATCGTGCGCACCCCGACCGGCGGCGGCTACGGCACGCTGTGAGGCCGGTGCCGCTACGCCCGGCCCGGCCCGCCGACCTTGAGCCCATCGCGTCGCTTTTTCGCCGTGTGCAAGAGGCGACCGTCCCTTCCGCCCGGACCTGCACACGCCGGAAGAAGACCGCGCCTTCCTCGACGGCGTCATGCGCACGCACACGGTCTGGGTGGCGGAGATAGGCGGCGAGATCGCGGCTTCATCGCCTACCACGACGGCTTCGTGGGTCACATCTATGTCGATCTCGGGCGGCAGGGCGAGGATATCGGCACGGCGCTGCTCGGAAGGGCCATGGCGGATGAGCCGCTGCTAGCTGTTGTGCTTCCAGAGGAACGCCGGAGCGCTCCGCTTCTACGAGCGGCGGGGCTTCCGCGCCGTGAGACAGACCGACGGCGCCGGCAGCGAGGAAATTGAGCCGGACGTGCTGCTCGAATGGCGGCGCGAGGGTGCCGCCGCTCAACTCTCCTAGTTGGCAGGCGCCTCCGGCGCTTCCGGAAGCTGGATATCGACGTCGATATCCCCCTCGCCTCCGCGGAACATGTCCATTCCGCCCATCGCGAAGAACAGCACCACCACCACGACGACGAGCCCGCCCACTATGAACGCGAGGAAGTTCGTGCCGCCGGATTCTTCGGCCATATGCGTGGCTCCCTGCCGTTACCAAGTCGGCGTCCTAACGCCGCTGGTCCCCCAAAGTTCCGCGCGCAATGGCGCTCCCGGGCGCCAAGAGCCGGAAACGCGCAGGTCGTGGTATGAGCGTGAGCGCTTGTGCCCGCCGCTCGAGGGGCCCCATGCCACCGCTTCGCCTCTATTCCGCGCCGCTCTCGATGTTCGGCGCAAAAGCCGATATCGCCCTGCGCGAGAAGGGCGTCGACTTCGACCTCGTCATGGTGCCCTTCGCCAAGGGCGATCGTGACGACCCGAAGCACCCGGAAGTCCTGCGCATCAATCCGAAGGGCCAGGCCCCGGTGCTCGTCCACGGCGAAGTCGAGCTCTTCGATTCCACGCTTATCTTCGAGTCTGGAGGACGCGTTTCCGACGCCGCAATTATGGCCTGCGGAGCCGGCAGCTCGCGCCGAGGCGCGCCTCCTGGAGCTGAAGGCCGACGACGTCGTCTCCATGAACATCGCGCGCCTCTTCGGTCTTGAGGACGCGCCCGTGGCCCCCGTGGCGGTTGATGCGCGCGACAAGGCAGCGCGACACTACGCGGAAATGGAGGCTCAGCTTGGCCGCGACTATCTCGCGGGCCCCTTCACCTATGCGGACATTGCCCTTTTCATGGCGCAGTTCTACGGCGAGCAGAAAGGCGCCGTTGACGGATGCAACGCCGCGCCTTCTCGCATGGCGCGCCCGCATGCTCGAGCGGCCGGCGGTGCGGGCGGTCATCGGGCGCATGGGCGCTTGGCTTGCATCGGAGGGCCGGGAGGTGCCGGTCTATCTCGCCGAGGCGGTAGCAGAGCATGGCGCCGCCTAGGGAGTGAAGCCCATGGCGCTTGCTGATGCCCACGCCTATCTTGGAAACGAACCAGGATCAGGATCAACTCGATGACCCAGACGCGCGCGCCCGCTTCCCGCCCCGTCCTCTCAGCGTCCGGCTACGAGCTTGGCCCTTTGCCGCCGGAGGAGATCGCACGTCTCGCTGAAAGGCTCACGCCGGAGGAGCGGCACATTCTCTTGGACCACGGCACCGAGCGGCCGTTTTGTGGCGCGCTGCTCGACAACCACGTGACTGGCGCCTACGCCTGCCGCCTGTGCGGCCTGCCGCTCTTCAGGTCGGGCGAGAAGTTCGACTCCGGCACCGGTTGGCCGAGCTTCTTCCAGCCGATCGACCCGGACCATGTTCTTCAGATCGAGGACCACTCGCTCGGAATGGTGCGCACGGAGATCCGCTGCGCCCGCTGCGACAGCCATCTCGGTCACGTCTTCCCCGACGGCCCGCCGCCCACCGGGCTCCGCTACTGCATGAACTCGGCCGCGCTGGAATTTCTGAAAGAGGGGTAGCGTTTCTCCGGCTTCATGGCCGGTAGGCCGCGATGCCGGGCTCCATCGAGTGAGGACGACCCCCATCCGGTCAGGCCACAAGCCGCGCGACCGCCTCCACCTCGCTCATCTTGGCGTAGATCTCGGCCTTGGCAGCCCCGTCGTGCTCGCGATCGAAACGCTCCGCGAGAACCGCCATGTCCGACCAGATCCGTTCCAGCTCGCCAAAGGCGGCACGCTCCTCGGCGCTGTCGGCAAGCTCGGTTTGTCTCCCGAAGTAAGCCGCCGCCCGGCGGCAGCACGACGCGTTCGACATGACACTCTCCACCGCTTCGGATGCTGTCGTCAGACAATGCGCATGGGCTTGAGTCGAAACGACAACAGAGCGGTGTCGATCGCGTGAGAAGGTTGGGGCATTCTTGCGGCATGGTTGCGAAAGGACAAATCGTCGGGGCTGCGGTCAGCGAGGCCGCAAGCCGCAAGGACGGCCGCAGCATTCGTCAACCGATCGATTGACTTTCAACTAGTTGATTGATATTCAACCGACATGATGAAGGACGCCACTGCACCGATTCCGCTGTACGAGACCCCGCCTTCTAGCGAGTCAGAGGAAGGTCTGGATCGGGTGTTCTTTGCTCTCTCTGATCCCGTGCGGCGGGACATCCTGGCACGCCTCGACGAAGCGCCGCTCCTCGTGTCGGAGCTTGCCAAGCCGTTCAACATCTCGCTGCAGGCCGTGTCGCGCCATATCCAGGTACTGGTGCGCGCCGGACTGGTGAGTCAGGAGCGGACCGGCCGTATAAGCCGCTGCCGGCTGGAGGCCGGGCCGATCCTGGCAGCGGCGGTCTGGATGAACCGCTACACGAAATACTGGCAGGCGCAGTTCGAGCTCCTGGCCGCATCGCTGGAGGATATCGAGGCAAGGCGCGGCCGCGGGCGCGAACGAGGCAAGCGCCCTCCCCGCTCGAGGAGTGCGGCGCGGCGGCGTTGAGTTCAGCTGGCAAGAGAGGAGGACTCGCCATGACGGGTCATCGGGTCGTCTCGGAGGAGGAGTGGATCGAAGCGCGGAAGGCGCTGCTCGCCAAGGAGAAGGAACTTACCCGCGCCCGCGACGCGCTGAGCCAGGAGCGCCGCGAGCTCCCCTGGATGAGGGTCGAGAAAGACTATCGCTTCCAGACCGCCAACGGTGAAAAGTCGCTCCCTGAGCTCTTCGACGGACGGTCGCAGCTCGTCGTCTATCACTTCATGTTCGGCCCTGACTGGCAAGGTCCATGCAAGAGCTGCTCGTTCTGGGCTGACAACTTCAACGGAATCGAGGCGCACTTGGCCGCCCGCGACGTGAGCCTGGTGGCAGTCTCGCGCGCGCCACTGGAGAGGCTGAGGGCTGTCGCGGAGCGATTTAGCTGGAATTTCCGTTGGGTGTCGTCTCTCGGCAGCGACTTCAATTTCGATTTTGGGGTGTCGTTCGCATCCGACCGCCTCAGAACCGGCTCCGTGACTTATAATTTCAACGAGGCTCATCCCGCATACGGGGACGAGATGCCGGGCATAAGCGTGTTCTTCCGCGACGCGGACGGTTCGATCTACCGCACCTATTCTTGCTACGCGCGCGGCCTCGACATGCTGAACGGCGCCTACCACTATCTCGACCTCGTGCCCAAGGGTCGCGACGAGGACGCCCTGCCCTTCAAGATGGGATGGCTGCGCCTGCGCGACGAATACGACGCTTGAAAGGGACCGCTATGGATTATCGTCGGGGGTCCGAGCGGCTCGCCGAGTATCGTCGCCAGATCGCCGAGACGCGGGCGAGGATGCGCGGCGTGCAACGCGATCTCGAACCCGAGCCGGTCGCCGACCACGTCTTCGCGACGACAGACGGCGAGGTGCGACTGTCGGAGCTTTTCGGCGCCAAGGACGACCTCTTCGTCATCCACAACATGGGCCGGTCGTGTCCCTACTGCACTCTTTGGGCCGACGGTTACAACGGCGCCTACCCTCACCTCGCGAGCCGCGCAGCGTTCGTCGTGGCGAGCCCCGATCCGCCGGAGGTGCAGCGGAAATTCGCGGAAGCCGAGGATGGGGTTTTCCGATGGTGAGCGACACGGAGAAGCGCTTCGCTGCGGCTATGGGCTACATCGAAGATGGCGAGCCGATGCCAGGCGTCTCTGTGTTCAAGCGAGGGCGGGACGGGATCGTCCGAGTCGCGGACACCGGCTTTGGGCCGGGTGACGATTTCTGTGCGGTTTATCACTTCTTCGACCTCATGCCGGAGGGCGCCGGCGGCTGGTCCCCGAAGCTGCGCTACGGATAGAGCCAAGCGTCCGGCATAACCCCGGAGCCTGCCACGCGGAGCTTGCACCCTGGCCGGGCTCCTACTGAAAAGGCATGTCGCGCACGCTCATCCTGTTCGGTCTGGCGCTGCTGGTCGCCGGTCTGTTGTGGCCGCTCCTTCGAAAATCTGCCCTGGCCGCCTGCCGGGTGACATCGTCGTGGAGCGCGATAACTTCACGCTCTGCATCCCGTTACCATGGCTATCCTGATCAGCGTTGCTCTCTCGCTGGTCCTATGGCTTCTTAATCGATAGCATCGTCGGCGCGGTGCGCCGCTCCCGACGAGCAGTAAGAATGTCGGAGGCTCGATCGGAAGCGCGATCCGTAGCGCGCGAACGGGTTCCACGCGGCGATGACCATGAACGATCCCCAAGACCTGCTGGCGCTTGTCGGGCGGCTGCTCCTGGCGATCATTTTCGTCATCGAAGCCTGGATCAAGATCACCGACTATGACGGCACCATCCGCTACATGGAGGCCTATTCCGTTCCCGGCGCCCTCCTTCCGCTTGTCATACTTACGGAGCTCGGCGGGGGTCTGCTGGTGGCGGCGGGCGTCTACGCTCGCGTTGCCGCGCTGGCGCTTGCCGGTTTCTGCCTCGCCACCGCCCTCTTCTTTCACCGCGACATAGCCGACGCCGGTCAGTTGGTTCATCTCTTAAAGAACCTGGCGATCACAGGCGGCTTTCTCATGCTCGCGGCGTTCGGACCGGGAGCCTGGACGATCGGGCGGCTGCTCCGCCGCGCCTGAGGTCGGAGGGAACGATTTCGCGTCACGCGGCGTTTCACCTTCGGCTGGACGGCGACGGGGTCTGGCCGATATCATCGTGACGGCGGTATTGGAGGGGGCATGCTATGATACAAGGGACGGTGGGGCGCGCGGCCCTGTTTGCCACGCTCTTTCTCGCGGCCTGCCAGAGCTACGACGTCCAGCCGCAGGCCACCGCGATGGACGGGAGGTGGGCATCCACGGACGGCGTCTTCATCGCCGATTTCCAGCGGGGCAGCTTCACGTCGCGCTTCATCCAGACCAACGAGATCCTGGCGCAGGGCACCTATACGGTAACCGGAAGCAATGTGAGCATGCGCTGGCTCTCGGTGCAGGCGCAGGAGCAGCGCGCAGCGACCTGCACCTTCACAGGCCCTTCGCAGGTGAGTTGCATGCAGGCGGGCGGGGGAAGCTTCGCGCTGCAACGCACGGCCTGACGGGTCCGGAAGACCTATTTTCGCATTGTCAGGGCGGACAGCGCGATCGCGCAAAACCCCGCGAACGTCACCAGCGCGTTGGCGGCATGCGAGTATTCCCACCGTTTGCGAAGCGATTCCCAGTCCGGCGGAGCTTCGGTCCAGTTGGCCGTCGCCTGGTTGGCTGGGAACGTCCAGATGAAGAAGACGGCGACGTTCACCGCCAGCGCCAGGAACCCGATCGCCGAAAAGGAGAAGGCCGGCTGCTCGCCGCGGAAGAGCACCGATCAACACGATTCCGAACAGGGCCCACCCCGGCATAGATCTGCTGGACGGTGACGTAATCGGCTTCTCCGAGCCCGATCTTGTTAGGCAGCTCGAAGAAATGCGCGCCGCCCGGCACAAGGGCAATCGCCGTCAGAACAAGCGCGAGAAACGCCACTTCTTTGACGACCATCGGACCTCTCTCTTCGCGCCAGGCGTCACGGGACCGAGGATTGCACCGGCTTGACCGTGTGGTGGATCGATTGCGCCACGTTCTTCCCCTCCGACACGAAGCAGGATTCAGCTCCGTCCCAAGCGCCAGCCATGTTGGAGCGCAACCGACCGCCCCAGAAAGCCGAGGACGCCTCCCCCAGCACTTCCTTGCCGTCTTGCGGGCATGTCGGTCATAGGGACTTCCCGACGTCCCTATGTGCCGGCAGGCCTGGCTCCCAAGGCCACAACGGCACGGCCGCTCAAAGCGTTCCCCGCTGACTTAACCCTTGACCCTTGTCGTTGCCGCGCGGGCACAGTGTTGCGTCTCAGGCACAGGCGGGCAGGAAATGCTTCGGAAACAGCATGATGGAGGGACTCGAGGCAGCCTCTATTGTAGAAAGCTCCGCAACGCGGCGCCCACAGGCGCGCGGGATTGAACCACTGAGGTTTAACTCATTCCGATCGGGGGGCGATCGGAGGGGCGGCCAGAGCCGCCCCTCTTTTTTTGCCCGCACCTGATCTCCCGAGCCTGGTGTCCGTTAACGAATTTCCCTCTTGCGCCCGAGGGGCGAAGCGCATACATCCGCGGTGCCCAAATTCGCACGTGCCTGTGGTCGCCTTACGAACGAGACGGCGGCTTAAAGCAACGACGGTGGCGGGCTTTTT
>CAZARE010000210.1:0-7046 GCA_964487455.1 uncultured Propylenella sp.
TCGTCTGGCGATGTCCGGCAATCTCTGCCGGTGCGGCGCCTACGACCACTATCTCAAGTCGGTGATGCGTGCCGCAGGGGAGGCATAAGATGGCTTACAGACTGCTTGGACAGAACTTCGTACCTCCCGACGTCCGCGCCAAGGTCACGGGCGAGGCGAAATACGCTGAGGACTTCGTCGCAGACGGCATGCTGCACGCGAAGATGGTGCTGAGCCCCATGCCGCGTGCACGCGTGCGCAACATCGACGCGTCGCGGGCTTTGGAGATGGACGGTGTGGTGGCGATCCTGACGGCGGACGAGGTGCCCTCGCTGCCGCCGCCCGAAAGCGCCGTCCTGACCAACGAGCCTCATTTCGTAGGCGAGCCGATCATGGCCGTTGCGGCGGAGACGGAAGAGATCGCGGCTGCGGCGGTGGAAGCGATCGACATCGACCTGGAGCAGCTGCCCTTCACCGTCGATCCGCTCGACAGCCTTTTCCCGGGCGGACCGAACGCCCGCGAGGGCGGCAACGTCGCGAACGTCCGGCTCGACCTTCAGACCATCAAATGGCAGGCGGCCGACTTCGCCGATGAGAGCCGGCTCCCGATGGGCCAGCCGGCGGAGGAGTGGGCCTACGGCGACGTCGAGGCCGGTTTCGCCAACGCCAAGGTCGTCGTGGAACACAGCTTCGTCACGGCCGGCACGTCTCACCATTCGATGGAGCCGCGCTCGGCGCTCGCCTACTGGCAGAACGGCAAGTGCTACGTACACGGCTCGTCGCAGAGCCAGGCGTTCATCATTCCGGGCCTTGCCGGATATATCGGGATCCAGCCGTCGGAGCTCGTGTTCGTCGGCGAGTTCTGCGGCGGCGGCTTCGGCTCCAAGGGCGGGCCTTACCCGCTTCCCGCGATCCCGGCGCTTTTGGCCAGGAAGGCCGGCCGTCCCGTCATGCTGCGGGTGAGCCGCGAGGAGGAGTACTTCCTCGGCTCCGGCCGTCCGGCGTTCCAGGGATGGGCCAAGATCGGCTTCGCCGAGAACGGCCGCATCACGGCCTTCGATATGTATGTGGTGCAGGACAACGGCCCAACGTCCGGCTTCTGGGACTTCCGCAACGCCGGCCACACCGTCTCCATCGTCTACCAGCCGGAGAACATGCGCTGGCGGGGCATCTCGGTGCTCACCAACACACCGCCGCGCGGCCCGCAGCGCGGTCCCGGCGAAAATCAAACCGCGCTCGCCATCGAGCCGATGATCGACGAGGCGGCGCGCGCGCTCGGCCTGGACCGGATGGATATCCGCCACATCAACGCGCCCGACAACAGCGGCAAGGAGGGCGAGCACCAGGGGCCGATGACCAGCGCTTACCTCAAGGATGCGCTGGACAAGGGCGCCGAGCTCTTCAACTGGGAGGAAAAGAAGGCGCTCTCCGGCCAGCGGAACGGCAGCAAAGTGACGGGCGTCGGGATCGGCCAAGCCTACCACTCGGCCGGCTCCAACGGCTTCGACGGCATCGTGCGGATCATGCCCGACGGGAAGCTGCACGTGCACACCGGCGTGGGCAACCTCGGCACCTACTCTTATGCAAGCACGTCGCGCGTTGCCGCCGAGGTGCTCGGCTACAATTGGGACAACGTGGTGATCGAGCGCGGCCGCACCGACAAGCACCTGCCGTGGAATCTCGGCCAGTTCGGCTCCAACACGTCCTTCACGATGACGCGCACAAATTTCGTGGCGGCGACCGACGCAAAGAACAAGCTGCTGGAGATCGCCGCAATGGATCTGGGCGGGTCCGCGGACGACTATGAGCTGAAGGACGAGACGGTCGTCTCAAAGTCGGACCCCACGCAGTCGATCACCTTCGCCGAGGCGGCAGCCCGCGCGATCGAGCTCGGCGGCCAGTTCTCCGGCGCGGAGGTGCCGGAAGACATAAACCCGATGACTCGCGCTTCGGTCGAGGCGCTCGCCGGTACCGGGCTGATCGGCGTGGCGAAGGACAACCTGCCCAAGGAGGGTCTCACCCCCGCCCTTGCCGCGGGATACGTCCTGATAGAGCTCGACACGGAGACCGGCGACGTGGAGATTAAGGAGTATGTCGGCATTGCCGACTGCGGCACGGTCATGCATCCGCAGAGCCTCTCCACCCAGGTGGCGGGCGGGGCCGTCATGGGCTTCGGTCTGGCCGTGACAGAGCGCATCGTCTACGACCCGGCGCTCGGCATGCCCGCCAACGTCCAGCTCGACCAGGCCAAGCCGCCGACATATCTCGACGTCCCGGTCGACATGAAGTGGGCGGCCGTCGACCAGCCGGACGGGGCGAATCCGGTCGGGGCCAAGGGCATCGGCGAACCGCTTCAAGGCTGCGCCGGCGCCGCTCTCATCTGCGCCATATCCGACGCTCTGGGCGGCCACTACTTCAACCGCACACCGGTGGTCAGGGACATGATCGTCAACGCCTTGGCGGGGCAGGAGCAGTCGCACGGTCCCCTCCAAGTCAACGTGATGTGAGGGAGGACAGCCATGTTGATCAAGGACGTCATCCCCGGTTTCGAGCTCTATCAGCCGACAACCGTAGACGATGCGCTAGCGCTCCTCGACGAGCACGGCGCGGACGCCTGGAAGCTGGCCGGCGGCAACGACAGCCTGTCGTGGTTCAAGGACCGGGTTAAGCGGCCCCGGGTGGTCGTCGACCTTACCGCCATCGGCGAGATGAGAGGCATCACGGAGACGGCCGACGGCTTCGAGATCGGGGCGCTGACCAGCCTGACCGAGGTCGAGGAGAGCCCTCTGGTCCGGGAGCGCTACCGGCTTCTGTCGGATGCGGCGCGCGCCGTCGCATCGCCGCAGATCCGCAACTCCGGGACAATCGGCGGGAACCTGAACCAGGACGCGCGCTGCTGGTACTATCGCGCGGGCCTGCCATGCTACCGCGCCGGCGGCAACACCTGCTACGCCGACACACCGGAGGGCATGAATCGCGAGCATACGCTGTTCAACGCCAACCGCTGCGTGGCCGTGACGCCGTCGGACCTCGCGCCGGTGATGATTGCGCTCGACGCCCAGATGGTGCTGCGCAGCGCCGGCAATGAGCGTGTCGTCCACGCGGAGGACTTCTTCATCGGACCTGCCGTCGACATCACGCGCATGACCGCGGTGGAGCCCGGCGAGATGCTCGTCTCCGTCCGCATCCCGAGCGAATGGGCGGGCGCCAGGTTCTATTTCGAGAAGGCCACGGACCGGAAGGCCTGGGACTTTCCGCTGGTCAACGTCGCGGCGGCGCTTGTCGTCGGCGGCGACGGAACGGTCGAACGGGCACGGGTGGCGTGCGGCGGCGTCGAGTGCGTTCCGCGGCGCGTGACGGCGGCGGAGGACACAATCACCGGTCAGGCGGTCGACGCGGACCTCGCCAAGGTCGCCGGGCAGGTCTCGACACGCGGGGCCCGGCCGCTCAACTACAATCACTTCAAGGTGCCGCTCATGGCCAATCTGGTCGCTCGGGCGGTGCGCGACGCAAGCTGAGCCGGTGGGAGGGGAGATGGAGTGGGTCCGCGTCACGCGAAGCGTCTACGGCCAGACGGAACTGGCGGGCGCCTCGTGGGAGCCGCTCTATCTTTTCGTGGTTGCGGGAGTCGCCATCGCTGTCCTGCACGCATTCTACAAGATGACCCTGGCGCCCCGCGCGAATGCGAGCGATAGTCCGTAGCATCCCGGAAGCTTGGCCCGATGGCGGATTCGCGTTCCCCGGCCGGTCGTTCCGACCGCCTCGTCAGGCATCGCCTGGCGGATCGCCTGTTCCACTGGATCATGGCGTCGACCGTGCTGATCCTGCTGGCGACGGGGTTCCTCCCCAAGGAGGAAATCTATGGGCATCAGTTCAACTGGACCGTATTCGGCTACCGGTTGAACTGGGTGCCGCTGCACTGGACGACCGGGCTGGTGCTAACCGCCGCGGTGCTCTTCCATATCGTCCGTGCCAGCATCTGGCAGAGCCTGGTGTCCATCCTGCCGACGCCGCGCGACTTGGCCGATGTGTTCGCCATGACTCGGCGGGCCATTGCCGACCGCGGCGCGCCGCACGTGCGGCAGGGCAAGTATTCGGTGGCCCAGAAGCTCTATCACCTCGTCATTACGGTGATTGTGCTCACGCTCGTGGTCACTGGCCTGTTGATGCTGGCGAAGATCGACACGAGCTTCTGGCAGCGCAATCCCTACTTCCTGTCATCCTACACCTGGGGCATCGTGTACGTGCTCCACGGCTACGCGGCCATGGCGCTGATCACGCTTCTGATCCTCCACGTCTACTTTGCGGTCAGGCCGGAGAAGCTTTTCTTCACGCGCTCCATGATCACCGGCTGGATCACTGGCGAGGAATACCGCAAGACGTTTGACGAGCGCTGGCGGCCCGAGGGAGAAAGCTCCAATTCCACGGCTGAGCCGGCGAGCCGGCCGGCCGAATAGCATCACGTCCGCATCCGCGAGCTGGAAAGCCCGAATGAACGACAAACCGACCGCCGTGGCCGACCGCATTGACACCATTGAATCGGCCTACGAGTTCATGCTGGCCTATGCGGCACAAGGGAGGCGGGGCACGGAGGGTGGGCCCTCCGAGGAGATACGCGGCTATCTGGAGCGTCTTCGCGATGCCCTCGACGGGCTTGCCACCGCCTGCGCGTCAGCGATGGGCGAAGGCAGCGAGGGGGCGAAAGCTTTCGAGCGCTTCCGGCCGACGCTCGAGCGCGACGCCGAGAAGACCGCCGCCGCCGTCGGGATGACCCTGGCGCAGCCTGCGATCAGCTCGCAGATGATCGACAATCTCAACGCCTCGGTCCACGTGCGCACGCTCTTGACCGACCTCTTCCTGATCGACGGCGTCCTGCCCAAGTCGGGAGCGCTATAGGGACGCGATGTCGGAGAGCGAAGCCGCGGAAGCTGCTGCCAGGCCGACATCGCTCGGTGTGGTCGGTCTGGGTGTCATGGGCGCACCAATCGCGAGGCGCCTGAGCGCCCAGGGGTTTGGCCCGCAAGTTGCCGATCCGGACCCGCGTACCATCCAGCTCTACATCATGGAGGGCGGGGCCAACCCGGCGGCGACGGCACGCCATCTGGCGCAAATGAGCACCGTGCTCGTCATGGCGCTTACCGACGCCGACGCGCTGCGCGAAGCAGTCAACGGCATCAACGGCATCGTGCACAGTGTGAAGCCCGGAACGATCGTCATCGACATGGGCGGCGGCGACCCCGAGACGGGCACGGCGCTCGGCCGTGCGCTGGCCCCGCGCGGCGCCGCCTGGGTCGAGGCGATCCCGATCGGCACGCCTAAGCAGGCGGCTACCGGCGCGCTGACCATCCTCGCAGGCGGACCATCCGGACCGCTCGACAAGGTGGCACCTGTGCTGGAGGCCCTGGCGGAGCGGGTCGTGCGCACCGGGCCGGTGGGCTCGGCCAGCCTGGCGCGGTCGCTTGCAGGCCTTTTGACCGTGTCTAGCCTCGCCGCCGCCGCCGAGGCGCTGATCGTTGCGAAGCGCTTCGGCATGGAGCCCGCGGCAGCGCTTGAGGCGGTGCAGGCCGCCAGCCCACTCCCCGGCTCGCTGTCTCCCATTGCGGCCAGCCAGGTTCTCGCAGAACGGCCGGCTGCCGGCTATTCGCTGACGCGCGCCATCGCCGACATCGACCGAGTGCAGGCCGCCGCCGCGAGGAGCGGCGTCCCGCTTCCCCTCGCCGCGGCCCTGCGCGAGCTCTGCTCTGCCGCAAGGCTGAACCTGGAGGGCTCCGACGAACTCTCAGCTCTGGTGCGGTGGGTAGAGCGAGTCAGCAGGACCGAGCTGAGTCGAAGAGGTAACTGAGGTTCGCGAAGCTTCCTGGGCAAATCCTTCCAAAAAGTCCGCTTGTGGGGCCATCGGCGATATCGCCATAGATACATCGACGGCTTCGCGCCGGGAAAGGCGGGGCCGATATTGCAGATCATTCCAGGCGGCAAGGCAGACAGCCCGATGCCGGATGAGGTCGCCTGCCGCTGAACGCGAGCCGGCGCGAAGATAAGTGGTCGCTGACTGAAGCAGGCAATCGTGCGCCGAGCGATCCTTATGATCGAGTTCGCGTTTCCGCCGGCGGGCCGATGTGCCTCCGGGCCGGGGTGATCGACATGCCAGTCCGCCGCTGTTCGTGAAGGCCTCTCTGGATCTCCGTCGGAGGCCCGCAAAAGCAGCGGGCATCCACGCTCATTCGCCACCTCGTAGGCGAAGCAATCAGGTGCCACAGCCAATTGAGGAGACAGGAGAATGCCCGAACCGGAAGATCAGAAAGCCGCCCTAGAGGCCATCGCCGCAGAGCTAGAGCGGCTGGCGACGCTCGCCCGCCGTGCGGATCAGTCCTTGCTTGTTTTCATGCTGGATCAGGCGAAGATGGAGGCGATGAACCAGTTACGGCAGTTCCAGAATTGAAAAGAGCCGCGATGCGAAAAGCTATTGGTGCCGGAATCCTGATCGTGCTCCTAATCGGAGCGGACATAGTCTTTAACGACGGAGGCGCGGTGCAGGCGATCCGTGACGGGATATCAAGCGCACTCAACAGCATGATTGATTAGCCAGCGGCGCAGCCTGCTATCATCGGCTTCCACGGTATTGCCGCAATGGTTCATCAGCGAGCGCTAGACGGCTCCATACGTCCGCGCCCGCTGCTCCCGCGTTGCTCTGTGACGCCCTGGGAGCGGCCTGAAATTTCCCTGGTATCAGGGAATCTTGCAGCGAAATTCCGGGCCGCCGTCTCCTGCCCGACGGTAGGAATGGCGCGTTTCCTGAGGGTTAGGCTGGTCTCCGGGAAATCGGCCGCAAAACAAGCAGCGAAATCCAGGTCCTGCGAACATCGACTGATTCCACAAGCCCCGCCTTCCGCCGAGTTTGGCGCCGAGGATGCTTGCATCACGGTGGGCGCGATAACAGCGAGCACCTCCATCTCTGCGCGTCCTGCCGGTATTGGGCCAATCACTGCTTGCATCTAGTGCATCCGAACCATCCTTCCCTGTTACGCCGCAATGTACAGGGAATGTTTTTATTTCAAAGCGTTCGACAG
>CAZARE010000211.1:0-4350 GCA_964487455.1 uncultured Propylenella sp.
GGCGAAGCGCCGGCGGGCGCACTCCTAAACATCTATGCCGACGGCGAGCTCGTCGGCGAAGCGCGAGCCGGGACCGATGGGGTGTGGCTCTTGCAGGCTGAAAAGGAGGTTCCGGCGGGCGAGGTGGTCTTGCGGGTCGAGGCGGAATTCGGAGAGTCACCAGCGCCGGCCGCTGTGGCGGAGGCACCGTTCCTGCGGCATCCTGACGGTATAGTAATGGAGCCCGTCGTCACCGCCGAACGTGGCGAGGGTGGCCTCGTCAAGGCTTCAGCAAGCCCGGCCGTGCCGACCTACGTCATCATCCGCCGCGGCGACAATCTTTGGAGAATTGCGCGCCGAAACTATGGGCGCGGCATTCGCTACCGGACGATCTTCGACGCCAACCGCGACCGTATCCGCAACCCGCACCGGATCTTTCCGGGCCAGGTCTTCGTTGTTCCCACCGCTGACCGGAGTTGGGCGGCCGCCGCGAACTGAACCCCATCAAACGGTTGCTTTTATCGTAAATCGACGATATACGATGAACCCCCGAGCCGGGGGAGCATCGTCGTGCCCGTGCGGTGCCGGCCACGAGGGAGGCTAGTGGTGCAAAACGACGACGCAGTCGCTGACCGCCTTAAGGCGCTTGGCCATCCGGTGCGGATCGCCATTGTTAGGGCGCTCGCGGAGCGCAGTTGTTGCTGCTGCGCGGACGTCTGCAGCCGCCTTCCGCTCGCCCAGTCGACTGTGTCGCAGCATTTGAAAGTTCTGAAGGAGGCCGGCCTTGTCAGTTTTCGCCGAGACGGAGTGCGTTCGGCCTACGTGCTCAATCCTGTCGCCTTCGCGGCGCTGTGGGCTGATCTAGAAGGGATCGCCGGAGTCGTGTGCCCGACTCTCCCGATGGCTTCGCTTCCTCCCGCTCAAGACGAGGAAGCGCATGGCTGACGCGGCTACCGCCCTTAAGATCTCGGCGAACGAGCGGACGATCCCCACGCTGGTGAATCTCTGGCCCTACATGTGGCCGTCGGACCGCCCCGACCTGAAGCAGCGGGTGGTTGTTGCTGTGGCCGCCCTGCTTCTGGCGAAGATCGTCACCGTTCTGGTTCCCTATTCCTACAAATGGGCGACCGACGTTCTGACCGGGGAGGCGAGTCCCCCCGCTTATCTACCGATCGTCCTGGCGACGCCTGTGATCCTAGTGGTGGCATATAACTTTGGCCGCGTCTTCGGGACCGGCCTGAACCAGCTGCGTGACGCGTTATTCGCGCGCGTCGGTCAGCACGCGGTGCGGCAGCTTGCATACCGGACTTTCGTGCATCTGCACGGCCTGTCGCTGAGATTTCACCTGGACCGACGCACGGGCGGACTTTCCCGGATCATGGAGCGCGGCATCAATGGTATCGAGACGATTGTCCGCTTCACGCTGCTCAACACGGTCCCGACGATCGTTGAGTTCGCGCTGGCCGCGGCGGTGATCTGGTATCAGTTCAGCATCCTCTATGTTGCTGTGATCGCGATGACCGTGTGGGCCTATGTGTGGTTCACGGTGCGCGCAAGCGACTGGCGGATCGCCATCCGCCGCGAGATGAACGAGTCGGACAACGACGCGCATGCAAAGGCGGTGGACTCGCTTCTCAATTTCGAGACGGTGAAGTATTTCGGAAATGAGCATCGCGAGGTCGTACGCTTCGACGGCTCCATGGCGCGCTACCAGCGGGCGGCGATCCGCACCTGGACATCGCTCGCCTGGCTGAACTTCGGCCAAACCGCGATCTTTGCCGTCGGCATGACGATATGCATGGTTCTCTCAGCGCGCGCCGTCCTCGCCGGCACGCAGACGATTGGCGACTTCGTGCTCATCAACGCACTCCTGATGCAGCTCTCCATTCCGCTCAACTTCATCGGCTTCGTCTATCGCGAGATCAAACAAGGACTGGTGGACATCGAGGCGATGTTCTCGCTGCTCGAAGTTCCCCCCGAGGTGAAGGACAAGCCCGATGCCCCCCCGCTCAAGGTCCGCGAAGGGGCGATCCGCTTTGAGGATGTGAACTTCGCTTATGATCAGGCACGTCCGATCCTGCGGGGCGTTACCTTCGAGGTGCCTGCCAACGCCACAGTGGCGGTGGTGGGCCCGTCCGGTGCCGGCAAGTCGACCATCGCGCGGCTGCTCTACCGCTTCTACGACGTGACCGGCGGCAGCATCCTGATCGACGGCCAGGACATTCGCGACGTCCAACAGGATTCCTTGCGCGCCGCTATAGGGACCGTGCCGCAGGACACGGTGCTCTTCAACGATACGATCGGCTACAACATCCGCTACGGACGCTGGGACGCCACTGACGCGGAGGTCCGCGATGCCGCTCGCATGGCTCAGCTTGCCGATTTCATCGAAAGTTTGCCGGAAGGCTACGACACACAGGTCGGAGAGCGCGGATTGAAGCTTTCCGGCGGCGAGAAGCAGCGCGTTGCCATTGCCCGCACGATCCTGAAAGCTCCGCCGATCGTCATCCTCGACGAGGCGACATCGGCGCTCGATACGGCGACCGAGCAGGAGATCCAGTCGGCGATTGACGATGTGTCGCACGACCGCACCACCCTGGTCATCGCTCACCGGCTTTCAACGGTAGTGAATTCCGACGCCATCATCGTGCTTCAGGATGGTGCCATTGCGGAGCAGGGCACTCATGCGGAACTGATTGCCAGCGGAGGACTTTATGCTGCCATGTGGGACCGTCAGCGCGAGGCGGACGAGATGGCAGAGCGGCTTCGGCGCACCCGCGAGGAAGGGCGCGATTACCTGCCGCCGTGGCACGCTTTCCCGCCGGAGGCTGCCGAATAGACCGGCTAGGTACTCAGGGCCGAGTTAGTCTAAGAGCGAGCGATGGAAATCGTACGTTCCGTTCGGGACGCAGTCCCGCGCATCCACCGCGAGGGTTGGCCTTTCATTGCGGTGACCTTGGCGCTTGCGTTCCTCACCGCATTCTTCTTCGCGCCGCTTTTCTGGCTTCTTCTGATCCTCTCCGGATGGATGGTTGTCTTCTTTCGCGATCCTGTCCGCGTGGTGCCGACCTCGCCCGGGCTTGTCGTCAGCCCGGCGGATGGACGTGTGGAGCCGATCGTGCGGGCGACCCCGCCAGCCGAATTGGGTCTGGGTGCGGAGGCGCTGACGCGAATATCCGTTTTCATGAATGTGTTCGACTGTCACATAAACCGTGCGCCTATAAGAGGCCGCGTCACTCGCATCGCCTACAAGGCGGGGAAGTTCGTGAACGCTGACCTCGACAAGGCTAGCGAGCAAAACGAGCGCAATTCCTTGTTGATCGAAGCGCCCGGCGGACAATGGGTTGGCGTTGTTCAGATCGCCGGGTTGGTTGCGCGGCGCATTCGATGCTGGACTTCGCAAGGCACAGAGCTGGCGACTGGTGAGCGAATTGGGATGATCCGCTTTGGCTCCCGCCTTGATGTCTATCTGCCGGATGGCTCGCTCACCGTCGCCGGAGCGGGCCAGCGGGCCATCGCTGGTGAGACGGTGCTCGCTCTGCTGCCGGGCGCTGAATATCGGCCGCCCCACGCGGTGCGGCGGGATTAGTTGTCTCGATGGCAGGCCTCTTTCCTCCCGTCGACCCGGAAGCCAAGCGAGGCCGACCGCGGCGCCGCCTTGTGCCTTTCACAGCCGTGTTGCCGAACCTCATTACCTTGTTGGCGCTGTGCGCCGGCCTGACCGCGATCCGGATGACAGTGGAGCATCGCTTTGATCTGGCGGTTGCGGCTCTCATCCTCGCTATCATCCTGGACGGGGTGGATGGCCGCCTCGCGCGCTACTTCCGCGCGACCTCCAAATTCGGCGAGCAGCTCGATTCGCTGGCTGACTTCGTAAACTTCGGCGTGGCTCCGGCCGTCTTCATCTTCGTCTGGCGGCTCGATGATCTCTCCTCCTTTGGATGGATATGCGCGCTTGTCTTTGCTATCTGCACCGGGCTGCGGCTCGCCCGTTTCAACGCAGCCCTTGCCATCGAGGAGCCGGTGCCAGATTGGCACCGGGATTTCTTTGTCGGCGCGCCGGCCCCGGCGGGCGCTGGGCTGATTTTTCTGCCCTTTTTCCTGGAGCGCATCGGAGCGACGGAGATCCGCTTCGCCGCCGTTATTGTCGCCATCTACGCCGTGCTGATCGCGCTATTGATGGTGAGCCGGATTCCGACCCTTTCACTCAAGCGTGTGGGACGGCGCATCCCGCGCGACAGCGTGCTGCCCGTGCTGGTGGTCGGCGTCCTCCTGGTCGCTCTCTTGGTCAGCTACCCGTTCTCCTTTCTTTCGATCGGAGCGCTCCTCTATTTGGCGCATATTCCATTCGCATGGCGCGCGCGGAAGCGC
>CAZARE010000212.1:0-8711 GCA_964487455.1 uncultured Propylenella sp.
TCCGCGGACGCAGTTCCGCGCGGTCCTCCCGTCCCACAACGCGGCCGTTGACGCCGGCGACGAACGGCCGCTCGATGTGCGGCGAGTCGAGCCGGTCGACGCGGAGCTTCGCGGCGGTCGCCCCGGCAACAAGGACGGCGGCGAGCGTGACGAGCCGCATCTGCTCGCCGCGTCGACGGGAGACCAGGGCCACCGCTGAGAACACCAGGCACGCGCCAAGAAGCGCCGGTAACAGGGGCTCGCGCGGCAGCACGAAATAGACAGCCGCGCCGACCCCGAACGCGACCGCGACCCAATGGAAGCCGACCCGGTCGGCGAGCTCGCGTTCAAGGCAATCCGCAAGCGCCCGGCCGAGATCGGAGGCGCGCCATCCCAGTTGCCGCAGCCACGGCACCGGACCCTGGAAAAGGAAAGGACGCCCCCGGGTGGACGGCCGTACGGCGCTGCCCTGCTCCACGCCTGCCCCCAAAACGCTTGCGCGACAGGAGCCATGCTACAACAGGTTGCGCTCAACGCCAGCATTTCTTGCACGCTGCACGTGCAACAGGGAATGCCTCAATCGAGAACGGTCACCTCGACGGAGTTCTCGAAGATCAGCACCTCGATGAGCGGCGTGCCGTTGACGATGGCGCGGACCGCCCCCGGATTGCTGGTGCCGGCTCTCAGCATCCGCTCCATCAGCGCGCGGTTCTCGCGCGAGCGAAAGAAGCTGTCCGTCTCATCCTCCGGATCGCCCTTGCCGAACACGTAGAGGTTGGCGCGGTCCTGGCGTATGATCGCCGCTGCCTCGGTCAGGCGGACGCCGTTCGAGTTGAAGTGGTCCTGCGGGCCGATGCGGGCGACATAGCCATCGATCGGCTGCTGCGCGGCGGAGGGGCCCGCAAGCATTGAAGCCAGGACGAGAACCAATGCAGTCGCAAACCTTCTCATCGTCTTGGGCTCCATGTTTGACGCCGACGCTATCGTAAGCTTCTAGCGTGGGCCGGGATCGGAATGATTGCCGAGGGGTCAGCCGACCTCCCCCTCGAGTGCTTTGCGGATCGCCGCGCCCATCTCTTGCGTGCCGACCTTCTTCGTCCCCTCGCTCCAGATGTCGGCCGTCCGCACACCCTCATCCAGCGCCGCGGCGATCGCCGCGTCGAGCTTGTCGGCCAGCTCTACCATGCCGAAGGAATACCGCAGGCACATCCCGAACGACGCGATCATGGCGATTGGATTGGCGGCGCCGGTGCCGGCGATGTCAGGCGCGGAGCCGTGCACCGGCTCGTAGAGCGCCTTGCGCTTGCCGGTCACCGGATCGGGCGCGCCCAATGATGCCGACGGCAGCATGCCGAGCGAGCCCGTCAGCATCGCTGCTACATCGGAGAGCATGTCGCCGAAGAGGTTGTCCGTGACAATCACGTCGAACTGCTTCGGCGCGCGCACCAGCTGCATGCCGCCGGCATCGGCCAGCATGTGCTCAAGCTCGACCTCGGGATATTCGCGCTTGTGCACCTCGTCGACCACCTCGTGCCAGAGCACGCCCGATTTCATGACGTTGCGCTTCTCCATCGAGGTGACCTTGTTGCGGCGCGTCTTCGCCAGGTCGAAGCCGACGCGCGCGATCCGCTCGATCTCGAAGGTGTCGTAGACCTGCGTGTCGATGGCACGCTTCTGGCCGTTGCCCAGATCGCGGATTTCCTTCGGCTCGCCGAAATAAACCCCGCCGGTCAGTTCGCGCAGGATGAGGATGTCGAGTCCCTCGACCAGCTCGCGCTTCAGCGACGAGGCGTCGGCGAGCGCCGGATAGACGATCGCAGGCCTGAGATTGGCGAAGACGGCAAGCTCCTTCCGCAGCCTCAGGAGACCTGCCTCGGGGCGCTGCTCGTAGGGCGTCGAATCCCATTTCGGCCCGCCGACCGCGCCAAACAGGATGGCGTCCGCCGCCTGCGCTTTCGCCATCGCCGCCTCGGTGATCGAGACGCCGTGCGCATCGTAGGCCGAGCCGCCCACCAGCTCCTCTTCGGTCTCGAACGCGGCTAGCCCGGCCTCGTTCATGAAAGCGATGACCGCTTTCACCTCGCCCATCACGTCAGGGCCGATGCCGTCACCGGGGAGGAGCAGGAGGTTGTATGGCATTGAAAGTCCGTTGGCCGGGAATCGAGGCAAGCAATCTTCTGGACCGAAAGGCACCGCATGACTTCCCCGCACGGGAGAGGTCACGGGCGGCTCCGCTCAATCGAACATGCTCTAACGGCCGTGGGCGGCTTCTGCAATCCGAATGGCCGCGCGGTGACCTGCGGCTACGGGCCCACCGGCTCCGAAATTCCCGGGAGCCAGGACACCTCGCTGCCCCTGGCGGCAACTTGGTTCCTCAGCATGAACGGGGCGGCGACTTGGTGGATCGCTTCGATGCCGCCTCCTGTCCCCTTCACGGTCACGGAGCCGAAGTCGAGCAGGCGGCCGGGGATCGACTGCGAGACGTCGATCGACTCGATCTTCTCCTTGTTCATCTCCAACGTACGCCGCGCGACAAGCCCCGTGCGATAGACGATGCGCCGATCCGTGACGATGATGCGTGTGGTGATGAGCCGGACATATGCGTGGAGGATTGCGGCGATGCTGGCGAGGAGCAGCGCGATAGCGATGACCGTTTGAAAAGCTATCGCGACGAGCCCGGCCGCAAAGAGAACGACCGGCGGAACGAACAGTATCCAATGGAGCTGCGCTTCGTAGGTGACGCTCTCGTCCGCTCTCGTCTCGACATCGGCCATGCAACCACCCCGAAAGCGCCGGCGACGGCGCTTGACGCCATCCGGCTGAAGGGAGAGAGCGTAGCAGCGAGCCGTTTTCAGAGTGTTAGCGCCGGCCCGCTAGCAGGGTGGAATCATGCAGAAGCCGGTCCGATACGACGTGCTTCCGCTTGAAGAGGTGGAGAAGCTTTCCGGCAAGGAAGCTCTCCAGGCGATGATCGACGGCCGGTTGCCCAATCCGCCGATCTCGGAGCGGCTCACCTTTCGGCTTGTCGAGGTAGGCGACGGGTTCGCCGTGTTCGAAGGCGATACCGGCCCCCACCTTCTCAACCCGGTGGGCACGGTGCACGGCGGCTGGGCGCTGACGCTGATCGACAGCGCCACCGGATGCGCCGGGCTGTCGCTCCTGCCGGCCGGCTCCAGCTTCACGACGATCGAGACGAAAGCGAACTTCACGCGGCCGATCCTCAAGGACACCGGCCGCGTGCGTTGCGAAGCCACGGTCGCCTCGAAGGGACGTCAAATCATGTCGGCCGAAGGATGGGTACGAGACGCCGGCGGCAAGCTGCTGGCGCACGGCACCTCCACGCTGCTCGTCCTAAACGCTCGCGCCTGACGGTCAGGCGGCGCCATAGAGGGCGGCTTCGGCCTTTGCCGTTCTTTACTTTAGCCCTTTACCAACTCCATCGAATTTTCGCGAACTCTGCGCGCGTTCCGCTAGCGTCCGCCTAACCCAAAGATCGATCGTGCGAGGAGGCCCGATGTCGACGATCATTGCGGATTGGCAGCCGCGCTACGCCCTGGAGTTCGGCGAGCACATCCTCCGCCTGAAGCACCGCCTGACCGAATCGCCGCTCTTCAGCGACGACGCGCTGGCGCGTCTCATCGAGAAGACGCCGCCGGAGCACTGCTACGTCAACACCATGGACCGGCGCTCGCACAATCCGAGGTCCAGGCGCGAGGGAGCCATCGCGGGGCTCTCCGGCGCGGAAGCGATCGAGGCTGCCCGCAACGGCAACATCTGGATCAACATTCACAAGCTCGGCGAGACCGACCCGGCATATGCCGGTCTTCTCAGCGATATCTTTGCCGAGTTCGAGATGCGGGTGCCCGGGCTGCACACCTACAAGCGCTCGATGACGCTGCTGATCTCCTCGCCCAACGTGCAGGTCTACTACCACGCCGACGTGCCCGGGCAGATGCTGTGGCAGCTGCGTGGCGTGAAACGCGTCTTCGTCTACCCGAACAGGGAGCCCTTCCTCAATCAGGCGGCGATGGAGAGAATCGTGCTCGGTGAGGCGCACGAGACCGGGATGCCCTATGAGAAATGGTTCGACGAACACGCTCGTATCATCGAGCTCAAGGCGGGTGAGATGCTGTATTGGCCGCTGAACTGCCCGCACCGCGTCGCCAATCAGGGTTGCCTCAACGTCTCGCTCACTACGGAGCATTGGACGGAGCCGTTGAGAAATGTCTACGCGGTGAATTACGCCAACGGCATCCTAAGGCGCGCCTTCGGAGAGCGTTCGCTTTCGCAAAGCACGTCTGGCCCGTCCTTCTGGGCGAAGGCGGCGCTCGCGGCGTTGGCGAAGAAGTCCGGCCTGCAAAAACTGCATCAGCGCCAGCGCTTGATTGACTTCGCCGTCGACCCGAAGGCGCCGGACGGCGTGCGCGACATCTCCACATACGCCTTGGGCCGCTGAGCCACGCGATGCAGGTCGCGCTTCGCGCCCCCGCTGTTCCAATCATCGCGCCGACCCGGGCCGGCGTCGTCGAGCCTCCGGCCGTCGGCAGCGTCGGCGACCGTGTGGCCTTCCAGGCCATGCGGGAGGACTGGCGGGCGCTTGAAGCGGTAGCCGGAACTCCCGCCCTCTTCCAGTCCTTCGCCTGGTGCGCGACGGTCTGGGATCACCAGGCCCGTCACGGCCGGCGCTTCGATCCACTGATCCTCACGGTGCGCGAACGCGGCCGCCTCGTCGGCCTGCTGCCGCTCAAGCGCACGCGGAGCGGCATGGCGCGCATCCTCACCGGGTTCGGCGAGCCCTATCAGCAATATACCGACATGCTCCTGGCGCCCGATGCGTCATGCTCGGCGGCGCGCCGCCTCGTCGACGCCGCCTGCCAGATCGCAGGCTCGGACGGCCTCAACCTCCTGAAGATACGCGACGACAGCCCGCTGGCCGCCTTGCTCGTGGAACGAGGCGCCATCCGCTCCAACGTCGACGCCGCGCCTTTCGTCGACCTTTCACCCTTCCCCGACTTCAACGCCTATCTCGGTACGATCAACGCGAAGACGCGCAAGAACATGCGCAACGCCAGAAATCGGCTGGCGCGCGGAGGTCGGCTTGCGCACCGCGTGCTCACCGAGCCTGCCGACATCGAAGCGCTGGTGGCGCGCGCGCATGCGGGACGCGAGCGCTGGCTCGATCAGCTCGGCCTCACCTCGCGCGCCTTTCGCGACCCCACCTTCGCCGCCTTCGCGCGCGCTATCGCGGCGCCCGAAAGCGGCGTCGAGATCATGGCGATGAGCCTGACGCTCGACGATCAGCCCGTCGCCGACCAATGGGGCCTCGTCTTCAACGATCGCTACTACGCCTATGTCGCGACATGGGCGCCGCAATTCGAGGAGGCGAGCCCCGGCAGGCTCCACCTGGAAGAGGTGATCCGCGCCTGCCACGAGCGCGGCATCGCGGTCGCCGACTTCCTCATGCCGGCGGTGCGCTACAAGTTCACCTGGACCGACAAGGCGATGCCGGTCGCGGACTATGCGCTGCCGCTCTCGTCCCGCGCGCGGCTCCATACATCGCTCTGGTCCGGAGGCCTGCGGCCTGCTCTGAAACGTCTGGCGTTGAAGCTCCCGGCGAGCGTCCGCAGCCGCGCCGCGCGGATTGTCTTTCGCCGCTGACGCGCGCGCGCCGCGCGGGCCTCGGCCGAGGCGATCGCCCTCCAAGGGAACCTCCGGCGGGGATTTCCTGTTTCCCATTTGAAGCGAGCGCAACGAAAGTGGGCTGATGACGACGATCGAGGCTGGCCTGGAGCCGGGTCGCGGGCGCCGTGCCACGACTCCGTCCGAGCTGACGTGGACGGGTTGGAAGGACATTCTGTGGCGGGTCCAAGCGGAGTTCATCGCCGACCGCATCATGCTCATCGCCGCCGGAGCGAGCTTCTATTTGCTGCTGGCGCTGTTTCCCGCGCTCGCCGCTTTCGTGTCGCTCTACGGCTTCGTCGCCGATCCGGTCACCGTCGCCGGGCACATCGCCTTTCTCGGCGGCGTGCTGCCGGCCTCCAGCGTCGACCTCATCCGCACACAACTTGAGAGCCTCGCCGAGCAGGACACCGCGGCGCTCTCGTTCGGCTTCGTCTTCGGTCTGCTCTTCGCGCTGTGGACCGCCAATAACGGCATCAAGACGCTCTTCCAGGCGCTCAATGTGGCTTATGAGGAGAAGGAGAAGCGAAGCTTCCTCAAGCTGACGCTGGTTTCTTTCCTCTTCACGCTCGGCGCCATCGCAATCGGCATTTTCTTCATCGCCAGCGTCGGCGTGGTGCCGGCGCTGCTTGCCTTCGTCGGGCTTAGCGGATTCCAGGAGACGCTGATTTCGCTGCTTCGCTGGCCGGTGCTCGTCATCATCTCAGTGCTGGCGATCTCCATCCTCTACCGCTTCGGCCCCAGCCGCGAATATGCGCAATGGAGCTGGATCAGCTGGGGGAGCGCGCTGGGGGCGGTTCTTTGGCTGCTCACCTCGATCCTTTTCTCCTGGTACCTCGCCAACTTCGCCGACTACAACGCCACCTACGGCTCGCTCGGCGCCGTCATCGGCTTCATGATGTGGACATGGCTGTCGGTGGTCATCCTGTTGGCCGGCGCCGAGCTCAACGCGGAGATGGAGCACCAGACCGCCCACGACACGACCACCGGGGAATACCGTCCCATGGGCGAACGAGGCGCGACGATGGCCGATACACTCGGGCGCAGCCGCGCGGCCGGATATGCCGACCTGGAGCATTCCTTCGACGCTTCGCGGAGGCTTTCCCACCCCCCGGGCGAGCTGAGAGACGAGGTAAAGCCGGAAGAGCAGCCGCGATCCAGGCTTGGGACCGTGCTCGGCTTCGCCATGCCGATCGCCGTGCTCGCCGGCGTCGCCGCCGCCGAGGTGCTCGATCGCAGGAAGCCGCGCCGACAGCGCGCGAACGGGCGCCCCGCCCCGCGCTCGGTTCGTCAGCCGCCCGACAAGACGACGCCGCGGCAGGCTGCTCTTGCATTGTGGGTGCGGCGGGGACGCCGGTTCCTCGACAGTCCGACCGGCCGTGGCCTGGCTGAGCGTGCGCTGCGTTCGGCGCGACGAACCTTCCGCGTCTGAGCCCACGACGGCCTGCTGCAGGGCGGGACGGGCAATTTGTTGACTCCCTGCCCTTGTTCGGCTAGCCGCGGGTCACGAAATTCCGTTCGGTTTGTTAACCGAGTCGCCGACCGGGGCGTTGACCCCGGAGGTCACCACCCGCCAGCGATGATCGCCCGCGGGTGCAGCAGCGTTTGAGGCTTGATTGTTCGAATCTCTGTCCGACCGCCTGAGCGGCATTTTCGACAAGATCACCGGCCGCGGCGCGCTGTCGGAGGCGGACGTCGCCGAAGCGCTGCGCGAAGTGCGCCGCGCGCTCCTCGAGGCCGATGTTTCGCTTGAGGTGGTGAGAGAGTTCGTCGAGCGCGTGCGTGAGCGGGCCGTGGGCGTCGAGGTCATCCGCTCGGTCAAGCCCGGCCAGATGGTCGTGAAGATCGTGCACGACCAGCTGGTCGAGATGCTAGGCTCGGAGTGCGTCGCCATCGACCTGAACGCGCCTGCCCCGGTGCCGCTGATGCTCGTCGGCCTGCAGGGGTCCGGCAAGACCACCACGGCCGCCAAGCTCGCCAAGCGCATCTCGGAGCGCCAGCGGCTGAAAGTGCTGATGGCCTCACTCGACACGCGGCGTCCGGCGGCGCAGGAGCAGCTGAAGGTGCTCGGCGAGCAGGTCGGCGTCGCGACACTCCCCATTGTCGCCGGCCAGATGCCGGTCGATATCGCCAAGCGCGCGATGAACGCCGGGCGGCTTGGCGGCTACGACGTGGTGATGCTCGACACGGCCGGCCGTACCCATATCGACGAACCGCTGATGATCGAGATGCAGGAGATCAAGGCGGAGACCGATCCGCACGAGATCCTGCTCGTCGCCGACGCCTTGACCGGCCAGGACGCGGTCAACGTGGCGCGCTCCTTCAATGAGCGCGTCGGCGTGACCGGCATTGTGCTGACCCGCGTCGACGGCGACGGGCGCGGCGGCGCCGCGCTTTCCATGCGCGCCGCCACCGGACGGCCGATCAAGCTGATCGGCGTCGGCGAGAAGATGGACGCGCTGGAGGATTTCCACCCCGGCCGCATCGCCGACCGCATCCTCGGCATGGGCGACATCGTCTCGCTCGTCGAACGCGCGGCGGAGTCGATCGACGCGGAGAAGGCGAAGGCAGCCGCCCAGAAGATGAGGAAGGGCGAGTTCGACCTGGACGACCTCGCCGACCAGTTCCGCCAGATGCAGAAGATCGGCGGCATGTCGGGCATCCTCGGCATGATGCCGGGCGTCGGCAAGATGAAGAAGCAGATCGCCGCCGCGGGGCTCGACGACACGATGGTGCCGCGCCAGCTCGCCATCATCTCCTCCATGACGAAGAAGGAGCGGCACAAGCCGGCGCTGATGAATGCCAGCCGAAAGAAGCGGGTGGCGGCCGGCTCCGGCACTGACGTGCAGGACGTGAACAAGCTCCTGAAGATGCACCGGCAGATGGCCGACATGATGAAGAAGCTCGGCCGCCAGAAGGGCGGGCTCGGCGCGCTGTTCGGGGCCGGAGGCGGCATGCCGCAGCCCGATCCGGCGATGCTGGAGCAATTGCAGAAAGGCGGGCTCGGCGGCCTTCCGGGGGGATTGCCGGGAGGAATGGGCGGTCTCCCAGGC
>CAZARE010000213.1:0-3266 GCA_964487455.1 uncultured Propylenella sp.
ACCTACGCCAATGTGCGCTCGCTGCGGGTGGCGGGCGGCCTCGGCACGATCCCGCGCGTCGTCAGCGACGCCGCCAACATATACCGGCGTCCGCTCACCGTTGAGGAAGGCCTCGGCCGGATCGAGCGAATCTACCGGCCCTATCACGATACGCTTAGGCGTCTCCTGGCGCAGACGCACGTCGCCTTCGGCATTGCAGTTCTCGTCGACTGCCATTCGATGCCATCAAACATCCGCGGCGGCCCGGCGCGGCTTCGCCCCGACTTCGTGCTCGGCGACCGCTTCGGCGCGAGCTGCATGTCGGAGCTGACCGACTGCGCCGCCGCCACGCTGCAGCGCCTCGGCTACACGGTGTGCCGCAACAAGCCCTATGCCGGCGGCTTCATCACCGAGCATTACGGGCGGCCGTCGCGCGGCCTTCACGCCTTGCAGATCGAGGTGAACCGCGGGCTTTACATGGACGAGCTGCGGCTTGAGCCCCACCGCGGCTTCGAGCGCCTTTCATCCGATCTCTATGTGCTCGCCGAAGCGCTGGTCGCGCTCGTGGACGACGCCTCCGGCGTGACACGCGAGGCCGCGGAGTAGCCAAGCGGCGTACGAAAGGCGCTATCTCCGCCCTTCGATGAAGGCGTCAAAGGCAACCCAGAACTGGTCGCGATACTGGTTGGTCTCCATCAGAATCTCGTGCCGCGCGCCGGGGATTCTGAGATACGCCACCGTCATCACGCGGCGGGCAAATTCCTCCACCGCATGGTTGCTGACGACGGCGTCCGAGCCGCCGAGCGCGATCAGAACAGGCATCGGCACCTTGTCGGCGAAATCGTCCTCCGCCATGCGGGCGCAGGCGCGCATCGCCGCGTTGACCCAGCCAATGGTCGCCCCGCCGACGCCGATCGACGGGTCCGCCTCGACCACCGCCAGCGCCCGCTGGAAACGCTCCGGATCGCTGGTCAGAAGGTTCCCCGCGAACGGCTGGTTCTGGATCAGGGCCGCGCCGCCGCCCGGCGCAAAGGCCTCGCCGAGGCCGAAATGCATGAGGAAGCCGGTGATCCGCGCCAGCCATTTGGGCGAGCCGTAGGAAAGCGCCAGCAGCGGTGCGGTGAGCACGATGCGGTCGATCTGCGTGCGCAGCCGTTCGGCGGAGAGGAGCGCTACGGTGCCGCCGGTCGAATGCGCCAGCACGTGGTAGGGCGGCGGGCAATCCGGCAGCACCACCTCCTGCATGATCGTCTCGAAATCGTTGACGTGGTCGGCGAAGTCGCGGACATGCCCCTTGCGGGGGTTGCGCAGCAGCCGGGTCGAGCCCCCCTGCCCGCGCGAATCGAATGCCGCGACCGCGAAGCCCCGCCGGCGCAGATCGTTGACCGTCTCGAAGTACTTTTCGATGAACTCGGTGCGGCCGTGCAGGATGACCATGGTCCCGCGCACGGGCGAACGGCTCGGAGGCCAGCGCGCATAGCGCAGCTCCACGCCGTCATCGGTCATGACGGTACCGCAGACCGCGCCTTTCGGGACTGCGTTGCTCGGGATTTCGACGAGACCGGCCAAGCGGCACCTTTCTTCGCCTCCCGGCCGGCGCCCGGAGACTCATTCGAGATAGAATGCCTGATAAGTGCAGGCAAGCGCGCGAATCAAGCGGCCGGCGGCCATGAGGCCGCCGGCCTTGTATCGGGCGCCGGAGGGGGCGTTAGCAGCGCCCGAACTCTCGCCGGCCGCACGAGCCGGCCGAAAGCGCGTCAGGCGCGGTGCTGGGAAAGAATGGCGCCGTTGCGAGCGCTTACGACGAGGTAGAACGCCCGGCCGAATTTCCTGGCGCGCACCTGATAGACCGGGCCGCGCCGATCGAGGACCTGCACGTGGCGGTAGCCCTGGCGGTGCAGGATGCGGCTCACGTCGCGCTGGGAAAGGGTCTTGTGCTGCCAGCCGTGGCCATACGGGGCGTGCTTCCAGCCGTGGCCATGCGGGGCGTGGTTCCAGCCGTATCCGGGAGCGCCGAAGCCGAATTTTACGGTGACGCCGGCATTCGCCGGAACCGCGATGAGAGTGGTTGCAGCGATGAGACCAGCGGCGATCATCGTCTTTGAGAACATGACTAATTCCTCCGATCCGGTGCCATCGAGGCAATCCCGATGACGATGGGAGGAATTTATGCGCGGCCGCCTGAACCGGGCCGGAAGCCGGTGTTCATATGGCGTTCATCCGGCTGGCGCGGGGCGGACGAGGCGGGACAGGCCGGAGGCCTCCGGCCGCGGCGGCGCATGCGGGCGAAATTCAGGCTCGCTCAGTAGACGACAAGCGGGTCGCGCCCCTCAACCGGCGGCGCTTGCGGCGGCCGCGCACGCGGACCCACCGGCGCAGCCGGCGCCGCGGCCGTACGCGGCGACCCAAACGGTGGCCCGGCGAGGATCGCCTCGCGTTCGATAATTCCCGTGTGGGCTGAAACCTCCAGGGCGACAAGCGCGCCCTCGGGGTTGACCGCGCGAAGCCTGTAAACGGCCCCGCGTGGCGCCATCGGGCCGAGCTCGCGGTAGCCGGCGGCCTCCAGCCTGTCGAAGATCGCGTCGGGGGCGATGGGCGCAGGCGGGGGCGCCGGCCCGATGATCACCAGCGGCACCCTCCCCTGGTAGCGCGGCGGAACCTCCTGGTACATCACCGGCCCTTCGTAGTAGCCGGGAGGCGGCCCATAGTGCCGGGAGGGCCCGACGCCCACCCCTAATCCGACGCCGACGCCCCACGATCCGGCGGAGCCCGGCGAGCCGGTCGCCAACGCCGCCGCCAGCACCGCGGCGTGGATCGCTATTCTCATCATGGCTTCTCCCGAATCGGCGAGCGGATGCGACGTCCAAGGTCTAAAGGGTGACCGGGCGAAAACGTCGGATTTGCGGCGCCGAGGGCCTTGAACGCCGGATCGCCCTCACCATCTTTTTGGCGTGGGTGCCTTTAGGACCCACAGCCCGGCCGGGCTTCGCCAGATCGGGGAGCCAGGGGCCGGAACGCAACATGTCGCTTCGAAGGAGGACACCTATGCGCACGTTTGACCTCAGCCCGCTTTATCGCTCGACCGTCGGTTTCGACCGCCTTTTCAACCTGCTTGACGGCGTGTCGAATGGCGACGCTCAGCCCTACCCGCCCTACAACATCGAGCGGACCGGCGAAAACGCCTACCGCGTCACCATGGCGGTGGCCGGCTTCTCCGAGAAGGACCTGGACATCCAGGCCAAGGAGAACGTGCTGACCGTGACCGCCGAGAAGAAGGAAGAGAAGCA
>CAZARE010000214.1:0-19723 GCA_964487455.1 uncultured Propylenella sp.
CGGACGCGACGGTCAGCGTCACATCGTCGACCGCCCGCAGGCCGCCGAACGACCGCGAGACCTGCCGCAATTCCATGAGCGGCTCTCCGGGGGAAACCGGCGCCAGATGCGATCGCGTCCCGACCTCCTGGGCGACTGGGACGTCCGGGATCTCTACGGCCGCCGGGGGACGGCCAAGACGTCGCCGACGCGCGAGCACCGCGTCGCGAAAACGCCAATAGATTCCGTCCGGCGCGAGCAGCACGATGGCGATGATGGCGAGGCCATAAACGACACCTTGAATGCCCGGAACGATGTGTCCGAGCTCGGCGTGCAGCGTCTCCGCCAGCGGCACGAGCACCGCCGCCCCGATGACCGGTCCCCAGAACACGCCAACGCCGCCGAACAGCGTGACGATCAGCGCCTGCGCCGACGCCAGCAGGCCAAACACGGTCGGAGGCGTCACAATAAGCAGGATAACGGCATAGAGACCGCCGGCCGCCGCCGCCATTCCAGCGCTCAGCATCATGGCGCGCATCTTCCAGCGCCACGCGTCGATCCCCGCCGCCTCGGCCGCCGGCTCGTTCTGCTTTATCGCGAGCAGCGAGCGCCCGAACCGCGAGCGCTCCACGTGCAGCGAGATGACCATACAGATGACGAGGAGCGCCAAAGCGATCGCGATGTAGGCGCGAGGGTCGTCGAACTGCGCGTAGTAGGCAGGCGACTCGCGCTTCATCGGAAGCGGCACCTCCTGGTAGCCGAGCCATTCGAAGACGTAGAGCATGGCCAGCGGAAAGGCGAGCATGGAGAGCGCGAAGTAGTGGCCGCGCAGGCGGAACGTCGGAATGCCGATCAGAATGCCGGCCAGTACCCCCACCACGACGCCGATGGGCGTGCCGATCCAGGGAGTGATGTCGAAGCTGACAAGCGCGATGGTCACCGTGTAGGCGCCGAGACCGAAGAAGACGGCATGTCCGAAGGAGATCATGCCGCTATAGCCGCTCAGCATGTTCCAGCTGACGCCCATGGTCGCCCAGACCAGGACGAGCGTCATCATCAGCTGGTAGTAGGAATCCTCGATCAGGTAGCCGACCACGAAATAGAGGACGGCAAGCGCGCCGATCAGCGCATACTGGGCCGCAATCCCGCGCTGTCGCACCACTAGGTGCGCTCCCACACGCGGCCGAACATACCGCGCGGCCGGAAGAAGATGATCAGCAGGAAAACCACGAAAATCGCCGTGTTCTGCAGCTGGTAGGGGAGGATCAACGTCGACATCTGCTGAACCAAGCCGATGGTGAGTCCGCCCCAGAATGCGCCAAGGATGCTGCCCAGCCCGCCGAGGACGACGCCGGCGTACATGACGATGACGAACTCCAGGCCGATATAGGGCTGGAAGGACTGCGACATGGCGATCAGTCCGCCGGCGACCGCGGTGATGCCGCATCCGAGGCCGAAGGCGAGGCGGTGCGCCCGGTCGACGTCGATCCCGACATAGGCGGCCGCGACCGGGCTGTCCGCCGCCGCGCGGAGCGCCTTGCCCAGCCGCGAGGTAGTGAGGAAGGCGTAGAGGCCAACCGCACATGCGACCGCCAGCACAAAGCCCACTGTTCGCGCCTGGTTGAGGAAGACCAGGCTGATCTCCCAGGACTGGCGGGAAAGCGGTGTGCGCACCGAAACCGGTGTCGAGCCAAACAGGATCAGCCCGCCATTGGCGAGCACCAGCGCGATCCCGAGCGTCAGAATGATCTGCGAGTAGTGCCCCTCGGCTTCCGCCGAAGCGACGCGCGCCCCGGTGACGCGAGACACCAGGAACAGGTGCAACAGCCACGCGAAGGCGAACACGATCACCCCGGCCAGCACGGCGCCGACGACCGGCCCGGCGTAGGGTCCGAGGAACGCCAGCACCCCGAACACGGTGACGAGGTAATAGGCGCCGTACATGCCGAGCATCATGAAGTCGCCCTGTGCGAAGTTCACCACGCGCATCACCCCGAAGATGATGCCGAGGCCGACGCACATCAGGCCATAGGTGCCGCCGACCATCAGCCCGGCGGCAAGCGCCTGGAAAAAATCGACGATATGCCATTTGAAAGCGTCCACGGTGGCCTCCTAGCGCGAGACCGCCGGGTCGGCATCGAGCCGAACGATCCAGTTCTCAAGCCCCGGCTTGGCCGCCGGATAGCGATCGAGCACCAGCGGATCGTGGCCGGGGACGACGTGATCGGGGCTTGTGGCGAGGCGTCTCAGAGTCGCGTAGCCGTGCAGAATGTCGGCAACGTTGTAGACGATCGGGAACACGCGTCCCTGCTCGAAATGGGCGTAGAGGTGCGTGGCGTCGGAAGCCACCACCACGTGGCCACGGCGGGTTTTGACACGGACGCATTGCAGCCCTTTGGAGTGGCCTCCGATCCGATGGACCGTGATGCCCGGCGCGATCTCGTCGTCGCCGTCATGGAAAACGACGCGCTCCGCGAACACCTTGCGGACCATGGCGACCACGTCGTCCGCCTCGAAGGGGATGCGCTGATGCGCGTGGCACATGTCGCGTCCAGTGGAATATGCGACTTCGAGGTCCTGAAGGTGATATCGCGCTCGCGGGAAAAGATCGTGGTTGCCCGCGTGATCGTAGTGGAGATGTGTGACGATGATCGTTTCGATCGCCTCGGCGCTGAGGCCGATTGCACGCAAGCCTTGCTCGACGGGATTGAGCACGGTGCGGCCCCGCTTGCGTGCCATGCCTGCATCGAAGCCGGTGTCGACGACGATTGCGCGGTCAGCCCCGACGATGGCCCATACGAAGTAATCGAGCGGCTGCGGCACGTCATGGGGATCGCCGCCGATGAAGTTCTCCGCCGAGCTACGATCGTGATGCGCGTAGCGGATCGCGTAGATTTCGTGCACGTCTTCGCTCATCGGCTCACTTCGGCTTGGCTCGCACTTCGGCGCCCGCCCACGCCTCGACACACTTCACCACGTTTGTGAAGTCGGCGTCGGCGCCGTACTGCGCGGCGGATATCTGGAACATCTGGCGCACCGCGTTGCCCACCCACATGGGCACGCCCAGGGTCTCGGCCTCAGCCAGGCAAAGGCGTAAGTCCTTGGACATGAGCGCGTTGGTGAAGCCGTAGTCGAAGGTGCGGGGAAGGATCGACTTCGGGAACTTGTCCTGGCTGGCGCTGTTGCGGCCGCTGCCGGCATTGATGACGTCGATCATTATGGCGGGATCGAGCCCGGCCTTGACGCCGAGCACCATCGCCTCGGAGGTTGCCGCGAGCGCAGTCGCCGACAGAAGATTGTTGGCGAGCTTCATGGTCTGGCCAAGGCCCGGGCGGTCGCCGACCACGAACACCTTGCCGATCTCCGCCAGCGCCGGGCGAGCGACCTCGATGTCGGCGGGGGGTCCGGAGACCATGACGGCGAGCGTGCCCTTTTCCGCGCCACCGGGGCCGCCGCTGACCGGGCTGTCGAGCTGCACGATGTTGCGCGCCGCGAGTGCCTCGGCGATCTGGATCGCCATGCGGGCGCCGGTCGTGGAAAGATCGATGAACCGGCGCACTCGGCTTCCCTCGATCACGCCGTCCTTTCCGGTCGCCACCTGGAGCACGATCTCCGGCGTTGGCAGGCTCGCAAGAACGGTTTCGGCACGGTCGGCTACCTCGCGCGGAGAGCCTGCAACGTCCGCCCCCTCCGCCGCGAAGGGGGCGACGGCGTCCTCGCGCGTGTCGTGCAGGATCAGGTGGTGGCCCGCGGCCAGCAGCCGGCGCACCATGTGCACGCCCATGATGCCGACGCCGATAAACCCGATTTCCATGATTATGCTGTTCTCCCGCGTCCGCGCCTGTTCAGGCTCGGCCGTCCTCCTCCTTGAACACCTCCATGGCGACGCGAAAGGCATCGACTCCCGCCGGAACTCCCGCGTAGATCGCGAGCTGCATGAATACCTCTCTGATCTCGTCGCGGGTCACTCCGTTGCGGAGCGCGCCAGCCACATGCATGCGCAGCTCATGGGGGCGATTGAGGGCGCCGATCATCGCCAGATTGAGCATGCTGCGGGTCTTGCGCGGCAGGCCCTCGCGGCCCCACACAGCGCCCCAGCAGTATTCGGTTACGAGCTCCTGAAACGGCTTGTTGAACGCGGTGGCGTTGCGCATGGAGTTCTCAACATGCGTCTTGCCGAGAACCTCGGTGCGAATAGCGAGCCCGGTGTCGAAGGTTTCCTTGTCCATGCTGAGCACTCTCCTCTAAACAAGACCAATGCTGATCGGTCCGAGCTTATGCACGGGCGGCCACCGGACACCATTCATCCGCGCCTGGCCGTCGCATGCCGTGCCGGTTCGTCAAACGGCAGAAAAATAGCGCTCGGCTGCTTGCGCGCCGCAGCCCGCGGCGCGCAAGACCTCGCCGAGCCTAGTTGTCTGGCCAGATCGGCTCTTTGACGGCGGAATCGACGGGATAGACCGTCACCGGCACCCCGGCCTGCCACTGCACGATAACCACATCGGCATCCACGCGGCGGCCGTTCTCGTCGAACTTCACGCGTCCGCCCGGAAAGTAGCGTGCCGGACCCTCCGTAGTGTCCATGTTGCGAATTGCTTCGGCGACCTTGACACGATCAGCGACGCCTGCCTCTTCCAGCGCTTGCGCGAACACAAGGATGGCGCCCGCGACCGACATGGTCTCCTGCGTCGGCCAAGGCTCGCCGGACTTCTCGACATACTCGGCGACGATGTCTTCCTGGCCCTTGATGCTCCAATTGGCGACGACAGTCATCACGCCCTCCAGCAGCTCTTCGCCAAGATTCTGCAGCATGTCGGGAGCGGCGATATGGGCGCCGTTGGAGATCACCGGCACTCGGCCCTCGCCGAGACCGAACTCATGCAGCTTTTCAAGGCACAACTTGTCGTCAGAGATAGCCGTGGGAAGCAGGAGAAGCAGATCGGGCCGCGCGGAGCGTACCTTCTGGATGAGTGGGGTGCAATCGGACAGCGGCGGTGTAAACGTTTCGTCGACCACCAACTCAAGGCCGAGCTCCTCAATGCCGCCTTCTCGCATCGGCTTGACGAAGCTGACCGGCGCCGCGGTGTTGTCCATGATGATGCCGATGGTCTTCGGCCGCTCGCCGGTTGCGCTCTCAGCCAGCGCGACCAGGGCAGGCAGGGCCTTGGTTGCCTGAGCGCCGCCGGTCGGCGAGGTCTGGAAGACATACTTGAAGCCGCGCTCAGTGATCTGGTCGGAGTAGGATAGGGTCAAGACCGGGAGCTCCGCCCGCTCGGTGACTTCGGTAACACCGAGCGTAAAGCTCGACAGCCAGGAGCCGGTTGCGCCGATCAGGTCGGGTTCTTGCGCGACCATGCGCTGGGCCGCGTTCTTGGCCTTCTCGACGCTGTCGCCGGCGTCGAAAGTCATGAGCCGGATCTTCGCCCCTCCCAACGACTTGATGCCGCCATCGGCGTTGATGCGGTCGATGGCTAGCTCTGCGCCCTTCTGCATCAGGTCGCCTTGGCGGGCCCATGGACCCGACAGCGGCGCGATCAACCCGATCTTGACCTCGTCCTGGGCCAAGGCGCCGCTGCCGAAGCTCGTTGCGGCGGCCAGTGTGGCTGCTAAGCAGCTCAGCAATTTCGCGTGTCTCACAGCATCCTCCCTTTTCTCGTGCTTGTCTTCGATGCCTTTTCGCTCGGCATTCGTTCCTAGTCGCCGCCTGGAACGGCGAACGCTCCGTTACATCTCCTACGCTATCGCCGGCCGCGAACGCATGGCGTCGTTGAGCGGGTTCGGCGCCGTGGCGCCCACGATCTCTCGGCAGTCGTCCAGCGCCTCGACCCTCCAGCACATGTCGATCACCTGGTCGACTTGCGCCGCGGGCAGGACCGCAAGCGCCTGGTCGCGGAACTTCTCTTCCAGTTGCCGATCGCTCATTGGCCGAGCGATATTCCCAATTGCGTGCTCGTTGAACGCTCTGAGCCGCCGCCCGTCGGCGAGCGCGACCTCGACCTTTGCTGCGTCCTCTGCGATCGCGGGATCGGCGGTCGCCGTCGCAATCTCACGCACGCGCTTGATCTGCGGGTCGTTCACCGACTCATCGGTGAACTCGCGAAGCCCGGCCTTGCCCCGTACCAAACCGATCGCCGCGGCGTGATAAACCGAGAACTTGCCCTCCAGGCCGGTCGTGATCTGGTGCTTGCTGCAAAGGTCGAGCACAAGGGGCGCTACGATCAGCGACACTTCCCGGATATCGGTCGGCTGGATGGAATGCTTCTGCCTCAGGCCGATGCAGGCCTCGATCGTCGGGTGGATGACGATGCCGCAAGGATAGGGCTTGTACGTGTTGGCTCTGAGGTCGTAGTCGACGCCAATTCGCTCCGTGACCTTGCTGAGGTCGTAGGTCGCGGCCTGCACGGCGGCGAAACCGCGGCGGCCTTCCAGCCCGTGCTCGCCGCTCGGAAATCCATTCCGGGCGAGCAAGGCGGCGAGATAGCCGGCCTCCGCCGCTCGCCCGGGATGCAGCGCCTTTCCCATGGACCCGAACATCTCGCGGATGCCGGAGGCTTGGGTCGCCGCCAGACCGATCGCCCAGACCATGTTCCGCTCCGCCAGTTGCAGGAGACGTCCGATTCCCACCGCTGCGCCGAACACGCCGGCGGTCCCCGTGATATGCCAGCCGGCGTCGTAGTGGGCCGGATAGACCGCATTGCCGATGCGCGAAGTCGCCTCGAAGCCGAGGATAAAGGCGTGGATGAGGTCGCGGCCCCTGACTGTACGGGTCGCCGCGTACGCGAGGAGGGCGGAGAGCACCGGGGCGCTCGGGTGTATGTAGTTCTTCGGTGTCGTGTCGTCGTAGTCGTGAACGTGGGCGGCAATGCCGTTGATCAGCGCCGCGCGCAGCGGATCGAGTCTCTCGCGGCGCCCGAGGATCTGCGTCGTCGGCGGACCGGAATAGGGCGCCAGCGTCTTCAGCGCGATCTCCACCGCGTCTTCGGTGCTGCCCCCGATGGCGCAGCCGATATAGTTGACCAGCGCCCGCCGCGCCTCATGGCGCACGTCGTCGGGGATGTCCTCCAGCCGATTTGCGCCGAGCCACGCAGCGAGGTCGCGCGTGACATTCATCGGCCGTGGAGGCGCGCTGTCAGCAGCCGGATGTGACCCGGTGCGCCTCGTCTGGCTCACGGCGCTCCTCTCCCGTTGCTCGGCTCTTTGAAGCCCGAGGCGCGGCGAACAGGCGCGGCTTGGGCATTTGGGCCAATTGATGGTATCGATACCAAATCGAGCATTTCTTGGCAACCGCGGCTAGATTGGGCGCCTCGGGGCAGACGCCGCTACCAAGGCGAGAGATGGGCAGCAGCAGATCGAACAACGGCCAGAGAGCCGCGCGCCTTCGCGACGTGGCGCTGCGCGCGGGCGTCTCGCCGATGACGGTTTCGCGGGTCCTGCGGGAGCCGCAAAAAGTGTCAGCCGAAATGCGCCGCCGCGTCGAGGAAGCGGTGCTCGCCATCGGTTACCTGCCAAACCGGATTGCCGGCAACCTCTCGTCAAACCGGTCGAACGTTGTCGGGCTGGTGTTGCCGAGCGTGCGCAACTCGCTCTTCGCCAACACCGTTCAAGGCATTTCCGATTGTCTGCGCGGCATCGGGTACCAGCTCATGATCACTGACAGCGGATATTCGCTGGAGGATGAAGAGGCGGCCGTGTCCGCTTTTCTCCAGCAACGCGTCTGCGGGCTGATCCTCCACAACACGAGCCATACAACCGGCACGTGGGAATTGATTCGCCGCACCGGCGTGCCCGTTGTCGAGATCGGCGACCTGACCGCAGAGCCGCTGGATATGACGGTGAGCTACTCGAACTTCGAAGCTGCCCGGCAGATGACTTTCCACCTGGCCAGGAAGGGCTACCGTCGCATCGGCTTCGTCACCCTGCCGCTTAAGGACAACGCGCGCTCGATTGCTCGGCGCCGCGGCTATCTGGCCGCGTTGGACGAGCTCGGCCACGACGCCGACCCGACCCTGGTGCTGGAAATGCCCGGCGGAATTCAAGCAGGAGCGGAGGCGGTGGCGGAGCTGGTCGGCTCCGAGCCGAGCGTCGACGCGGTTTTTTTCGCCGGCGACGTGCTGGCCGTCGGCGCTATCCTCGAATGTCAAAAACGGGGTTGGGCCGTCCCCGAGCGAATCGCGATCGCCAGCTTCGACGACGTCGACATTCTCAGTTCGCTGAGCCCGCCGGTCACATCGGTGCGGATTCCCCGCTACGAGATCGGCAAACGTAGCGCCGAGGTGCTGCTCGATCGTGTGGCGACGCGCTCCGACGAGCGCGTCGCCCTGGACCTCGGGTTCGAGATCGTCGATCGGGCCAGCACCTAGCGGGCCCGCGCTCAGCGAAGCACGAACGGATTGCCGCTACTTGCCTCGGTCGCGATCCAGACCGACTTCACCTGAAGATACTCCTTGATCGCCTCCAGACCGCTTTCGCGGCCGATGCCGCTCCGCTTGAAGCCGCCGAAAGGCGAGGTGTAGCTGACCGCCCGATAGGTATTGACCCACACCGTGCCGGCCTTGAGCCGTTCGGCCATGCGCAGCGCACGGCCGATGTCGGACGTCCACACGCCCGCGGCGAGACCGAAGAGAACATCGTTGGCGATCTCCACCGCCTCGTCCTCGTCGTCGAAGGGAATGACGGCGAGCACGGGGCCGAATACTTCCTCCTGAGCTATACGCATGTCGTTCGTCACGCCGGTAAAGATCGTCGGCTCGACCGCCTGGCCTCCCGGCGCGTCTGCGACCGGCTTGCCGCCGAGGACGCATCTCGCGCCCTCCTTCTTGGCGATCTCCACGTAGTCGAGGATTTTCCGATATTGGGCGGGAGTCGTCACCGGCCCGACATTGGTCTCAGGCAGCATCGGATCGCCGACCTTGGCGGCTCCCGCGACCTCCAGAAGCCGCTCCATGAAGCGATCGTGGATCGAGCTCTGCAGCAAGAGCCGCGAGCCTGCGATGCAGGTCTGGCCGGTGGCTGCGAAGATACCGGCGATGGCGCCCATGACGGCGGCTTCCAGATCGGCGTCCGCAAACACGATGTTCGGCGACTTGCCGCCGAGCTCCAGCGAGATGTGCTTGATATGCTTGGCCGCCGATTCGTAGACTCTCTGCCCCGCGACGTCGGAGCCGGTGAAGGCGATCCGCGGCACGTCCGGATGGGCGACGAGAGCAGCGCCGACATCGCCCCCAAGGCCGGTGACCGCGTTCACCACTCCGGCCGGTATGCCGGCCTTCTCGAACAGGGCCATGAATACCAGCGTCGAGGCGGAGGTGAACTCCGAAGGCTTGATCACCGCCGTGTTCCCCGCGGCGAGCGCCGCCGCGAGCTTCCAGCTCAGAAGCAGCAGCGGCGAGTTCCACGGCGTGATCATGCCCACCACGCCGAGCGGCTCGTAGCGCGTATAGTTGAAGATGTTGGCCTTGTCGGTCGGGATGACGGCGCCTTCGATCTTATCCGCGAGCCCGCCATAGTAGCGATACCACTCGGCCATGTACTTGGTCTGGCCGAACATCTCCGCATAGAGCTTTCCGTTGTCGCGCACCTCGATCTCGGCCAGGGCCGCCGCATTGTCCTCGATGACGTCTGCCAATCGATGGAGCAGCTTGCCGCGCGCCGACGGCTTCATGGTCGACCAATCCGCCTCGAAAGCGCGGCGGGCGGCAGCTACCGCCAAGTCGACATCCTCAGGCGAGCCGTGCGCGATACGCGCCCACGTGGCGCCTGTATAGGGATTGACGGTGTCCATGTAGGCGCCACCGGTAGGCGCCACCCAGCCGCCGTCGATGAAATGCTCGTAGCGTCGCAAGATTCCTCCGTCCCGCACGATCCCTCAGTCGCCAGCCTCAGCTACCCGTTGCCATGTGATCGAGCTCCGGCAAGAGGTAGGTCCGGAACAAAGGATAGTTCTCGATCATCGGAAAATGCCCGATCCCCTGCATCAGCGTATAGCGGCAGCCGGGGATGCTCCTGGCTACCGCCTCGGTCATCTCCGGCGTGCAGGAATAGTCGTAGACGCCGGTGAGAAGGCTGACCTTGCACTTGCCGGTGTCGATCCTCTTGATGTGCTCGCGCGCATCATGGTCGAAGCTGTAGAACATAACGTCGCCCCGATAGATTCCGGGCCCCGACTGGCTGTAGTACCACCAATTGTCGCGCCGGCCCGCCTCCGGGCTAGAGGGCGCGTTGAGGCCGAACGTGTAGGTCGCCACCAGCTCGCCGCCATGCACGGCCGGGTGATGCAGGAAGTCATTGTAGCGGCCCGGAGCGTAGGCGGAGCTCTCCAGGCCGATGATGCCGCGCAGCTCATCCTGGTAGTCGGCGGCGAGCCTCAGGACAATCGCCCCGCCCATGGAGCAGCCCATCACCACCGGCCGCTCCAACTCCAGCGCCTTCCACACCGAGCGGATCATATCGAGATAGCTTGAGGTCGTGAGCTCATAGGTGGTCAGCCACCACCCATCGGGCGGGTCGGAGCGGCCGTGCCAGGGGAGATCGAAACAAATGACCCGAAACCGCGCCGTCACCTCGGTGTCGTTCAGCAGATGGCGGTATTGCCGGCTGTCGGCGCCCGCCGTGTGCAGGCAAAGAAGCGGAATTCCGCTTCCGGCCTCCTCGACGAAGACTCGATGCGGCTTGCCGCCGATATCGACCGATATGTAGCGAGCTGAAATCGGTTCGAAGTCAGGCATGCTCTGCCGTCCCCGTTCCCTGCATCAGGTTCATCATGCGGTGAAGCGCACGGGCATTCTGCATGGCGACAAGTGTGTCGCCCTCCAGCACGAATTCCGGCACGCGCATGATCATGGCGAAAATATCGTGATACAGGGGCGGCGGATCGGGGCTGAGGAAGCGGCGCCACAGCTCCATGGGCCCGCGAATGGCGAACTGGGTGCGCACGTCGAAGCGCGGGTTGGAGATGACTTCCGCGATCCTGCCCCTGCGAACCCGCAGCACATAACGGGTCTCGCCGAAGGTGAGGCCGATATCGGCTGTGAACCATTGGCCGATCAACGCCAGCTCGGGGTCGGTGTTGGCCCGCTCCTGGAAACCGGCCAGCCACTCTTCATCAGGAAACCGGGCCATCAGCGTTTCCCCTCCGGCTATTGGAGCGCCGCTGCGATGACGGCGAGCCGCAGGATGGCTGCAGCAGCTTGCCCCGACGCCGCGGCCGTCTCAGGGACTCGATCCCAGCCGCCATGCTGTGTCGGCGAAATCCTATGTGCGGGCGATTGGAGAGTCCACCGCGGGCGTCCACGACAGCACCTCGGACGCCGCATGCGCGGGCCTACTGCGACGCTTTGATCAGGACCTTGCATTGTGTCGTCCGGCGCCGCAGCGCCTCGAACGTCACCGGCACCTGGTCGAAATCGATTCTGTCGGTGATCAATGTCTGCGGCCGGAAGCGGCCAGGGCCGAGCGCATCGATCGCGGTCGCGAATTCCGCCATCGTGAAGAACACCGCGAAGACCACCTGTATCTCCTTCGACAGCGCCGCGAACGGGTCCCATTCATCGCCCCCGACGCAAAGGCCAACGCCGACGACCGTGCCGTGGACTCGCACCAGCCGGCACGCAAAGTCGATCAGCCCTCTCTTGCCCACGCACTCGAAGACGATGTCGGGCTTACTTCCGATCATGTCTTGCAGATCGGTCTCGAGGTCGGGTCCGGATATCGCAAAGCCCGTCGCGCCCATGGCTGCCGCGCGTGACTCCTGATGGCGAGCGAGATCTGCGACAATGATCGCGCTTGCGCCCATCCTGCGGGCCCAGAATGCCACCAGGAGGCCGATCGGCCCGGCGCCGAGGATCAACACCTTGTCTCCCGTCTTCATGCCGGAACGAACGACGGCGTGGAGGCCGACCGCCACTGGTTCCGCGAGCGCCCCCTCCACCGTCGGGAGATCGTCGGGCAAGCGCCGACACTGTCGCGCGGCGACGGCCGCGGACTCCGCATAGCCCCCACCGATCAGGCGCATCCGGGAACACCATGCGGGCTCTCCCTTGCGGCAGCTCGCGCAGGAGCCGCAGCCCCACATGGGCGCGACCGCGACGCGATCGCCTACCCGGAAATCAGTGACGTCGGCCCCGACCAGGGTCACTTCGCCCGCGAATTCATGGCCAAGAACAGTGCCTTGCCCGACCCCGAACGTCACCGGATCTTCGGTGATGTGCAAGTCGGAGCCGCAGATGCCGCAGGCGGCTATGCGCAGCAGGACTTCGTCCGCGGCCGGTTCAGGCGATCGAAGGTCGTCCACGCGCAACGGCCGACCGACTCCATCGAAGATGGCGGCCTTCATTTGCTGTCCTCCAGAAGCGTGCGGCGGGTCGGGAACCAGGGAGCATCGACAATCTTGCAGATCAGCCCCCAAACTCCACCCCGCGCGAAGAGCGCCATAAACAGGGTGAGGAGGCCGAACACCACGAGATAGGTCGCCCCATACTGGCCGAACCATTGCTCGGCGAAGAAGTAGATGAGCGCGCCGATCAGGACTCCCTCAATGGAGCCCAGCCCACCTATCATGACGATGAAGATCGCGACTATGGCCCAGTTCGGGTCATAGGCCGAGGGCGGTGTGACGCGCAGCTGCGCCATGAAATAGATCGCGCCCGCGAGACCGGTGCCGACGGCGGCGGCTACCCAGATCAGAAATCGAAGCCTGCCGACATTCACCCCTTGGCTCAAGGCCGCCACGGGATTGTCCCGCATCGCCGTTAGGGCAAGCCCATAACGAGACCGCAACAGCCAATAGCTGCCGCCGATCGTCACGAGCAGCATCAAGGCGCAGAGAAGGGAAACGCCGATGGCGCGCTCATGAGCGGAATATCCGGTCATGACGCGCAAGCTCATCCCGGCGCCGGCATTCACATAGCCGAAGACCGAGGTCGCCAGTCGCATGACCTCGGCCAATACCCATGTGCCGATCGCGAAATACGGCCCCTCCAGGCGGTGAAGCAGGCCGTAGGTGGGGATGGCGAGGAGCGCCGGTGCGACGAGGCAAAGCAAGACGGCAACGAACGGGTTGATCCCCCAGAGCTGGGCCATGACGAACATCGTGTAGGCTGCCACGCCGATGAAGGCCTGTTGTCCCACCGACACGAGACCCCCGTACCCCGCCAGCAGGTTCCACATCTGCGCGACCGCGATGTAACAGCACAATTCGACGACGCCGCGGATGCGGCCCTGGCTCGCCCACCATGGCATGGCCGCGATCGCGATCAGCACGCCGATTCCGAGAACGAGGGTGATCAGCCCGGACGTGGTCTGCCGACGCACCCGGACCGAATCGGGCGGGACTGGTGCCGCGTCGCTCATTGCGTCATTCCCTTCCCAAGATGCCCTGCGGGCGGACAGCGAGCACGATCAGGAACACGACGTGGCCGGCCAGAATTCCGAGGCCGGGATTGAAGCGAAACGCAATCGACTGGCTGACGCCGAGCACCATGGCGCCGATGAACGCCCCCCAGATGGAGCCCATGCCTCCGATGATCACCGCTTCAAACGCGTAGATCAGCTGGAAAGGCCCGTCCGCGGGGGCGACCGTCGTGCGCAGCGACTGAAAGACCGCCGCGAAACCGAGGATCGCGACGGCGATCGCCGTCGCACCCGCGTAGATGCTTTTCGGATTCACCCCCGCCATGGCCGCCGCCTCGACGTCCGAGGCGGAAGCGCGAAGAGACCGCCCGAAGCGGGAGTACCGAAGAACTGCATCCAGCCCGCCTGTCAGTATCGTCGCCGTGATCAAGACGATCACGGGCAGCACGCCTACGAACAGCGGCCCGATCTGGAAAGATGCCTGCTCGATTCCGCCACCCCGCAGCGAGCGCGTGTCGGCGGACCATATCTGCAGCATGGCGTTTTGCAGCGCCACCGAGAGGCCGAATGTTGCAATCAGCGAAGGCAGCGGATCGGCCCCCACCACGCGATTGAGGATCATCCGCTGCAGCGCCCAGCCGATGAAGGCGCCGATCGCCACCAGCATCGCCAGAACCGCCCACGGCCCGAGAGAGAAGGACGCCGCGAGGGTGATGCCGATCAGGGCAAGCAGGACCATCAGGTCGCCGTGAGAGATGTTGACGATTCGCATGACGCCGAACATCAGCGCCATGCCGAGCGCGTACTGAGCGTAGAGCCCTCCCAGGAGGATGCCCTGCACCAAGCCGTCAAGCCACAGCATGGGAGCCTCCGAAATAGGCTTCGCCGATGGATTCGCGGGTGACGTCGGCCGATCTGCCGGAAAGGGTCACGCGTCCTTCGAGCATGCAGTAGAGACGGTGGGAGGCGGACTGTGCGAGGCCTACGTCCTGCTCGACGAGAACGATCGCCGTGCCGGTCTCGGAGATCGAAGGGATCGACTGGTAGATCTCCTTCACGACCCTGGGCGCCAGCCCCATGCTGATCTCGTCGCAGAGCAACACGCGCGGCTGGTTCAGGAGCGCCCGCCCGATGGCAACCATTTGCTGCTGCCCGCCCGACAGCGACTGAACCGGGGTCCGGCGTTTCTCTCTCAGAATCGGGAAGAAGTCCAAGACCCGTTCCAGACTCCAGCCGCCGGTTTTCGCCGCCGCGGCATTGTCGATCGCGACGCGCAGATTGTCTTCAACGGACATGCCCGCGAAGAGGCGCCGCCCCTCGGGGACGATGGCAACCCCCTGCGAGACCATGCGATGCGGCGGTGACCCTCCGACCGGTCGGCCCTCTAACCGCACCATGTCGGTAGCGACGCGCAGAACACCCATGATGGACTTCAGGAGCGTCGACTTGCCGGCGCCGTTAGCCCCAATCAGGGCGACGATCTCGCCGGCGGCAATCTCGAAATCTATGCCGTAGAGCGCCTGGAAGTCGCCGTAGCGCGCGACCAGTCCGTGCGTGGACAGAAGGGGCGGGCTCATGCCTCGATCCCCATATAGACCCGCTTCACTTCGGCGTCGTTGATCACGGCCTGTGGAAGACCCTCGGCGATCTTCTCGCCGAAGTCCAACACCATCATGCGGTCCGCGACGGCCAGCAGCGCGTGCACGACATGCTCGATCCACACGATCGTGACGCCGCGGTCTCGAATGCGACGGATGAGGGCGACAAGGTCCCCGCCTTCGTCCTCGGTGAGTCCGCCCGCGATCTCGTCCAGAAGCAGAAGCTTGGGGTCGGAGGCGAGGGCGCGGGCGAGCTCCAGCCGTTTGCGGTCCAGTAGCGTCAACGCCCCGGCCATCCTGTTCGCCTTGCCCGTCAGTTCGCAGTCCCGCAAGATCTGAGCGCACACCCCATAGCTTTCGGATTCGGTACGCCCTCCCCCGAAGGTCGCAGCGACAAGCAGGTTCTCGAAGGTGGTCATGCCGTCGTAGGGACGGGGTACCTGATAGGTTCGCCCGATCCCCATGCGGCAGCGGCGATAAGGGGGCTCGCGGCGGAGCGGCTGCCCCGCGAACATCAGGTCCCCTTCGTCTCTCTTCAAATCGCCACTGATCAGATTGAACAGCGTCGTCTTGCCCGCGCCGTTTGGCCCGAGGATACCCAGCACCTCGCCGGACGTCACATCGAAACTGACCTCACGAAGGACCCGGGCGGCCCCGAAGGATTTGCTCAGTCCGCGCGCCTGGAGCAGTACCTTGCCGTCCATCGGGGCCTTTCCTACGGTCTAGGTCGACCAGGGCATCAGCTTCATGGGCTGCTCCGGCTCAAACAGTTTGTTGACAGTATTGTCGACGATCTTGAGGTCGTAGCGCCACTTGTCCCCCGTCACCCACTGGCCGCCGAAGATGGGCGTGGTCGACACGTTCGGATGAGGCCCGCTCGTGAAGTCGACAGTGCCGATCAGCGTGTCGATCTTGGTCTCCGCCATTGCCGCGCGGTTCGCCTCGCGATCGAGCGGATCGGAAGAGCGCTTCAGGATGTCGAGGCCCACCTCCCAGATCGCATGGCTGTAGCCGAGCGGCTGCGTCCACTGGCGGTTCATCTCCGCCTCCCACGCGTCGGCGATGTCGCGGCTGACCTGACCGGTCAGGCTCGACTTGAACGGGAAAGCGGGCGTCCACCAGACCTCGGAGGACATGCCGTCGCCCAGATCGCCGAGAGCCTCGATGCCCGACGGGAAGAGCAGCGCGGCTGCAACGGTCACCGCTTTCGGCCGGTAGCTCTGCTGGGCGCACTGGTTCACGAAGGTCTTGAAGTCGTCGACATAGGTGATGCCGCCGACGATGTCGCAATCGCCGGTCTTGAAGGCCGTGATCTGCGCCGTGTAGTCGTTGGTGCGGGGCTGGAAGTAGCCGGGGACGACGACTTCGAACCCGGCCGCCTTGGTGGGCGCGGGCAGGCCGTATTCGTCGTTGCCCCAAGTCTCGCCGTCGGCGTTCTGCGGGAACAGCATGCCCACCTTGCGATTGGTTTCGATGGTGTTCCACAGGCCGACGAAGGTCCTGAGCGCCTCGTCGAGACCCCAGAAGAAGTGATAGGTCCAGGTGAAGGGATTGTCCTGGCCGCCGCGCGGGAAGATGATCGCCTGCCAGGGCGCCGCGGTAGAGACGCAGGGACACTCGTGGAGCTCTGCCTGATCGGCCGTGTTGTTGACGATGTCGGTGGTCGAGGCCGGGATGATAAGGTGGACCTCATCGTTGAGGATCAGGTCGCCTGCCACCTCGGCGGTGCGATTTGGGTCGGACTGTCCGTCGCGAACCAGTATCTCGACATTGTACTTGCCGGAGGACGTCTCGAGTCCGTCGGCGAGGTGCTGCCTGATCTTTTCGACGGCCCACCCGTCGGTCTCGCCGAATAGGGCGAGGGGCCCGGTGGCCGGTGTAACGAAACCGACCCTAATGGTGCCCTGAGCGCGTGCGACCCAGGGCGCGGCGATCGTCGATGTCGCCAGACCGGCGCCCATTCCCTTGAGAATGGTCCGGCGTGACGGGCCGGTGGTGCTTCTCTTCCCAGTCGTCATGCTTTTCTTCCTGATTGTCGTCATGATCTCCTCCCTCTTTGCCGGTCTGGGCCACCACCGTGGCCGAACAGAGCCGGACGCCTTGGATGAAGTTGCTATTTGATCCGATGCATCGACCCACCGTCGATCACGATCTGGCTCCCGGTCACATAGGAGGAGCAGGGCGAGGCAAGGTAGAGGGCGAGCCCTTTGATGTCATCGGGATCGCCGATCCTGCCGATCAGGGATTGCGCCTCGAAGGCCCGCCTATCGGCCGCGATCTTCAGCCGCCCGCCCGCAATGTTGGTCATGAACGGCCCCGGCGAGATGCAGTTGACGAGAATCCCGAAGGCGCCGAGCTCCATCGCCATCTGCCGGACGAAATGATCGACCCCGGCCTTGGCGGGCATGTAGGGCGTGCCGACGATCGCTTCGTTGACCTGGGCGGCAATCGACGACGTCACGATGATGCGCCCTCCGCCCGTCCGCTTCATGTGCCGTGCCGCGTGCTTGACGGTCGTATAGACGGAGCTGAGGTTTACCTCGATGACCCGGTCCCAGTGGCGATCGTCCAGCACATCGACCGCGCCTTCGGGGATGCGCTCGCCCTCGGTCGACAGAAAGCCGGGTCCGGCATCGATGCCGGCATTAGCAAAGACCACATCGATCCGGCCGTGACGCTCCGCCACGGCGTCGAAAGCCGACGCCATGCGCGGACGGCTGGAAACGTCGACCATATGCCCCCAGATGTCGGCACCGCTCGCTTTCATCTGATTGACCGCGAGCTCAAGGCCGGCTTCGTCGATGTCGAAGATGCAGACGCGCGCTCCGTTGTCCGCCATGACCTCCGCGTAGGCGCGACCGATGCCGCTCGCTCCGCCGGTGACGATCACCGACTTGCCGCGCACGTCGAACATCTCCTGCAGGGTCGCCATCCCTCCTCCCATCGTCGATCGAACGCTCCGAACGGCTTGGGCGCTTCCAAGAGCCGCCTGTCAGTCGGAGCGTCGCCGATCTTCTCCCGGTCAAGCTCAGCGCCGGGACCCAGATAGCAGCCCACGTCCGGTTGCCTGTCAAAACGGGACTGCTGAGATGGGGCCACCTGCCTCCGATGTGACGCCTAGGGTATTGATAATACGATAGGTTCTGGCTCGGATGGAGCGGCCACGCAGGCGACGGGGCTGTCATTAATATTGATGTAATAATGAACGCTACTTGACGATTTCATCAATTCAAGGGACCGTCCGGAACCCAAGAGCGCGGGTCGCGGGGCCATGACTTGAGGGCACCTTTGGAAACGTCCAAGTTGCTGGATCGGGGTGGCAAACCCACCGTCCGGGAGCTGTTGTCGAGCCTCGTCTTCAACCCGATCGACGGGACGATCCGCCTCAACGGAGAGCGGATCGTCATGCAGCGGGCAGCCGTTGGGGTCGAGTTGCGGCGCGAGCTGATCGATCTCCTCGGCCCGCAAGAGGCGCGAGTTTTCCTCATCCGGCTCGGCTTCCTATCGGGCCGGGCGGACGCGCGCTTCATTCGCACACGCTGGCCCAGCCTCGACTTCGGCGACGCTTTCACTGCGGGTACCCGGTTGCACACGTTCAGCGGCGTCGTGCGCGTCGAGACGGTCTACAACGAGTTCGACTTGCGCAAGAAGCGCTTCGCCGGCGAGTTCATTTGGCACGACAGCGTCGAGGCCGAGGAGTTTCGCTGCCATCATCGGCAAGCCACGGAGCCGGTCTGCTGGACCCAGCTGGGCTACGCCTCCGGCTACGCGAGCGAATTCTTCGACACGCTCATCATCTACAAAGAGGTCAAGTGCAGCGCCAACGGACACCGCCACTGTCGTGTTGTGGGAAGGCCAGCGGACGTTTGGGGCCCGGGCGACCCGCAAGTCATCCTGTTCCGGGAGCGCATCGCAGCCACGCTGGAGGAGGGAGGGCACATCGAGCCTCGCCCCGAACTGACGGCGCGCACTGCCGACGCGGCGCTGTCGGAGCTCGATCGAATCCTCCTCGCGCCCGTGCGCGAACTGCTGGATCGGTTCGCTCCAATGGCCCTGCCGGTGCTGATCGAAGGAGCAGTCGGTACCGGACGGAACCGGGCGGCGCGCTATCTTCACCGGGCCTCCAGTCCGTCGGGTGCCGGACTTCGACAAATCGGCGGGAGCCAGGTCACCCAGGAGACCTGCGCCGAGATCTCTCGATCCGTCCGGGGACGGAAACGTGGTCCCGCCGCCGAGGCTCTGCTGATCGACGGCGTGCAACAGGTGCCCGTGGAGATGCAAGAGCGGCTCGCCCGCGCGCTGGAGGAGGGGATGCTCGCCGGCGGCCCCAGGGTGTTTGCGCTGGCGGCCCTCGATCTCCAGGACCAGTCGATGGGCGCGTCGGTGCACCCGGGTCTCTGGTACGCGCTGTCGACGCTCACTCTTCGCATGCCGTCCCTCGCGCAGAGGCGCGCCGATCGTCTTGCGATCGCGAACGCCTTTCTACCGGTCTTGTCCGCGCGAATGAGACTGTCGACGCCGGAGCTCGACGCCACTGCAGCCGCAGTGATCGAACGGACCGACTGGGCAGGCGGCCTTCAGCAAATGCATTCGGTTCTTGGCGCCACGCTGGCCGCACATCGGCATGGGGGACGCATTACCGGCAGAGAGATCGAGCTGCAGCTCGAGCGCTTCCAATCGATGCTCGGAAGGCCGGGCGCTGATGCCGAGCTCGATCCGTGGCTTGACCGGGCGCTCTTGACGGGAAACTTCTCGATAAGCGCGCTCGAGCGTCAAATCTATCGCGCATCCGTCGCCCG
>CAZARE010000215.1:0-10697 GCA_964487455.1 uncultured Propylenella sp.
GGAGCTGTCGCTGCACAACCTTCTCCGTGGCATCCGATGCATCGTCGGCGCGCTCCCGCACGCGCGCCAGGATCGTCTCCTCGGGCGCCTCTAGCCAAAGCCCCTGAAAAGGGGCGCCCGCGTCGGCTGCGGTCGCCTCGATTGCCGCTCTCTCGCCTGGGGATGCGTGGACGGCGTCGATGACCACGCTGCATCCTGCTTTGAGGACGAGCTCGGCCTTGCGGCGGAGCGCGGCATAGACGGCATCGGACGCTTCTCGTGTATACGCTGCCGACGGCAACCGGTCCGTCTCTCCGGCCCCGGCGATGACTTTGCGCTCGATGTCGCTTCTTAGGTGCACTGCCCCGGGCGCCGATCCGACGAATGGCGCGATCGCGCCCGCGAGCGTGGTCTTGCCGCTGCCCGACAATCCGCCGACCGCAACCAGGCGAGGCGTTTCCAGCTCCAGGAAGCTCCCGGCGGCCCGAAAATACTGGTGTGCCTCGCGCGCCATCGTCTCACGCTCCGCCTCCGACAAATGCGGCAGCGAAGCGGCGATCACCTTGGAGCGGATCGCGGCGCGGATCGACAGAAAGACCGGCAAGGCCGCAAGCCCGGGCAGCTGCTCCTTGCCGCTGCCCCAAAGATAGCGGTTGAGAACGAGATTGGCCTGCCGCCTGAGACCGCGCTCCCAGAGATCCATCAAGAGATAGGCGAGGTCGTAGAGCACGTCGCCCGTGGCGATCGCGTCATCGAACTCCACCGCATCGAACAACGTTGGCTCGCCGTCGATGAGGACAAGGTTCCTGAGGTGCAAGTCGCCGTGGCAGCGGCGCACGAAGCCCTGCTCGCCGCGCTCGAGCAGCACGTCACCGCATCGCTCCAGCATCGCGCGGGATCGCCGGGTAAGCGCTTCCACTTCCTCGGCAGGGAACAGGTCCGGGCTCTCCTTGAACGCCACGTCGCTCTCGAAGATGTAGCGACTGAGCGATTCAGCCGCCGGCCCTCCCTCGCGCATCGGCGCACGCTGATGAGAGGCGAGGATAGCACGGACAAGCCTGGCGAGGAGGGGGTGCGTCAGGCCTCCGGCGTCCGCCACGTGATCCAGCGTCTGGCTTTCGTCGAAGCGGCGCATGTGGACGGACCATTCGACCGCCTCTCCGGAGCCGCCTAGTTGTAGCCCGCCGTTTGCTCGCGTGATCGGCAAGGCGCCAAGATAGATGGTCGGAGCATTGTCCTTGTTGACGGCGATCTCCGCCTCGCACGCCGCCCTGCGCTTCGCCAGCGTCGAGAGGTCCATGAAGGGGAACTTCACGGCGCGCTTCACCTTGTAGGCATTCTCGCCGGCGAGAAAGACGACGGCGCCGTGCGTGTCGATGCGCACCGCCTTGTCGGGGAGCCCGTGCGTTGCGGGGTCGCCGAGGAAATCGAATACCGCGCTTTGGTCCTCGACCACGTGCGCGCGCTTCGACTGGTTCGTTGAATCTTCGATCGCCACCAGCCCTATCTAGTCGGTGCCGCCGGTTTTCGCGAGGCGTAGGCGAAGAGATGGGCGGTCAGCGGTGCGAAACGCCAGCCGGCGCTGCTCAGCCCTCGGCGGCGAGATTGAGGCCGATGAATCGGTCAAGCAGCGCGGAGCTTTTCAGCAGTTCGGCCGAGTGGCCCCGGTGGACCACGGCGCCGCGCTCGACCACCATTGCCTCCTCCGTCAGTGACAGAGCGATCTCTGCATGCTGCTCCACGAGGATGAGGCTCATCGAGCCTTCGGCGTTCATCTTCGCGATCGCGTCGGAAAGCTCCTCAACGACGATCGGTGCCAGGCCCTCCAGTGGCTCGTCGAGAAGCAGAATGGTCGGATTGATCGTCAGGGTGCGCCCGATCGCCAGCATCTGCTGCTCGCCGCCCGAAAGGTGATTGCCCTTCTGGTCGCGTCGCGCCTTGAGCCGGGGAAACAGCTCATAGACGCGGTCGCGGTTCCATCGCCCGGGGCGCGCGACGACGGTCAGGTTCTCGTCCACGGTGAGCGAGGCGAACACGTCGCGCTCCTGGGGGATCCAGCCGAGCCCGGCGCGGGCACGCCTGTGCGGCGGGCTCCGGGTAATGTCTTCGCCGCGCCAGAGAACTTGGCCGCTGCGGACATCGGTGTTGCCCATCAGCGTCAGCAGAAGCGTCGTCTTGCCCACTCCGTTTCGGCCGAGCACGGCGAGGCTGCCGCCTTCCGCCAGGCCGAACGAAATGCCGTGCAGGACCAGGGCGTCGCCATAGCCTGCATGCAGATCGATGACTTCGAGCGCGAATTCAGACATGCCCGGCGATTCCGTGATCGGCCGAGCCGAGATAGACCTCCCGCACCCGCTCGTCCGCAGCGATTTCCTCGGGCGTCCCCACCCGCAGCACCGCCCCTCCGACAAGCACGACGATCCTCGTGGCGAAGCGGAAGACGATGCTCATATCGTGCTCGATGAAGAGCACGGTAATGTCCTCGGGAAGAGACGCGATGGCTTCGAACAACGCGGCGCTCTCGCTTCGCGGCACGCCGGCGGCAGGCTCGTCGAGCAGCAGCACCTTCGGCTTGGTGGCCAGGGCGAGCGCAATCTCGAGGAGCCGCTGCTGACCGTAGCCGAGGAAGCGGGTCTCGCGGGTGCACTCGTCGGCGACCCCGAGCCCGGTCAGGATTTGAAACGCCTCGTCGACGGCGGCGCGGTGGGCGGCGAATCCTCGCCGCCAATCGGCGGCCTCGCCGCGCCGTTCGCAAACCGCCAGCGTCACAGCCTCGATGGGACTCAGGCGTGGAAACAGGGTTGTAATCTGGAACGTCCGCACCAGGCCGCGCTTCACCCGCGCCTCGGGGCTGAGCCGCGTGATCGGCTCTCCATCGAGCAGGATATCGCCGGCGTCGGGCCCGACCTGTCCTGTGATCATGTTGATCAGTGTCGTCTTGCCGGCCCCGTTCGGCCCGATCAGCGCGTGACGCGCTCCCTGCGGGAGCGAAAGATTGACGTCGGCAGCCACCACGAGCGAGCCGAAGCTCTTGTTCAAGGCGCGCGTTTCGAGGACGGCTCCGCTCACGAGCGGCCTCGACGCTGCACCAGTCCCGCAAGTCCGCCGAGAATGCCGTTCGGCATGAACAGAACGACCATCATCAGCAAGAGTCCGATCCAGAAGTACCAGTACTGGGGATTCACGTCGGAAAGCTGATCGCGCGCCACCATAAAGATGATGGCGCCTACGATGGCGCCGTAGAGCCGTCCCGTGCCGCCCAGAATGAGCATCACTACGACATCGGCTGAGCGCTGGAAGCCGAGCGATTCCAGCGAGACGGTCTCCGTTGTTTGGGCAAGCAGCGCGCCCGCGACTCCGGCCATGGCGGAGGAGATGGTAAAGATCTTCTGCAGCCGCACCCGGTAGGGCGACCCGATGGCCGGCATGCGGGTCACGTTCTCGCGGATGCCGCGTAGGGTCAGGCCGAACGGCGAGTGCACCAGCCGCCGCGAGATCAGCACCCCGAGAAAAAGCACGACCAGGGCGTAGCTGTAGGCGGTGTAGCCCCACAGGTCGAACTGGAACGTGTTGAAGATCGGCCAGGCGTCGATCCCCTGTAGCCCGTCGGCGCCGCCGGTCAGCCAGGTCATGGAGTTCGCCAGCTCCACCGTCAGCAGGCCCAGCCCCAGGGTGATCATGATCAGCGCCAAATGGCGCACGCGCACGATCATGAAACTCACGACGTAGCCGACCAGCCCCGCCACCGCCCCGGCTGCAACCAGTCCTGTGAGCGGCTCGCCCCAGCCGATTGTGGTTAGCAGTCCGGCGGTATACGCGCCGATCCCGAAGAACATGGCGTGGCCAAGGGTGATGATGCCCGCGTACCCGAGGATGAGATCGACCGACACCGCGAAAAGCGCGGTGATGGCGATCTGGCTGGCGAGCGACAGGTAGGTGGGAAAGATGAAGAACGGTATCAGCGTTGCCAGCCAGAATGCGATCTCGAACACGCTCCACCGGCTCTGGCGCTTGAGCCATGTGAAGGGGTAGCTACCGGAAACCGCCGTCTCCGCCACCTGCTCAGCGCCTTCCGAATAGGCCCTGCGGCCGGACGAACAAGATGCCGACCATGACGAGGTAGATGAAGAAGGCTCCAAGCTCGGGAACGAAATATTTGCCGGCCACGTCGCTGATGCCGAGCAGCGCCGCCGCTGCCAACGAGCCGCCGATGGAGCCGAGCCCGCCGACGGCGACGATAATCAGGACATAGACGAGGTAGTGGAAGCCGAAGGAGGGGTCGAGGCCGACGACTTCGATGGCCAACGCGCCGCCGAGGCCCGCCAGTCCGCTCCCCAATGCGAACGTGACGGCGAAGACACGGTCCACGTCAATGCCAAGCGCCTGCGCCACGCGTTGGTTGTCCACCGAGGCGCGAACCATGGCGCCGAACTTGGTGAACTCGAGCCCGACCATGAGCAGCGCCGCAGCGATCAGCGCGACGCCGATCAGGAAACTCCGGTAGATGCCGAGCGTCATCCCGCCGATCTGCACCGAGCCGCGCAGATAGTTGGGAATCTGTATCGGCTGCTGCACCGTTCCGAAGACGTAGGCGGCGCTGGCCGCTGCGGCGAAAACCAGGCCGATGGTGAACAGCACTTGGTTCAGCTCCCCCGCACGATAGAGGCGGCGAAACAGAGTGCGCTCGAAGGCGACGCTCACCAGGGCCGCGGCAACGAACGCACCTAGGACCGCGACGAGGAACGGAACGTTCATGCTGCGCGTGAGCGTGAGCGCCACATAGCCGCCAAGCATGGCGAATGCTCCGTGCGCCAGGTTGATGAAGTTCATCAGACCCAACGTCACGGACAGTCCTACCGAGAGGAGGAAGAGAAGCATACCGAAGGCGAGGCCGTCGAACAGGACGACGGCGATCTGCGTGATCACGGCTTGATGCTCGCCTCCGGACAGACGAACGAGGCGCGGGCCTTGCCGCGCCCGTTTCCCTAGTGGGTCGGATCCTTGACGTTCTCTATCTTGTCGATCTCGACGTTGATCAGCTCTTCGCCGACCTTCTGCACCTCGCGGATATAGACGGTCTGGACGATGTCGCGAGTCTCCGGATCGATGGAGATCGGCCCGCGCGGGCTCTCCCAAGCCATCCCTTTGGCGGCATCGATCAGCGCCTGCCCGCTTGTGTCGCCCCCGGTGGCCTTCAGCACCTCGTAGATCAGGTGCATCCCGTCGTACCCGCCGATCGAGTAGATGTCGGGATTGCGGCCGTACTCGTCGCGGAAAGCGGTGACGAACTCGTTGTTGAGCGCCGAGTCGCGGTGAGCGTCGTAGTGGTAGGCGGTGATGATGCCGATGGCGAGATCGCCCATGCTTTCCAGAGCCTCGTCGGCGGTCAGCTCGCCCTGGCCAAGGATCTTGGTGCTCTGCGGGGTGAGGCCGCGCTCCGCCAACGCCTTGCCGATGGCCGGCGGCTGCGCGCCGCCCGGAACCCAAATGTAGACCGCTTCAGGATTGGCGTCCTTGACCCGCTGAACGTAGGCGGAGAAATCCGGATTGACGACCGGCGTGCGGTCGGAGCCGACGATCGTGCCGCCGGCGGCCTCGAAGCCACGATGGAAGGCGTCCTGAGCGTCGTGACCAGGGCCGTAGTCGGTGGCCAGGGAGTAAACCTCTTTCACGCCTTGCTCGGCTGCCCATTTGCCGAACGACTCGTTGATCTGCGGCGTGGTCACCGACGTGCGGGCTATGAAATCGGACTTCTCGGTGATCACGGACGTTGCGGCGTTCATCACGACCATGAACTTCTCGGCCTGCTGCGACACGTCGGCGGCGGCCAGGGCGTTCGGCGTCAGCAGAAAGCCGGCGAGGATGTCGACCTCGTCGCGAACGATCAGCTCCTGCGCCAGACGCTTGGCCACGTCCGGCGCTATGCCGCCTACGTCCTTGCGGATGATCTCGATTTTCTTGCCGGCGACCTCGTTGCCGTGCAGCGCCATGTAGGTCTTGATGCCGCTGTCGAGCTGGATGCCGGGATCGGCGAACTGGCCGGAGAACGGCACGATGACGCCGACCTTGACCGTGTCCTGGGCTTGACCAGCGGAAAGGCCGAAGAAGACCGCAAATGCGGCAAGGAGCGCCGCGCGTATGTATGGCATTCCACCCTCCCTTACGTTCATTTCATTGTATACAAAAACCTAGGCGCAAAGGCCGGCTCGGTCAAATGATGCTTGAACGCGCGCGGTTTGCCAGCCGGCGGCATCACTCGGGGACCACCGGTACCAGCAGGTGCGAGTCGTGCTCGCCCCCGGTGTGGATGGTGTGGCGGCCCCGATTCACCAACTCCTCGTGGCGCGCGTAAACACTCGGCTTTGGGTAGTCGTAGATATCGCGGCCCTGGACCACGACCCGCAACGAGGACCCGGGCTCGAACAGCGTTCCCGACGGCCAGATCTCGATCTCGAACGCGACGATCTCGCCTGGGCGGAGCTTTAGCTCGCGCCGATGCTTCAGGACCGGCTGAAACGGGCTCGAAGCCTCGGAGTCGATCTCGCGATGCGACACCCTGAGCCAGCCGAGCGCCACCGGCCCATCCTCGAATTGGGCGTAGTAGGCAAAGGGAACGATCTCGCCCTGCGCCGAAAGCTTCTGGATGGCGACGAAGAGGTCCATGTCGTCGCCGGCATCGGTCGACATGTGGAGCTTCAACTTCATGTGACCGATAAGTCTGGTTTCCTGGTCGAAGGCATGGTCGAAGGTTGCGCGTTCCGGCGCGCCGGACGGTGCTGTCGCGTCGTAGGTGACGGTGGAGGGTCTCGGGAGCCGCTCGCGGCTCAGCCTCCCCGCTGATGCATCAAGATAAAGCGGAACGTAGCGGGTGCGCGCGACAGGCCATTCGCTTTCCGCGCGGAAGTCGCCGACATAGTAGCTGCGCCGCACCTCCAGCCGCACCTTCGGCCAGTCGGCGATCTCGGTCTCGAGCCCCTTGAGGAAATGATCGAAAAAAGCCTGTTGGCGGTGGACGCTCGCGGGCTCGTAGTAATAGGCCCACTTCTTGCGGCCGTGCACCTCGAGCCATTTCTGCTCCGAGCGGATATGCTTGAAGCCCTCCAGCGTGCCGCGCGTGTGGAGCCCCTGGTCGGTCCAGCTCGCCACCACATAGGCTGGCACGTTGATCTTTGAGAAGTCGGCGGTCTTCGCACGCCAGAAGTCGTCGTAGAAGGGGTGCTCCTCAGACTCGGCACGAAGATCCTCGACCCGGTTGATGCCGTGCCCCCAGCGGCTCGGCAGATAGGGCCAGAACGAGGTCTCCGGAATGCCTCCGTGGCGCGCTACCTCCCGGTAGGTGTCCGTCCATCCTTCCCAGGGATTGATGGCGGCTAGGTGCGGCGGATCCAGTTCCGCCACTCGCCATTGCGACGACGTGAGATAAGAGACCCCCGACAGGCCGACCTTGCCGCTCGACCAAGGCTGTGCTCCCGCCCATTCGATGACGTCGTAGAAATCCTGCGCTTCTTCCGGCGAGAGGTAGGTTGCGTCGCCTTCTGAGTACCAGGTGCCGCGCGGATCGACGTTGATGACGACATAGCCGTTCTTCACCCAATGGAGCGCGTCGGGCGCCTCGAAGGCCGTGTAGCGCGACAGCCTCTCGTCATCCACGTCCGCTTTCGGAAAATTCACCCCGTAGCGGGTGTGGCCGTGCTTCCCGTACGGGCCCCATGCGATAATGGGAGGCGCCGGTTCTTCGTCGGCGGGTCGGAAGATATCGGCGTAGATGCGCACGCCGTCCCTGAGCGCGATCGCGACGTCCTTCTCGATCAGCGCGCCATCTTCAACCGAGCGGCGGTATTTCGGCGGCGTACCACCCTTGCCCTCGGGTCGGGCGAGCGGTGCGCGGAAGCGATACGGAGGACGAGGCTTATGCATGGGCTGTTCGCTCAAGGCGGCATTCGTTGCCGAGGATTGTGCACGGTAGTTCTTCGTGCTGAAAGTCCCTGCCAAGAACCCGCTAGGCGCTGCCGTTGTTTGGTGGCCGATCGCAGAGGGAGGAGTTGTGGAATATCGCAACCTCGGTGGATCCGACCTGAAGGTGTCGGTGCTCGGGCTCGGCTGCAACAATTTTGGCGGACGCCTTGATGTGGAAGGATCCAATCGAGTCATCGCCAAGGCCCTCGACCTCGGTGTCACGCTCTTCGATACTGCCGACTCCTATCCGATGGGCAAGTTCGGCATGTCGGAAGAGGTGATCGGCAACGCGCTCGGTCAACGGCGGAAGGATGTCGTTCTGGTTACCAAGTTCGGTTATCCTGTGAACGATCCAAGCCGCAATCCCGGCGGATCCCGCGCCTACGTGGTCGCTGCGGTCGAAGAAAGCCTGGCGCGGCTGAAGACCGATTGGATCGACCTGTACTTCTATCACAAGCCTGACCCGAAGACGCCTCTGGAGGAAACCATTCGGGCGCTTGACGATCTGATACGTGCGGGGAAGGTGCGCCATATCGGGTGCTCCAACTTTTCCGCCGCTCAGGTGAACGACGCGATGCGGATCGCCAAGGAGCTCGGAACGCATGCCGTCGTCTCGGCGCAGGAGCAGTACAGTCTGCTCGCCCGTGACATCGAGAAGGAGGTGATCCCGGTTCTGCGGGAACACGGCATCGGGCTGCTCCCCTTCTTCCCCCTAGCGAGCGGAATCCTCACGGGAAAATACAGGAAGGACCAGCCACCGCCGGCGGGCTCCCGCCTTGCGCGCGCGAAGCCGCTCGCCGACATCTTCCTGACCGAGCGCAATCTTGGCGTTGCCGAGGGCCTAGCAGGGTTCGCCGAGCGCCGCGGGCACAGGCTGATCGATCTCGCCTTTTGCTGGCTACTGGCACAGCCGCCCGTCGCCAGCGTCATCGCCGGGGCAAGCACGCCGGCGCAGGTAGAGCAGAACCTGCGGGCGGTCGGCGCGTGGCCGCTCACCGACGAGGATCTCGCCGAAGCGGATCGGCTGACACGACCCACGGAAACCGCTTGATTTTCTTCCACACGGCCTTGAGGCGAAACCGGCTCTTCACCCCTCCGTAGGTGTCGCGAGAACTCGCCAGCCTCCTGGGAACCGACCGTATCCGTGTGCGTTTCAGCGCTGGAGGGGAACTCACATGAGCAATGTGGAAGTCTTTCCTGGGGCCGAGGATCCGCTCGGATTTGAGGCGCTTCTGGCGATCGATCAGACGGTCTTGGACGCGATACCGGCCGCCGTCTACGTCTGCTCCGCCGACGGGATTCTTGTTCGCTTCAATCGCCACGCCGTAGAGCTGTGGGGACGCTCGCCACGTCCGGGCGACACCGACGAGCGATTCTGCGGTTCTTATCGTCTCTACGAAGTCGACGGAACGCCGCTGCCTCATGCCAGCACGCCAATGGAAACCGTGCTCCGCACCGGGCACCCCGCGCGCGACAAGGAAGTCGTGATCGAGCGTCCCGACGGGTCGCGGATCAACGTACTGGTCAACATCGAGCCGCTGAAGGGGGCCGCTGGACGCCTGCAGGGAGCGATCAACTGCTTTCAGGATATCACCGAGCGAAAGAAGAACGAGATCGCCCTCCGAGAAAGCGAGCGCCGGTTGCGCGATATTCTCGACGCGCTTCCCGCCCCCATCTACACGACCGACGCCGACGGCCGGATTACGTTCTATAACCGCGGGGCGGCGGAGCTGGCCGGCCGTGAGCCTGAGCTGGGGAAGGATAAATGGTGCGTCAGCTGGCGCTTGCAGGGATTGGATGGAGTTCCCCTGCCGCATGACGAATGCCCGATGGCGTTGGCGCTTAGGACTAAGCGGCCGGTTCGAGGCGTAGAGGCCATAGCGGAGCGGCCCGATGGTACCCGCGTCCCCTTCCTTCCTTATCCCACGCCGCTCTTCGACGCGGCCGGCGCTCTGAGCGGCGCCGTCAACATGCTCGTCGACATGACGGAGCGGCGAGAGGCGGAGAAGCGCCTCCAGGCAAGCGAAGCGCGCTATCGCAGAATCTTTGATGGAGCGAGCGTTGCGCTGTGGGAGCAGGATTTCTCTTCGGTCCTCGACCTTCTTGATGGGCTTCGTGCGCAAGGCGTGACCGATTTGCGCTCGTATTTCGAAGCGCGGCCTGACGAGCTGGCGAAAGCGGTCTCTCTGGTCCAGGTGCGCGACGTGAACGAATACGCCGTCGAGCTCTTTGAGGCGGACAGCAAGGAGGACCTGCTCGGCGCTCTGGGGGCGACGTTTCTTCCTGAGACGAAGTCCGTGTTCCTTGAGGAGATGGTCTCCGTTTGGGAGGGACAGCGCCGCTTTGAGAGCGAGTCCTTGGCGCGAACGCTCAAAGGCGGCCGTCTTACGGTCCTGATCACCATCGCATGGGGCGGCGAGCGGCGTGAGCGCTCCTTGGTCAGCATCCTTGACATCTCGAAGCAGAAGGCGAGCGAGCCGGCGCACCAGCGACTCGCGGCCATCGTCGAATCGTCCGACGATGCGATCGTAAGCAAGGATCTCAACGGCCTGATTGTCAGCTGGAACGACGGCGCGCAGCGTCTCTTCGGGTACTCGGCCGATGAGATTGTGGGTCAGCCCATCGCACTCCTTATTCCCGCTGATCGTCGGGACGAAGGACCGGAGATCCTCAGGCGCATCCGCGGCGGCGAGCGGGTGGAGCACTACGAGACCGTGCGGCGCCGAAAAGACGGTCATCTGATTGATATTTCCTTGACCGTC
>CAZARE010000216.1:0-9001 GCA_964487455.1 uncultured Propylenella sp.
CGGCTACGCGGAGGCCGATCCGACCTTCGACGTAGAGGGACTGGACACCGCGCAGAAGCTGGCCATCCTGACCAGCATCGCTTTTGGCACCGAGATCGACAGCGATTCCATCTATGTGGAAGGGATCTCCGGCATCACGCCGGAGGACCTTGGGGCGGCCGAGGAGCTCGGCTACCGCATCAAACTGCTTGGCGTAGCACAGCGCACTGAATCCGGCATCGAGCAGCGCGTCCACCCCACCATGGTGCCGCGTGACTGCGACATCGCCCGCATCTCCGGGGTGACCAACGCCGTGGCGGTGGAAGGCGACTTTATCGGCTCGGTGATCCTTTCCGGTCCTGGCGCCGGCGGCAATGCGACGGCCTCCGCGGTTGTCGGCGACATTATCGACTTGGCGCGGGGTGTGCGCGTGCCGCCGCTCGGGCGGCCCGCGGCCAGTCTCGAGCCATACAAGCGCGCGCGCATGCGCGCGCACGAGGGCGGATACTACCTTCGCCTCAAGGTGCGCGACCGACCCGGTGCGTTCGCAGCGATCGCGCTCCGCATGGCGGAAGCCGGGATTTCGCTCGATTCCATTGTGCAGCGGAACCGGCCGATTGGCACTGCACCCAAGCAGGGGACCGAAGAGGCTCAGCCGGTCACCATCATCACGCATTCGACCACCGAACAGGCTGTCCGCAACGCGCTTGCCAATATCGAAGCGGGGGGAGAGGTGTTTGGACGGCCGCAGATGATCCGTATCGAAGCGCTGTAGCGGGACGCAGGATACGGTGGGGGACGAGGGAGGCGGCATGGATCGGCAGCTGACCCTTGAGCTGGTGAGGGTTACCGAGCGGGCTGCCATTGCAGCCGCGACGGCGCGCGGCCGCGGCGACGAGCGGCTCGCCGACCGGGCCGCGGTCGAAGCCATGTGGGGCGAGCTCAACCGGCTCAATATTCGCGGCCGTATCGTGGTCGGCGACGGCGAGCGCGATGCGGTGGCCAAGCTCTATGTGGGGGAAGAGGTCGGAACGGGCGAGGGGCCCGAGGTCGACGTGGCAGTCGATTCGCTCGACGGACACACCCTTTGCGCCAAGAACCTTCCCAACTCCCTGGCCGTCATTGCCATCACCCGGCGCGGGGGCCTTATCAATGCGCCCGAAGTGTACATGGAGAAGATCGCGATCGGCCCCGGCTATGCCGCCGGGACGGTCAATCTGGAGATGTCGCCGGAGCGCGCGATCGCGCGGCTTGCAGACGCGAAGGGCGTGCGTCCGCAGGATATTTCCGCCTGCATACTCGATCGCCCCCGTCATGCCGCGCTGATCGAAAGCATTCGCTCCACGGGCGCCTCAATCCGGCTGATCGGGGATGGCGACGTATCCGGCATCATCCATACGACCGAGCCGGGGACCACCGGCATCGACATCTACCTCGGGAGCGGTGGTGCGCCGGAAGGGGTGCTCGCAGCGGCCGCCTTGCGCTGCATCGGAGGTCAGATGTACGGGCGCCTCCTCCTCGATACGGAGGCAAAGGTGCGTCTGGCCGCAGACAAAGGCATCACCGACCGGAGCCGGGTCTATACGGCCGAAGACATGGCGTCGGGAGAGGTTGTGTTCGCCGCCACCGGAATAACCGACGGAAGCCTGCTCCCGGGCGTCTGGTTCGACCGGACTTCTGCCACCACGTTCTCCATTGTGACGCGGTCGAAAACCGGTACGCAGCGCTGGGTGCGGGCGAAGCACAAGCTCGGTGGTTAGCGGCGCTCCGCACATGGACGCGCTCACCTCGTTCGGACTTCTCGCTGTGACCGGGATGCTGGTTTTCTACGCGTTGGAGCGGCGCAGCCACTGGTTCGTCCTGGCCTTTGCCGGGGCCTGCGCTCTGGCCTCACTTTACGGATTCCTCATTGGAGCGTGGCCCTTCGGAGCTCTCGAGGCGATCTGGGCGGCCGTTGCCGTTTACCGGTGGAGGAGCACGCCGTAGGCCCCTCACACAATCGACTGCCGAGTCTTGAAGGGGGATAATCACCCGCATGTGGGGATTCGCCGAAGACCGCCCGCGCGAGCGCCATTTCCTCGGCGTGGCCCGCTCCGTCACCGGTCGGAGTTGGCTGGCGCGGCTTGACCTGCGCGGCGAGGCTGTGGCTACGGCGATGGCACAGCGCGGTCTTGCTTCCGAAAGCCTGGCGCGGGTCCTCGCCGGTCGAGGCGTGGGGCTTGAGGAGGTAAAGTCCTACCTGTCGCCTTCGCTACGGCAGGATCTCGTCGATCCCTCCTCCCTGATGGACATGGACACGGCGGCCGCACGGCTCGCCGACGCCGTGACCGCACAGGAGGCGATCGCTCTCTTCGGCGACTACGACGTGGATGGCGCTACCTCCGCTGCGCTCCTCCACGGCGTGCTCGCGGCGCTCGGTTTGCCGCCGCGCATCTATATCCCTGATCGCATCTTCGAGGGCTACGGTCCCAATCCGGAGGCGATCGACAGTCTGATCGACGGCGGAGCGAAGCTCATTGTCTGCGTCGACTGCGGCTCCACCAGCTTCGAGGCGCTGGAGAGGGCGCGGGCGCGGGGCGTTGACGTGATCGTGCTGGATCATCATCAGGTCGGCGCGAAGCTTCCGCCGGCGGCGGCAATAGTCAACCCGAGCCGGCGCGACGACGTTTCCGGCCAGGGGCATCTGGCCGCGGTCGGCGTCACGTTTCTTGCTGCGGTCGCGCTCCTGCGCGAGCTGCGCCGTCGCGGCTTTGTCGGCGAGCTGCCCGATCTCCTCACCTACCTCGACCTCGCGGCACTCGGTACCGTGTGCGACGTCGTCCCCCTGATCGGACTCAACCGCGCGCTCGTCGTGAAGGGGCTGATCGCGCTGCGCCATACCGAGCGAACCGGCATGCGGGCGCTTATCGCCGCTTCCCGCCTGCGAAGCCCGCCCGATTGCGGACATCTTGGCTTCCTGCTCGGTCCGCGCATCAACGCCGGCGGGCGCATTGGCGAAGCGACTCTCGGGGCGACCCTCTTGACCACCGCCGATGCGGCCGAGGCGGAGCGCATCGCCACTCTGCTCGACCGGCTGAACGGGGAGCGCCAGTCTATCGAAACGGCGGCGGTCGCAGAAGCAATGTCCGAGGCGGAGGCGGAGATGGGGGGAGGGGATGGCCCCGCGGTTATCGTCGCCAGCGGCGCGGCTTGGCACCCGGGCGTGGTCGGCCTTGTCGCTGCGCGTCTCAGGGAGCGATTCCAGAGACCGTCTTTCGCCATCGCCTGGAACGAGGACGACATAGGCTCCGGGTCCGGCCGCTCCATTCCCGGCGTCGACGTCGGCGCTACCATTCGCGCCGCCCTTGACGAGGGTATCCTCGTCAAGGGCGGCGGACACGCGATGGCCGCCGGCTTGACGGTGAAGCGCGACCGGTTGTCGACGCTTCGCGCCTTTCTGGAGGAGCGGCTGGGAACCGCTGTGGCGGCTGGCCGCGAAGCGGAGCGGACGCTTTGGCTCGACGGCGCGCTGAGCGGGAGCGGCGTCAGTCTCTCCCTCGTTGAGGACCTCGAACGCGCCGGCCCCTACGGCAACTCCAACCCGGCGCCGGTCTTCGCCTTCCCGGCGCACCGGATCAGTTTCGCCGACACGGCCGGCAACGGCCACGTGCGGGTGCGCCTCGCGCCGGACGGTGGCGGGAACCTGAAGGCGATCGCGTTTCGTTCCGCCGAAACGCCACTTGGTCGCGCCTTGCTTGCCGCGCTCGGCAAGCCGCTGCACGTCGCCGGAACGCTGGCGCTTGATCATTGGGGCGGTTCCGCACGGCCGCAATTGCGCATCCTGGACGCGGCCCCGCCCGATACCCGGCTCTGAGCCGTCTTTCCCGCAGTCAATCGCCGCGGCTCTCGATGAAGACGCGGCCGCTTTTCGGGTCCTTCTCAACGGCCCCGATCGGGCGAGCCGGCACACCGCCGATCAAGCACAGGGTCACGCCGGAAAGGTCGCCGGCTACGACCGAGCCCATCGCGATGATATTGTCATTTCCGATCTTGCAGCCGGGCGCAATCCGGACCGCCGAGCCGACATAGCAGTTGCCTCCGATCTCGACACTTCGATCGCCAGCACCTGCCCCGTGCGTCCAGAACTGCGACCCGCGCCCGGCGACGACCGTGCGGTCGCCGATGATCAACGATCCGATGCAATCAAAATAGTGGGAGGACGTGATGATGGCCCTGGAGCCGATCGATAGCGTTCGTTGGTACTTGCCCGGGTGGAGCGCGCCATCGGACCATCGGCCGCAATGGAAGGTGTTGTTGCCCCCGATGCGGGCGCCGGCACGGATCACGGCGGACATCGGGCCCTTGAAACGATTGTAGCGCCCGATCCTCACATGGTCTTCGGCGGTAAAGCTCGCAACTCTGATTAGCGTTCCAAACCCGATGCGTGACGACGGATCTATCGCGTATCCCAAAACGCGCCGCAGGAGGAAGACTCGCAGCCGCGACGACGGGACAAGCGAGATAAGTCGTGCCTTGGACAGCACTCTCGACTTGAAGGCGGCAGCGGACTCCGCACCGCCGCGCGTGCTGTCGGTTTCAGTCAAGCTTGCCTCACGCGCCAGGAGCGCTGGACGCTCGGTCCGATTGGCAGGACGCGCCTCCTGGCCTGATGAGCTTGGCGCGCCCAAGGGGAATCGAACCCCTGTTTCCGCCGTGAAAGGGCGGCGTCCTGGACCTCTAGACGATGGGCGCGGCGCGGGGCCTTATAGGCGGAGGCATGCATAGCCACAAGCCGCCAAACCCTCGCCTCATATGGTATCGACGCTGCTCAGCGCGAATGGCTCGCTGAGGAGGGCGTCCTTGTCGCGATCTACCAGGCGCCGGTGTTCGGCATCGACGCCCACGGCTCTTGTTTCGGCAGCGACGCGCCCTTTTGCAGCAGCTCAATCGAGATGTTGTCTGGCGAGCGCACGAACGCCATGTGGCCGTCGCGAGGCGGCCGGTTGATGGTGACGCCGCCGTCCTGCAGCCTGCGGCAGGTGTCGTAGATGTTGTCCACTTCGAATGCCAGATGGCCAAAGTTGCGGCCTCCGCCGTACTCTTCCGGGTCCCAATTGTAGGTGAGCTCCAGGAGTGGCGCCTTCGCCGTCTTGCCGGAGCTCTCGTCCTCCGGCGCCGCCAGGAAGATCAGGGTGTAGCGGCCTGCCTCGTTCTCGTTGCGCCGCACTTCCTTCATGCCGAGCTTGTTGCAATAGAAGTCGAGGGATCGGTCGATATCGGTGATACGGACCATGGTGTGCAGATATCGCATAGGCGCGCTCCTTCGTTCGCGGTGAACATATGCAGTCAGACACGTCCGGCAATGGCGAAATCGCGGCCTTGCGGCGTTTGATCGGTGGGTCCCGGCGCATCGTCGCGCTCACCGGCGCCGGCATCTCGACTGAGTCTGGGATACCGGACTTTCGCAGCCCGGGCGGTGTCTGGACGCGCATGAAGCCGATCACCTTCCAGGAGTTTGTCGCCTCCGAGGAGGCGAGGCTCGAAGACTGGCGTAGACGCTTCGCCATGAACGAGAAATTCGCCTCGGCGGAACCGAATGCCGGCCATCAGGGCCTTGTCAGGCTGGCGGAGGAGGGGCGGCTTGCCGCCGTCATAACCCAGAATATCGATGGGCTTCATCAGCGTGCGGGACTCTCGGCTGACCGGCTGATCGAGATTCACGGCAACTCCGCTCGCGGGCGATGCATCGATTGCGGAGCCTCCATGTCGCTCGAGGCCGTTCGCCGAATCATCGATACGGCCCAAGCCTCTCCGCGCTGCGATTGCGGTGGACTGGTGAAGGCCGCGATCATTTCTTTCGGCGAGCGCGTCCCGGACGAAGCGCTCGCTGCTGCTGCCGATCTGGCGGAGAATGCCGATCTCTTTCTTGTTGTTGGATCATCCTTGCAGGTGCAGCCGGCGGCGACGTTACCGTTGGCTGCCAAGCGTGCTGGCGCATCCCTCGCCATCATCAATCGTGAGCCAACGCCGCTCGACGCTCATGCCGAGATCATCCTGCGCCGGCCCATAGGGTCGGTGTTTGCCGCGCTCTATCCACAGCTTGTTAATTAGGCGTTCAGCAATGATGGAGTGTGGCAGAATTGTGAGCGCGCAACTGTGGCAGCAATGTTACTGTTGAATGCGAATCGGGACGAGTTGCCAGATGCGGACGCGACAAGCGGCAGCTTACCGGAGAAGATAAGGGCTCGGATGGAGTCGTATATGGGGGCCAAACCGACCGCCGACGCCACGCCCGAACTCACACCGCAGGAAGAGGCACCTGTCGATCTCATCGAGATCTCGGGCGTCATAAAATGGTTCGACGTCGCGAAGGGCTATGGGTTCATCGTTCCCGACAACGGCATGCCTGACGTGCTCTTGCACGTCACTTGCCTGCGTCGCGACGGTTACCAGACAGCCTATGAGGGCGCGCGCGTCATCTGCGAGGTGCAGGATCGGCCGAAGGGGCTGCAGGCCTTTCGCGTCGTGTCCATGGATGAGACGACGGCGACGCATCCGGCGCAGATGCCGCCGACGCGACAGCGCTCGGCCGTCACTCCGACGAGCCCGCTCGTCACCGCCACGGTCAAGTGGTTCAACCGGATGCGGGGCTACGGATTCGTAACGGAGGGCGAGGGCACGCCCGACATCTTCATCCACATGGAAACGCTTCGCCGGTTCGGCATGACGGAGCTGCGTCCCGGGCAGGTTGTGCTGGTGCGCTACGGCGAGGGCCCAAAAGGGCGCACCGCCGCCGAAATCCGGCCTTATTCGGGTGGACAGCTCCCCTCGTCACACTGAACACCCGGCTCTATTCCATGGGTTTGTTGCGCCTCCTGGCCGTCCTGGCGGCGTTCGTTTTCGCGGCTCCGGCGGCGATTCCGCAAGGAGCGGAGCGCGAACGGCTTGTCGTCGAAACCGCCTCGGGGGCGCGCGAATTCGAGGTGGAGATCGCCGACGAGCCGGCTGAGCGCGCGCGGGGCCTGATGTTTCGCCGCGAGATGCCGGAGGACCATGGGATGCTCTTCGACTTCGGGGTCGATGCGCCGGCGAGCTTCTGGATGCGCAACACGTACATTTCCCTCGACATGCTCTTCATCCAAGCGGACGGCACGATCGAGTCGATCGCCGAGCGCACGACGCCCCTTTCGGAGAAATCGGTGCGCTCCGAGGGACCGGTCCGGTATGTCCTGGAGATAAACGGTGGACTGAGCGAGAAGCTCGGCATTGCGCCCGGCGATCTTGTCACCGGGCCGACGATCGCCGCAAGACAGTAGCGGCCGCGTCAGTTTCGAGCGGCCGAGCGCGAAGCGCGAAGGTTCCATCCGAGCAAGAGGGCGAAGGCGACGAGGCTGCCGACATGCACCAGCCGGTCGGCCGGCCACAGAAGCGCGGCGCCGGTCGCCAGCAGCAGGACGCGCTCCACCAGGTTCAGACGCCGCTCCCAGTGACCCTCGATTGCTGCCGAGAGCGCCCACAGCCCGAAAATCGCGAAGAAGAATATCTCCAGCTCCAGCAGCCAGTCGCCGCCTAGCAGCGGTGTGTAGGCGATGAGCAGCGGCACGAAATATAGGCCCTTGGCGATCTTCCAGGCGGTGAAGCCGGTCTTCATGGGCGGCGCCCGGGCAATGGCCGCGGCGGTGAAAGCGGCTAGGCAGACTGGCGGCGTGACGTTGGAATCCTGCGACAGCCAGAAGACGATCATGTGCGCCGAGAGCAGCGCCGCGAGAACGACCTCGCGCGAAAAGGACTGTTCGTAAAGCAGTGCAAGGCTTTCGAACGGAAGGCTCCCGACCAAGGCTGTCGCCTCAGCCGCGGACATCGGCGCAGCCAAGGCCGCGATACTTTCTGGGGCGGCCATCATGAACACTGCCTTGGCCCCCTCCGGCAAGGCGCCTACCACGAGAAGATCGACCAGTTGCGACTGCAGGATCAACTGATTGAGCGCTGGGGCGGACAGTGTGGCGAGCACGATGTAGGCGGCCGTTACCGGCAGGCCCATGCCGAGCACCAGGGAGGCGAGCCCGACCAGCACGAGGGCGATGATCAGCGAGCCTCCGGCCCAGCGGGTGATCATCAGTGAGAAGGTGTTGCCGATGCCGGCGGTCGAGATGATGTTGACGATGAGCCCGACCGCGCAGAGCAGGATGGCGGTCAGGATCATGTTGCGGGCGCCGAGCTCCAGCGCACCGATCACCGCTTTCGGCCCCATGCGGTTAGGGGTCAGCCAGGATGCCGCGACGCAGGCGAGAATGGCGTAGCCCGCCGCATAGGTCGGTGTGTAGCCGACCGCCAGCAGCGTGACTAGCAGGGCCACCGGAATGATGAAGGATGGGCCGCCGCGGCGGAATACCTCGCGCAGCGGCGGCGCATCCGGCAGATCGAGCGCCACAGCGTGAGACCGCTTCGCCCCGATCCGCACGAAAAATCCCACGGTCAGGAAATAGAGGATCGCCGGCAGGATGCTGACCGCGATGATCGTCGTGTAGGGAATCGCCGTGAACGAGGCCATGACGAAGGCGCCGGCCCCCATGATCGGTGGCATCAGCTGCCCGCCGGTGGAGGCGGCTGCCTCGATGCCGCCGGCATAGTGGGCGGGAAAGCCCGCACGCTTCATGAGCGGAATCGTGATGACGCCGGTGGAGGCGGTATTGGCCACCGCAGAGCCGGAGATAGTGCCGGTGAGGGCGCTTGCCAGCACTGCCACGAAACCAGGCCCGCCGACGATGCGTCCGGCGACCGAGCGCGAGAGGTCGACGATGAACTCTCCGGCGCCGGACCTCACGAGGAACGCGCCGAACAGGAGGAACATGAAGACGAAGGTGGAGGAGATGCCGGCGATGATGCCGAGCAGCGCATCGTCGCCATAGATGGAGCGGAACATCAGGGTCTGCAGCGACAATCCGCCGAAACGAAAGACGCCGCCGATGAGGTCGCCCCACCAAGCGATATAGGTGAGCGACAGCACGATCAGCGTGGGGATGATCCAGCCGGTGGTGCGGCG
>CAZARE010000217.1:0-8185 GCA_964487455.1 uncultured Propylenella sp.
CACCCGCATGGCCGACATGGAGAGCGCCGCCGCCTTGGCTGTCGAGCGCTTCGGCGGCATCGACATCCTGGTGAACAACGCCGCGCGGGGCATCCAGGGCGTCGTCGACGAGATCGACGAGGCCGCCTGGGACCTCGTGATGACCACCAACCTCACGAGCGTGTGGCGCGGCATGCGCGTGTGCGTGCCGGAGATGCGCAAGCGCGGGCGCGGCTCCATCGTCAATATGTCGTCCGTGCAGGCGCTCGCCGGCTTCAGGGGTTGGGCCGCCTACGCCGCCGCCAAGGGCGGCGTCAACGCGCTGACGCAGCAGGCCGCGGTCGATCTCGCGCCGCACGGCATCCGCGTCAACGCCATCGCGCCCGGCACCATCATGACGCCGCTGAACGAGAAGGTCTTCGCCGAGCATCCCGACCCGCAGGTGCTCATCGAGACCTGGAACCGCGCGCATCCGATCGGCCGCTTCGGGCAGCCGGAGGAGGTGGCCGAGCTCGTCCTGTTCCTGGCGAGCGACCGCTCCTCCTTCATCACCGGTGACGTCATCCGCGTCGACGGCGGCCTCATAGTCCGCGGCGAGTGACCGGGCGAGAGCGGGTCGCATCAGCCGCGAGCCCCTGGGGCTCGCATGCCCCTCGCGGCCGATATCAGGCGTTCGCGCGCCGCGGGAGCTTGGGCGCCCACCCCATGGCAGCGAGTCTCACGTGGCTTTCGGCAATGTGAAGGTCGGGCTGAGGGGTGATGAGCTCGATGACCGAAAGACCAGAGTACCCGATCTCCTTTAGCACCGCGGCGAACGCCGCGAAGGGGACGTCGCCGGTCCCCACAGGATCGTGACGCCAGGCGTTCCGAGGCGTGTCGGAGAGATGCACGAGCCTGAGACGGTCCTTGACGACGCGCGCGCCCTCGCATGGGTCCTCCCCGGCGAAAGGTGCATTCGCCACGTCGTAGATGATGCCGACGTCCTCGCGCCCGAGCTGATCGATCGCCGCCATCACGTCCGCGGCCTTCGGGATCCACGTCGTCGGGACGTTCTCGATCAGGATCTCGACGCCGGCCGCCTTCGCGCGGTCGAGCACGGTCGTCATGCCGCTCACCCAGTAGTCATTCAGTCGCTCGCGCGGCATCGGCAGGAGCGGCGAGACTCGCCCAGGCACGAAGATGACCCAGGGAATCTCCCATTCGCCGCAGAGGTCGACGAGGCCGCAGAGCTGTCCGACCGTGTAGGCGCGCATCTCGCGCGTCGTGCTGACGATGTTGTTGTCCATCCCCGGCAGGTTGACGGCAACGATGCGCAGCCCTTCGCCGGCGAGCAGCTTCGGTATCTCTCGCCGCTCGTGGGCGGAGAAATCCGGCGCCCAGAAATGCGGCTGCTGCACCAGGATCTCGAAGTCGCGATAGCCCATTCCGCCAAGATGGCGCAGACAGTCGACGGCGGTGTGCGTGTAGACGTAGCTGAAGGTGTTGATCCCGATGGGGAGGGCAGGCATCCGATTGCGTCCTTCCTTCGTCTCGTCCGCTAGTGGAGCGAACTTGACATTTGAGTCCTGCCCGCCGCGATTCCTCGCTCAAATGTCAAATTCAAAAGCTCCACTAGAATCGAAATTTTACTAGTGGTCCTCATGATTCCGACATTTGCTCGGGGTGTCTCTGCAACGGAAGGCAAATGTTGGAATCGGACCACTAGAGATCGAGCGAGCAATCGACCCAGCTGCCGCCACCGTCGCGCGACTCGATCGCCGCCTCGATGAAGCGGACGCCGCGCGCACCGTCCTCCACACTCGGGAAATCGAGCGCCAGCGGATCGGCATCCTCGCCTGCCAGCCGGGCCGCGATAGCTTCGGCGGCGTCGGAATACAGGTTGGCGAACGCCTCGTGAAAGCCTTCGGGGTGGCCCAATGGCGCGCGCGTGGCGCGCCGCGCTGCGGGAGAGAGGTCGGGCTGTCCGCGGCTGAGCAGTCTCGCCGCCTGGAGCTGTACCGTGTGCTTGAGGACGTTGGGCATGCTGTGGTCCCATTCGAGACCGCCGCGGCTGCCGTACACCTTGATGCGCAGCAGGTTCTCCGCGCCCGAGGCCGCCTGCGTCAGCCACATCACGCCGCGCGCGCCGTTTTTCAGGCGAAGGAGGATGCCGGCATAGTCGTCGTTGCCCCGCTCCGGCACGGTGGCGCCGAGATCGGCCGCCAGGCGAACGACTGGTTGCCCGGCCACGAACACGAGCAGGTGGTGGGCATGCGTGCCGATGTCGCCAAGCACCGCCGAAGGCCCGCCGCGCTGCCGGTCGAGCCGCCAGCGCAGCCGCTCCGGTGCATCCGGCTCGACATAGGAGGAGAGCTGCCCCTGCGAATACTCGACGACGGCCTGCCGAACCTCCCCGATCTCGCCGGCGGCGACCATTGCGCGCGCCTGCCGCAGCATCGGGTATCCGGAGTAATTGTGAGTGAGACAGAAGACTGCGTCGCTGTCGCGCACCGCCTGCACCAGCTCCATCGCCTCCGCCACGCTGTTGGTGAGCGGCTTGTCGCAGAGCACGTGGAGGCCGCGCGCCAGGGCAGCCTTGGAATAGGCGACGTGGCTGTCGTTCGGCGTCATGATCGCGACGGCGTCGATCGCGTCGCTGCGTGCGCCTTCCCCGGCCAGCAACTCGTCGAGCGAGCCATAAGCACGGTCCGGCGCGAAGCCGAGCTCGGCGCCCCGCGCCCGGGACCGCTCCGGGTCGGACGACAGCACGCACGCGACGAGGTCGTAGCGGCCGTCGAGCCGGGCGGCGGCGCGGTGCACGGTGCCAACGAAGGAATCCGGCCCGCCGCCGACGACGCCGAGGCGCAGGCGGCGACCGAGCAGCGCCACGACCGGATTGGCGAAGGCTTTCATCCGGCGCCGCCTGGCATGAAGAAAGCGGCCTGCTCCGCGATCTGGCCGGTCGCCATGGGCACGCCGCCGAGCACCTTGCACCCGCGCGCTTCGGCGGCCTGCATCAGCTCGGTGACGCGGACGGCGATGATGTCGACGACGTCGGTTGACGCATCGAGCTTCGCCGGCTCGACGGGAAGCGCATCTCCGGGGAAGAGACCGAGTGAGGTGCTGTTGATCACCATGTCGTAGCCGGCCGGCTCCGGGTCGACCGCCTTTGCCTCGGTGGCGGGAAAAGCGGCGGCGAGATCGCTGACGAGCCGCTCGGCGCGCGCCGGCGTCCGGTTGTTGATGTGGAGGCAGGCGACTCCCGTCTGGCAAAGAGCGAAGGCGATGGCGCGTCCGGCGCCGCCGGCGCCGAGCATCAGGACTCTGCGGCCGGCGATCGCGAAGCCATCCTTCTCCAGCGCCTTGACAAGCCCGATGCCATCGAAAATCTCGCCGATCAGCCGGCCGTCCTCGAAACGCACTGCATTCACCGCCTCGACCAGTTGTGCCTGCGGTCCGAGTTCGTCGCAAAGCGCAGCCATCGTCTCCTTGTGCGGGATCGTCAGCACGACGCCGCGATAGTTGGAGAGGAGCGCCAGCGTGCGTACCACGCGCTCAAGATCGGGCGGCTTGACGTGCATCGGCGTGAGAAAGAGGTCGTAGCCGATCCCCGCGAAGGCCGGATTGACGAAGGACGGCGCTTTCACGTGCGAGACCGGATCGGCGAGGAGCGCCAGCATGCCTGTCTTGCCGGAGGGAAGCTTCGTCATCTGGTCTTTCACCCTCCGAATCGCGGTTCGATCAGACCTGTCACGCCGGGATCGGCGACGAAGATCGCGCCGGCGAGCGGGCTGGAGGCGCGTTCGGCATCGCTCAGCATTTCCCGCGACGTGGTGATGTAGAGCCGGTCAAGGTCCGGGCCGCCGAAGGCGATCATGGTGACGTCGCGCACCGGTATCGCGATTTCGCGGTCGATCCTGCCGTCCGGCGCGATGCGCAGCACGCGGCCTCCGCGGAAGCAGGCGCTCCAGTAGAATCCCTCCGCGTCGACGGCGGCGCCGTCGGGCCGGCCCTGCTCCTCCGTCAGTTGGATGAAGATGCGCCTGTTGGTCGCCGAGCCGCTCTCCGGGTCGAAATCAAAGGCGAAGATCGTGTGGCGGCGCGAGTCGGACCAGTACATCGTCGTGCTGTCGGGGCTCCAGGCGAGGCCGTTCGCGACGAGAACGTCTCGCGCGATCGCGTGCCATGTTCGATCGGCGTCGAACCGGTAGAGCGTGCCTTCCCGCCTGGTGCGCGGCTCGTGCATGGTCCCTGCCCAGAACCGCCCCTGCCGGTCGCAGCGTCCGTCGTTGAAACGGTTCTCGGGCTTGTCCGCCTCCGGATCGGCGATGTATTCGACACGGCCGTCGTCGATGTCGATGAAGGCGAAGCCGCTTCGCAGCCCGGCCACAATGCCGCCGCTTTCGCGCAGTGCGAAGCACCCGACTTCCTCCGGCATCGGCCAGCTCTTGAGGGCGCCGGAATCCGGGTGAAAGCGATTGATCGTCTTCGCCGGTATATCCGTGAAGTAAAGCGCCGCCTCTTCCGGCACCCAGACCGGACACTCGCCGCAAACGATGTCGGCCTGCAGGATCGGCTCCACTGCGCTCATCGTCCGCCCCCGGATATCAGCCCTTGATCGCTCCGCCCGAGAGGCCACTGATCATGTAGCGTCTGACGACGAGAGAGAAGACCAGAACCGGCAGCATGACCATGGTGCCGCCGGCGGCGATCTTGCCCCACTCCCAGCCCTCGTAGTTCATGAAGTTGACGACCGCGACCGGCGCCGTGGTCGCTTCGGTGCGCGTCAGGATGAGCGCGAAGAAGAAGTCGTTCCACGAGAAGAGGAAACACAGGATTGCGGTCGCCGCGAGGCCGGGGCCGGTGAGCGGCAGGATGATGCGGATGAAGCCCTGCCAGTAGCTGGCGCCGTCGATCCATGCGGCTTCCTCGAGCGATCGCGGAATCTGGTCGAAGAAGGATCGCATCAGCCAGACCACCAGCGACAGATTGAACGTGAGGTAGATGATGATGAGCCCGGTGCGCGTGTCGAGAAGCTGCAGGTGGCGGTAGGCGAGGAAGTAGGGAATGGTGAAGGCGATCGGCGGCGCCATGCGGCTGGCGAGGATCATCAGGCTCATGCGCCCGCCGGTCGAGGCCGGCATGCGCGACAGAGCATAGGCTCCCGGCACGCCCAACAGCATCGCGATGACCGTCGAACCCACGCTGGTGAACAGGCTGTTGAGGAACGACTTGGGAAAGTCGCCCCTCCACAGCCCGGCATAGTGCTCGAGCGTGGGGGTGAAGAAGAGCTTCGGCGGCCAGGCGAACATGTCCTCCAGCGGCTTCAGCGAAAGGATCAGCAGCCAGATGAACGGGAACAGGATCGCAATGACGAGCCCGACGACCAGGCAGTTGAGCAGCAGGCGCTCGCGGGAGAGGTCGTCTCCTGCACCTCGGCTCTGCGCGGTGGCGGCATGAGGCTCAGTCAATGGACTGCCCCCAGCCGACAAGGCGGATGATGGCCCAGCTCGCCAGGACCGTGGCCGCGACCAGCGTGACCGTGATGGCGCTCGAATACCCGAGGTAGGAGAAGTTGAAGGCCTGGACGAAGGAGTAGAAGTTCGTCACTTCGGTGAGCGTTCCGGGCCCGCCATCGGTCAGGATGTAGATCAGCGGGAACGCCTTGATGCTGTCGACCAGCCTGAAAAGCGCCGCCACGAGCATGACGCCCTTCAGGTAGGGGAGGGTGACGTAAAGCGTCATCTGCCAGATGTTGGCGCCGTCTACGCGCGCCGCCTCCACATATTCCTCCGGCATCAGCTGCAGGGCGGAGAGCATCATCAGCATGACGAAGGGGAACCACTCCCAGATGTCCGCGATGATGATGGCGGTCAGCGCCCAGTCGGGACTGGTGATCAGCGACGGCACTATGAAGCCGAGCCCCTCTGCCGCCCAGTGGAAGGGGCTGATGTCCGGCGTGTAGAGGACCTTCCAAATGATCGCGACGACGATCGGAGGCAGCACCATGGGAATCAGGAAGACGGTGCGCAGCGCCCGCAGCAGGCGTGAGTTCACGTTGAGGAGGAGCGCGAACAGGAAACCCAGGAGCATCTGGAAGAACACGGTCCAGAACGAGAGCTTCAGCTGCACCCACATGGAATTGTGCAGCCGCCCGTCCTCCAGGATTGTGCGGTACTGGAGGAGCGGCTTGGAGAAGTCCCAGTGGGTTTCCGGCCGCGTCAGGTCGAGCGGCGTAAAGCTGGTCAGCAGCAGATAGAGCGTGGGGAGGAGCGTCACCACGATCAGCACGAGGAACGCTGGCCACAGGCAATACCAGTAGAACCGCTTCAGCGCTGCGTAGTGGTCGTGCGGGGACGCATCGCCCAGCGCAGCCCCGGCCGCCGGTGATGCGTGCGAGCTTGCGGCCATCAATAGCGAAAGCGTCGCTCGGGAGAGCCGCCGCGGGCTGCCCTCCCGAGCTGGGTCGGCACGCTAGAGATCGATCTCGACGCCCGACTTCTTGAGATCGGCAACCGCTTCCTCCTGCGCTTGAGCCATTGCATCCGCGCCGGACTGCTGGCCGGTCGCCACCCGCTCGATCGCCTTGTTGATCTTGTCCCCGACCTGCGGGAATTGCGGCACTGTTCGGTACTTCATGTAGCCGGATTTGCCGCCGAGCTCGAGCACTTGGAGGTAGAGGGACGCAACGTCCTGCCCATTCAGCGTCAGCGCCTCCTTGAACGCCTCGCTCTCGATCAGCGAGCGGCGGCACACGCTCGGATAGCCGTGCTCGTCGATGAGTCGCTTGGTGATGCTCTTGCCGACGGCCCACTTGATGAACTCCCACGCCGCCTTCTTGTTCTTCGACCCGACGGGGATGCCGAAGCCGTGGCTGTTGGAGCCGGGAAAGGCGCCGGCCGGACCGCCCGGCATCAGCGCATAGCGCACGGTATCCTTGACCTGGCTGTCGGGATCCTTGGCGAGCGGGACCAGCCAGGTGATGGCCTGGGTGCGGATGTTGGCGCGACCGGTCTTTTGGCTCTGCATCGCCTGGTCGTCGGTGAAGGAGAGCACGCCCGGAGGGCCGTAGTCGGAAAGGAGCTTTGCGTAATAGTCCGCAGCCTGGGCGGCCTCCGGCGTGTCCCAGGTCGGCGTCAGGTTGGCCGGCGGGTCCTTGAAGACGGTGCCGCCGAATCCCATGAGATACGGGATCCATTCCCAGTGGTGCAGCTTGTCGTTTGTGTAGGCGGCGGTGCGCTCCTGGCCGTGTACCGCCTCGCACACATCCATCAGCTCGTCGAACGTGGTGGGCATGGACTTGCCCGCCTTGTCGATCAGGTCGGCGCGCGACGCGGCCATGATCATGGCTCCGGCTTCCCATGGAAAACCGTAGGGATCGCCGTTGGCGTCCTGCAGGGCGGCCATCGTGCCGCCGACGAAGTCGCCCGGATCCCAATCGTCAGGCGTCAGGTTGGGGTCTTCGATGTAAGGCTTCAGGTTCTCCACCCAGCCGGCGCCGATCCAGCGGCCGGAATAGATGAAGGTGACGTTGATGATATCGAGAGCGCTGCCCTGCGTGGAGAGCTCAAGGTCGGTGCGCTGGTTGAAGACCGGGAAGGCGTTGGTGACGAAGTTTACCTTCATTCCCGTCTGTTCTTCGAACTCCGGAAAATACTGCTCCAGATATCCGAAGAACGTGCTGGCGAACGACGCGCCCTGCAGCGTCACTCCGTCGAACTCCTTGGCGTAGCCAATCACCGCCGGGAAGCTGATCCCGCCCGCGGCGATAGCTGCGGCGCCGGCGCCCTGCAGGACGCGGCGGCGCGAGACGTTGGCCCGGCCTTCTTTCCGATTCTTCATGTGTTCCTCCCTGGCTTGTTCTTGGCGCATCGAGGCGCTTTCCGGCTTGCACGGTTGATCCTCAAGCGGTTGCGTGAATGCTAGGCACAGAGGGGATGCCATTCCAATGCAATGATGCCCGTATGCGATGCGCTAATGTTATCGCTTCGCACGCGCTCATGGCTGCGCAGGCACGGGCGCCCCCTCGGGAATGAGCCTTTCATGCTTCAGCTCCGCCCAGAAATCGGCGGGTATCGGCTGTGACAGGTATTGGACGTTCGCCTGCAGTTCCGCACGGCTCATTGCGCCGGGGATGACGCTCCTGATGGCAGGGTGAGCCAGCGGAAATTGCAATGCCGCTGCCGGCATGTCGACGCCGTGGCGCGAGCAGATCGCCGCAAGCGCC
>CAZARE010000218.1:0-5738 GCA_964487455.1 uncultured Propylenella sp.
AAGGTAGGGGTAGAGCCGGCGGAAGAGCAGCGGCCGGACGACGGAATGAGGATCGCGGGCGCAGAAGCGGCGAAGCTTCGCCTCCTTGAAAATGTCGTATCCGCCGAAGACCTCGTCCGCTCCCTCCCCGGTCAGCACCACCTTGAAGCCCTCGTCACTCACCAGCCCCGACAGGAGATGAAGCGGCGCCGGCGCGGTGCGCAGAATTGGCCGCTCCACATGGAGCACCACATGCGGGAACGCTTGGCCGATGTCAGCCGGGCGGCAGAGAACCGCGCTGTGATCGGTGCCGAGCGCCTCGGCCATTTCCATCTGATACTCCGTTTCGTCGAACTCAGCGGTGTCGAAGCGCACCGAGAACGTCCTCAAACGGTCCGATGCGAAGCCGCGCGCCATCGCTGCGATCAGCGACGAATCGAGACCGCCGCTGAGATAGGAGCCGACCGGCACGTCGGAGCGCAGCCGGATACGCGTCGCTTCGGTCAGCAGCGTCCGCACCTCTTCGACGATCTCCCCCTCATCGCAAGGCGCATGCCGGTCGTCCGCGGCATCGGGGAAGGCGAGCCGCCAATAGGATCGGATTTCCGCGTGGCCGTCGCGGACGATCAGCATGTGGGCCGGCGGAAGCTCCAGCACTCCCTTGAAGATCGTGCGCGGCGCCAGCGGGAACCAGAACGTGAATATCTGGTCGAGGGCGATTGGATCGAGCTCCGCCTCGATTCCAGGGACCTGTAGCAGCGCCTTCACCTCGGAGGCGAAGTAGAGCGTGCCGTCCAGCCAGGCATAGAAAAGCGGACGCACCCCCATACGGTCGCGCGCCAGCATGAGCTGGCGGCGGCGTGCGTCCCAGATGGCGAAGGCGAAGTCCCCGTTCAGCCGGTTCACGCAGTCCGGCCCTTCCTCTTCATAGAGACGGACAATGACTTCCGTGTCGGAGTTGGTGCGGAAACGCACGCCGCGCGCCTTCAACTCGTCGCGCAGCTCGACATAATTGAAGATCTCACCGTTGAACGTGATCCAGATGCTCCCGTCGCCGTTCGTCATCGGCTGTGCACCCGCCGCCAGATCGATGATCGAAAGTCGCCTGTGGGCAAGCCCGACGCCTTGGCCGATGTGAACGCCCTCCCCGTCGGGGCCGCGGTGGCGCAACGCCCCGCCCATTCGCTCGAGCAAAGCTCGACCGGGAACGGCAGCTCCCGGGCTGCCAAGATAGCCCGCAATACCACACATCACTCGGCCTCCCGTTGGAGTCCGACATTGGTCGCATGCTCATACGGCGGCGCAGGGCCGGGGCGAAGTGGCTGGTTAGAAGATGGTTAGCGCTTCGACCGCAAATTTAAGCAAACGCGCCGCCAATCAGCCGCGACCAGCTCTCGCCGGCAAGACCGGTGATCATAGCCTCTCCGCGCTTCACGGCGCCGGCCAGATCGTCGTTCGCGGTATGGATCATGGTCGAGGCACGGTGCGCGAATACGCAGTTGCGCGTCAGAAGCGCGTCGGCAAGCTGCGGACTCAAGCGGCCTCGCAGCGCCGATAGCCCGGCCTCGTCGGCCTCGTAGAGCAGACAATCGACGACGTCTTCCACGGCGTCCGCGCGTGCCAGCACCTGCAGCACGCGCCCGGTGCCGCCAGGTTTTCCATGATAGATGTAGCATCCGGCAAGCGCGCCCTTCGCGTCGCGCACGATCGTGCGGCGGACGGAGCCATACCGCTCCTTCCTGGTAGCGTGCCCAAGAAGCCAGCGGACGTCCTCGCCACTCCCCCAGGAAGGATGCAGTTCGGCGCGGAACGCCAGCTCTCGGACAGCCGCGACGAAATCGGCTTCGGGAGGATCGGCTTGGCGGATCAACCGGCTCGACGGCGCAGCGGGCAGAAGCGCGCCGTTGGCCCATCTTCGGCCGAGCCAGTCGCCGGCCCATGCGGCTGGCGCCAGCAGGACGGCCCCGGGCATGCGCTCGGTCAGGAGCGAGAGCGCCGCGCCCCCCGGCCGAAATACGCGCAGCCAGTCGAGGCTCAGAAGCGGCACGACGGTTCCGCCGAGGCGTTCCCAAAGGCCCTGCGAGAGGGGATTTGTCGTCTCACTGATCGAGATGTCCTGCCGGCCCTTGATCACCGATCTCAGGAGCCTCGCGCCCGCCAGAGGATCGGCCTCAGGATCCTCCGCCATCAGCGTCCCGGCGATCGCCGCGCGAAACGACGCGCCGCGGAATTCGAAACGGCCCGGAAAGACGCCGATGAAGCCCGTGACGCGACCTTCGCCGTTCACATGAACGCGCGCCGCTACGTCCGGGTCGTACCACGGATGGCTCAGATAGACGTCAGCGAGATGCGTCTCCAGCGAGGCAGGAGGCAGCCTCTTCGACTTGAGGAATGTCCGGCAGAAAAGTGCTGCGACGGCCGGTATGTCCTCGCGCGCACAGTTCCGAATCTCGCTCACGCATTTTTCTCGCATTTTAGCGGTATTTCGAGCCTACTATCCGGTGCCGCCGCTGGTACCAACGACAAGCTGCCGACAAGGTTAGCGCGCCTGCTCTTTGGACCGAGGATTTGTGTCTGCGCCCACTCGACGAGGCGGCCCCGATGTGGAATAGTCGATAATATTAGTAATAGCCGGCGGTGAAACCGGTAGGCATTCAAGCTTTCCGGGGAGTCCGCTCGCTCGGGGGCACGGGAGGAAGTCAATGAAAGGCAAATGGTTGAAGAGACTGGCCGCTGCTGCTTGTGCAAGCAGCGTCTCATGCATGGCGCTAGCCGCTGGACCGGCGGTCGTTTCCGGACCAGGGGCGGAGCCGGAGTGCTTCAAGCCTCAGTCGGCGGACACGAAGTACTTCCAATGGCCCGCCAAGGAGGGCCCGCATCGCATCGCGCTGGTCAACGGCTTCATCGCCAACGATTGGCGCGTGCAGATGATCCGGGTGGCCAAGGCCTACGCCGAGCAGCCGAATGTCGCCGCCGATATCGAGGAATTCAAGGTTGTGTCGGTCGGCGAGGATATCGCCGCCCAGATCGCCGCGGCAAACAACTTCATCGATCAGGGCTTTGACGCTGTCATCATTAACGCCAACAACACGGCCGCTTTTGGCGCTGTCGTCAGGAAGGCTAACGAGGCCGGCGTGGTACTGCTCTCTTTCGACAACGTCATCGATAGCGACGAGCAGATCTCGATCAACGTCGACCAGAAAGGGCTGGGCATGATGGCGGCCGAGTTCTTGCTTGAAAAGGCAAAGCCAGACGGGGCGCTCAGCTTCCTCCATGTACGCGGCCCGGCCGGCCAGCCGGTCGACGTAGCCCGCAACACCGGATTCAACGAAGTCATCGAGGCGTCCGGCCGCCAGGTCAACGTAGTCGACGTGGTCGGCAACTGGGCGCCGGGCGACGCACAGAAGGTCACCGCCGACGCCATCGCAGCCGGCGGAGTCTTCGACGGCATCTATGTGCAAGGCGGTTCGCAGGGGGCGGCAACAGCCATGCTCGACTCCGGGAAGTTTGTCGTGCCGATCACCGGCGAGACTGAGAACGCGTTCCGGATGCTCTGCAATGAGAAGGGCCTGGACTGCCAATCGGGCGGCACTGGTCCGGCCCAGTCGTCGGTCACCATCAAAGCGGCCATCGCCGCGCTGCAGGGCGAGAAGATACCGCAGGAAATCGCGTTGCCGACCTCGATCTCCTATGCGCCCTTCGAGGACGGCGTGGATGTGTTCCCAGCGCTGCCCGGCAGCTTCTTCGCCGGCAACAACTTCGAAGCCTGCAACATTGGGTTCACGGCTGAGGAGATCGCCGCGCAGACCGGTGAAGACAACTAGTCGGTAATGGCTTAGCTGGCGCCACGGGTGATAGCATCGCCCGTGGCGCTTTGCATTCGGGGAGGCGGCCAATGGATCACGGCGCGCAGCCGCTGCTGCGCATGGAGGGCGTTTGCAAGCACTACGGCGGGGTGCGGGCGCTGGAGGACGTTCGATTCGAGTGCGACCGTGGCTCGATTCACGCCTTGCTTGGCGAGAACGGGGCCGGGAAGTCGACCCTGATCAAGATACTGGCCGGCGTCGTGCAGCCGGATGCAGGCGCGATCGTCCTCGACGGCCAAACCGTGTCCTTTCCCACTCCGGCGGCGGCGAGCGATGCTGGAATCGCCTGCATCTTCCAGGAACTGTCGTTGCTTCCCGATCTCACGGTCGCCGACAACATTTCCATCATTCGTCCGCCGAAGCAGTTCGGGTTGATCGACAAGGGCGCTCAGCGCCGGCTCGCCGAAGAGGCGCTGGCCCGCGTGGGCGGCGAGGATATCCATCCACTCGCACCGGTCGGTGAGCTGCCGCTCTCCCGTCGGCAGATGGTCGAGATTGCCAAAGCGCTCGTGCGTGACCCCAAGATCCTGATCCTCGATGAGGCAACTTCGGCGCTGACCGCGGCGGATGTCGCCAAGGTCTTCAAGATGCTGCGGCAACTGAAAGCGAACGGACTCTCGATCGTCTACATCTCCCACCGGATGCACGAGATCGCGGAGCTGGCCGACGAATGCACCGTCTATCGGAACGGGCGCTACGTCGCGACCTTCACCGCCGGCACGAGGTCCGACGACGCGATCGTGGAGATGATGATCGGCCGCGAGTACAGCAGCGTATTCCCACCGCTTACGGAGAAGCCCCCCGAGGGACCGCCGGTCCTCAAAGTAAGCGACCTGTCCTGGATCGGCCAGCTGAACCATGTCGATCTAGAGATCAGGGCGGGAGAAGTCGTCGGCCTCGGAGGCCTCGACGGCCAGGGACAGCGTCAGCTGCTCCTGGCGCTGTTCGGCGCCCTGATCGGCGTGACAGGAGCCGTCGAGATCGGCGGAAAAGCTGTCCGCCTGTCCTCCCCGCAGCGTGCCAAATCGACGGATATCGGCATGGCGCTGATTCCGGAGGACCGCAAGAACGAGGGGCTGATGCTGCCGATGACGGTCCGCGAGAACCTCTCGTTCGCCGCCGTGGAAGCGTTCAGCCGCTTCGGCTTCATCGATCGCGGCGCTGAAGAGGCTGCCATGGCCGAGGTAATCCGGTTACTCAATATTCGCTCCGACGGCATCGACGGTCCGGTCGCTGCGCTCTCGGGCGGCAACCAGCAGAAGGTCGTGATCGGCAAGTGGCTGATGACCAATCCCCGCATCGTGCTCCTCAACGATCCGACCCGCGGCATCGATGTCGGCACCAAGCAGGAGCTCTATCAGCTCCTGCGCCGCCTCGCCGAGCAGGGGGCCGCGATCCTCTTCTACTCGACCGACTACGATGAGCTCATCGGCTGCTGTAACCGCGTGCTGGTCTTTTACGGAGGTAGCGTGGTGCGGACGCTAGAGGGCAGTGAGCTGACCGAGCGCAATCTTGTTACAGCCGCCCTTAATCTTCCGGCGCCGCCGGCCAACATGCCGGTGGCGGCGCTAGTTGCGGAGGCCACGTCATGAGCGTCGGCAGCGAAACGGCGAGCGGCGCGAACGGCCGGCGCGCTTGGCTGGCGTGGCGCTACTGGCTCGCCGCGCAGCGCGGCATCCTGCTAGCGTTCGCAATCTTCCTGGTGATGTTCGCGGTCTATGGATGGAAGCAGGAGGTCGGGCTCACCGCCAGCATCATCAACACCGCCGCCAACAAAGGCGCCCTCCTCGCTCTTGTGGCGATGGCGCAGACCCTCCCGGTGATCACCGGCGGCCTGGACCTGTCGGTCGGCATGATCTTCGTGCTGACCAACTGCCTCGCATCGACCATCGT
>CAZARE010000219.1:0-11018 GCA_964487455.1 uncultured Propylenella sp.
GAGATCGGACGGCAACGCGCTTCTCGGTCACCGGAAGCCCCACGGCCTCCGCCAGTCCCAGCGCTTGGCTGCGCATTCCGGCCTCGCCGGTGGTCAGCATCCAGCAGGCGTCGTCGGACCGCATCGATTTCGCGCCGTGACTCGCTTCTCATCGCGGTCGCCTCAAGAGCAACCGTGTGCGCGGCTAGCATGCCGCAGATGAGCGCGAAAGTGCGGCGCCGGCGCGATGCCGGCGCGGGTTGCGCAAAGCCGAGATCACGCGGGGGCGCAGGACCCTTTGCTCGGGGCCGGCAGGGATTGCGTTCTACGCCGGCGGGCCTGCACCGGAACAAGCTGTATGCTGTCCGAGGGCGCCGCGGCTCAGATCAGGCTCCGGCCGCCGCGATCGCCTCGGCGAGATCGCCATAGGGCTCGCAAGTCGTGCCGCAGCGCTTCTCGATCTCGGCGAGCTGCTCCACGGCTAGATCGAGCTTGCCCTGAATCACGTACGCCTCGCCCAGGTATTCGCGTACGAGCGTATAGTCGGGGTCGAGCGCCACGGATTGCAGGTAGTAGCCGACGCCCTCTTCGACGCGGCCGAGCTTGCGCGTGGCGTAACCGCGGTAGTTGAGCGCCACCGCCGTGTCCGGCTGTTGCATCAGATCGAGCACGGAAAGCGCTTCCTCGTACCGACCTTCGCGTGACAGGGTCGCCGCGTAGGCGACGAGCGAATCGTCGTCGACGATCCCGGAACTCTGGTCGACGCAACGCTGGGTGCGCTGGTCCCAAACCTGCCCGCTCGGGCAGCTGCGAGTCGGCGTGCCTCCGCCGTCCGCGGCAAGGGAAGGTACGGCCTGGAACAACAGCCCGCCGGCGACGACACTTGCGGCGGCGAATGCGAGAACAGGTTTCATCGGGCGCCTCATGCAGAGGTTGAGCAAAGTCGTAGCGACTGCTTCTCGTCTCATCATAGGGCAGAACCGTGTCAAACGGGCGTCACGCTGATGTGAATGCGTTTCGCCCGGAAGCTCCGGAGGGCTGAACGCGGGGCGATCAAGACTGTGCGCGGCGCGGCGCCTCCCGGTCGTCGGCGTTGGCGGCCGTCGATTCGAGATAGGACATGAACCGCTCCGGCGGGAGCGGCTTCGCAAACAGGTAGCCTTGGAAGGCGTGGCAGCCGAGCTGCCTCAGCAGAACGGCCTGCAGCTCCGTCTCCACCCCCTCGGCCACGACGGAAACGTTGAGGCTGCGCGCGATGTTCAGAATCGTCTGCACGATCTCGCGGTCGCTCTGGTCGCTCTCGATGTCGCGGACGAACGACTTGTCGATCTTGAGCGTATCGATGGGCAGCCGCTTCAAATAGGAAAGCGACGAATAGCCCGTGCCGAAATCGTCAATTGCGAAGTGCAGGCCAAGCGCCTTCAGCCTCAGCATCACAGCGGTCACCGCATCGATATCGTCGAGCATGACGTGCTCTGTCAGCTCGAGCGTAAGCCGGTCGGCCCTCGCGCCCGATTCGGCCAGCGCGTTCTCTACGATGTCGACGAAATCCATGCGGTTCATCTCGTGCGCGCTGACATTGACCGCGAGCTGAAGGCTGCGCGTACGCGGGTCATGCTCCCACTGCCTCAGCGTGGCGCATGCGGTGCCCAGCACCCACTTGTCGATCGATCCCATGAAGCCGCTGCGCTCGGCCAGCGGAATGAATTCGCCCGCAGCAATCAGCCCGCGCGTCGGGTGGTTCCATCTGAGCAGCCCCTCGGCGCCGGTGCAGCGGCCCGATCCGTCGACCACCGGCTGAAAGTGGAGCGACAGCGTGCCTTCGCGGTGCGCCTGGCGCAGGTCCGAGGTGAGGGCAAGCCGCTCGGCGGCGGCGATCTGCATCTCATCCTTGAAGAAGCGCAGCGTTCCGCGGCCCGCCGCCTTGGCTTCGTGCATGGCGAGATCGGCGCGCTTCAGCACCTCGTCCACGTCGTGGTCGGTCCCGAAGAAGAGGACCGCTCCGATACTTGTCGTGGTCTGGAACTTGTTGTCGCCGTTGTGAAACGGCTGATCGATCGCGGACAGGATCTGCTCGCCGACGCTGCGGACCTTCGCTTCCGCCTCGCTCGCTTCCTTTGCGCAGCCCTCCAGCAGGACGACAAACTCGTCGCCGCCGATCCGCGCCACGAAGTCCTCGGGACCGACGCACGCGCGGATGCGCTTGGCGATCTCGCGCAGCAGAAGGTCGCCGGTGTGATGACCCTTTGTTTCGTTCAGCACCTTGAAGTGATCGAGGTCGATGAACAGCAGCGCGCAACGCTGCCGCTGTTCCTCGGGAGCCGAAAGAGCGTGGTGCAGGCGTTCCCTCAGCGAGATGCGGTTCGGCAATTGCGTCAGCGCGTCGAAATAGGCGAGCTCGTAGATTTTCGCCTCCGACCGCTTCTGCTCCGAAATGTCGACGATGTAGCCGTGCCAGAGCGTCGAGCCGTCCGGCTCACGCTCGGGGTCGGCGTGGGCGAGAACCCACTTCTCCGTCCTGTCACTCATGCGAATTCTGTATTCGCATTGCATCGGCGTTAGCGTCCGGTGGGACTGGTTGATCGATGCGGTAAATGCGTCCAAGTCGTCCGGATGGATGACCTGGCGCAGGATGTCCGCGTTCTCCGCGACCTCCTCCGGATGCAGTCCGAAGATGTGGTAGAGTCCGATGCTCGCATAGGGCATGCAGCGCGTGCCGTCGGGCCGAAGGCGGAGCTGGTAGAGGCAGCCCGATACGATCGACCCGATGCGATCGTAATGGTCCTGAAGCTGCAGCCGCCGCATCGTCTCGGTGACTTCGCTGATATTGCCCTGATAGTAGAGCGGCTTGCCGGTATTCTCGTCGCGTACCAGGCGCACGCACTCCTCGATCCAGATTCGCTCGCGCGTCTTGTGCCGATAGACTTCCGAAACGACGTTGATTACCTGGCCGGACTCCAGCAGCATCTGGTGAATCTCGGCGCGCCGGTTCGGATCGACATACCATTCGTTCGCGATGTCGTTGCAGCAGCGGATGAACTCTTCCTCGGAGTCGTAGCCGTTCAGCCGAACGAGCGCCGGGTTGGCGCTGATCATCCTTCCGTCCAGCGTGGAGCGGAACACGCCCTCGCTGATGCTCTCATAGAGATCCCGGAAGCTCCGCTCGGCGCGCCGCGCCCCGAGGAGGGCTCGGTGGCGTTCGTAGGCGAGCAGGGCAAAGCCGAAACCGGTGACCGCAGAGAGCGCCAACAGCCAGTCCCGCAACGCCTCGTCATTGATCGGCGCGGCCGCCGGGGTCTTGGAGGGAATGAAGAGACTGAGGAGGGTGGCCGCAAAGAAGAGGCCGCCGCAGATCGTGCCGACCAATATGAGCAGCGTCCCCGTCGGGCGCGGTTTCGCCGTCCCAACGCCGAAACCGTCGGTGGCTCCACGCGCCCCCGGGCGCGGCAGGCCGGGTTTCTCGGTAGTGGCGGCTGTCTGTCGGTTCATTCGGTCTCGCTCCGTTCCTCGCCAGCTTCGCAGTAAATCGAAAAAAGAGGCTTAAAACTGCAGATTGTTCGACGGCGCACGCAGAACGCGAAATGGCTGATCTGGGTTCCCGTTGCAGTGCGCGGCGCAACCGGCAGCTATTCGCGCATAACGTGCTATCCCTTCCGCGAATAAGGGGAAGAAGGGCCGAAGAATACGGTTGATCCCTTCGCGTGGGGAACTCGGTGCTGCAACGATAGGTAGCGAATATCAGCCTGATCAAGCTCAGCGAAACCTAAGAAGTCTGCGCGGAATTTGCGCTCGCTCAATGCGCGCTACCCAGGTTCAGGGAACGTTCAGGACACCAAGCGGCTTGTGTAGGAGATGCGGGGGCACTCGCAGTGGAGATCGAACATGAAGATTCGCACAATGTTTGCGGCCTGCGCACTTGCTCTCGCAGCGCCGGCCGTGTCGGTCGTGACGTCAAGCGCAGCCGAGGCGGAGACCATCGCTTACGCCGAGCAGGGGACCACCAATCTGCGCGGCGGTCCCGGCACGTATTACGCAGTGATCGGCAAGGTGTACGGAGGCACCCAGGTCTACGTGCACGACAGCCAAGCCGGCTGGTACTACGTGACGGCGGGCGGGCAGCAGGGCTGGATGGCCGGCTCCCGGCTGCAGTTTGCCTACGCGCGCGCGCCAGTCGTGGTTCAGCCCTACTACGTTCCGGCGCCTCGGCCGTACTATTACGGCCCCTCGTTCAGCTTCAGCTTCGGCCACTTTGACCGGGATCGCCGCTGGGATCGGCGGCGGGATCGCCGGAACTGGTGGCGCTGACGCCGGGTCGACTGAGAACGGCGTCTCGAGCTGACGGGCTCTAGAAGCTTGCGAAAGGGGCCAGCCTGACGGCTAGCCCCTTTGATTTGGCCGAGCGTCGGAAACAAGCAGGCCAGGCTGGAACACTCCTGACATATCTCGCGGGCTCGCCCCTTTCCCGCCGAACTTGAGCGGCCCATATTGCCGGGATGGCCACGAACAGAATCAAGCGCCGGCCGGAGCCGTCGGTCCGTCCGGACAGCGAAGGCTTCGGCGAAGCCCCGCAGCCGGGCTTGTCGGGCGAACCTGCGGGAACGCCGTCTACCGGGCCGGTCGCCGCTTGGGCGGATGAGATCTCCGAGAGCGCCGGGCGCAAAAATCCCGACACAGATACGCCGAAGCGCCGCGTCAGGGGGCGCGGCGATCCCACGCTATCCGACCGCTCCATCCCGCTTGAGCCGGGCGGCAACGAGAAGTTCCTGAAGACCGCCCGGGGCACCTCCATGGGCGGCCGCGCCACCGCCCGCGAGCGCGCCGGCGCCGGCCTCATGCCGGTCGCCGGGCTCGACGTGACGCTGGAGGACGCCGAGGCGCGGCCGCAGGGCGCAGTCACCGCCACCGTGGAGGCGCTGTCGAAGCTGATCGAAGAGGGCCGCCCGGAGTTCCGCGACAAGACCTGGGCGCCGCACCGCCCGCCGCGGCCGGAGAAGAGCGAAGGCGGCGTGCCGCTCAGGATCGTCTCCGAGTTCGAGCCGAAGGGCGACCAGCCGGAGGCCATCGAGGAGCTGGTGCAAGGCATCCGCGACGCCGGCGAGCGCACGCAGGTGCTCTTGGGCGTCACCGGCAGCGGCAAGACCTTCACCATGGCCCAGGTCATCGAGGCGACGCAGCGCCCGGCGCTGATCCTCGCCCCCAACAAGACGCTCGCCGCGCAGCTCTACGGCGAGTTCAAGTCGTTCTTCCCGGAGAACGCGGTCGAGTACTTCGTCTCCTATTACGACTACTACCAGCCGGAAGCGTACGTCCCGCGCACCGACACCTACATAGAGAAGGAATCCTCCATCAACGAGCAGATCGACCGCATGCGACATTCGGCGACGCGGTCGCTGCTGGAGCGCGACGACGTGATCATCGTCGCCTCCGTCTCGTGCATCTACGGCATCGGCTCGGTCGAGACCTACACGGCGATGACCTTCGGGCTGGAGGTTGGGCTCGCCATCGACCTGCGCCAGGTCGTCGCCGATCTGGTGGCGCTGCAATACAAGCGCACCGACATGAACTTCGTGCGCGGCTCCTTCCGCCTGCGCGGCGACACGCTCGAGCTCTTCCCGGCGCACCTTGAAGACCGCGCCTGGCGCGTCTCCTTCTTCGGCGACGAGATCGAATCGATCCAGGAATTCGATCCGCTGACCGGACAGAAATCCGGCGACCTGAAGAGCGTGAAGGTCTACGCCAACTCGCACTACGTCACGCCGAAGCCGACGCTGCAGCAGGCCGTGAAGGGCATCCGCGAGGAGCTCAAATGGCGGCTCGAAGAGCTGGATCGTGCCGGCCGTCTTCTCGAAGCGCAGCGGCTGGCTCAGCGCACGCAGTTCGACCTGGAGATGATCGAGGCGACCGGCGCCTGCGCCGGCATCGAAAACTATTCGCGCTACCTCACCGGCCGCAAGCCGGGCGAGCCGCCGCCGACGCTCTTCGAATATCTTCCCGACAACGCGCTCGTCTTCGTCGACGAGAGTCACGTGACGATCCCGCAACTCGGCGGCATGTATCGCGGCGACTTCCGCCGCAAGGCGACGCTCGCGGAGTACGGCTTCAGGCTGCCCTCCTGCATGGACAACCGGCCGCTCCGCTTCGAGGAGTGGGACCTCATGCGCCCGCAGACGGTCTGCGTCTCGGCGACGCCGGGCGGCTGGGAGCTGAACCAGACGGGCGGAATCTTCGCCGAGCAGGTGATCCGGCCGACCGGCCTGATCGACCCCCCGGTCGAAGTGCGCCCCGCCAAGAGCCAGGTCGACGATCTGCTCGGCGAGGTGCGCGAGGTGGCGGCGAAAGGCTACCGCTCGCTCGTGACCACGCTGACCAAGCGCATGGCCGAGGATCTGACCGAATACCTGCACGAGCACGGCGTCCGTGTGCGCTACATGCATTCCGACGTGGAGACGCTCGAGCGCATCGAGATCATCCGCGACCTCAGGCTCGGCGCCTTCGACGTGCTGGTCGGCATCAACCTCTTGCGCGAGGGACTCGACATCCCCGAATGCGCGCTGGTCGCCATCCTCGACGCCGACAAGGAGGGCTTTCTCCGTTCCGAGACCTCGCTCGTGCAGACCATCGGCCGCGCCGCCCGCAATATCGATGGCAAGGTGATCCTTTATGCCGATCACATCACCGGCTCGATGGAGCGGGCGATGGCGGAGACGGAGCGGCGGCGCGAAAAGCAGGTGGAATACAATACCGCCAACGGCATCACGCCGGAGAGCATCAAGCGCTCTATCCACGACATCCTCGACAGCGTCTACGAGCGCGACCACGTGCGGGTCGACACCGGGCTGGCGGAGGAGGGCGCCACGATCGGCCATAACTTCGAGGCGCACATGGCCGACCTGCAGAAGCGCATGCTGGAGGCAGCCGGCGACCTGGAGTTCGAGGAGGCGGCCCGGCTGCGCGACGAGATCAAGCGTCTGCGCGAGACGGAGCTGGCGATCGCCGACGATCCGCTGGCGCGGCAGAGCGCGGTGGAGGGGAGGGCGGGTGCCTATGCGCGTGGGCCGTCGCGCGCCCGCAAGCCGGCTCTCGACGAGATGGGCAGTCGCGGCGAAGTGCCTGCCCGCGCGCCAGGCCGTATCACCGGGCCGGCCGGCCTCTCGCCGCGGAGCCTCGCACGCAAGAACACGCTGGATGAGATGACGGTCGGCCGCACCGAGGTGCCGCTCCGGGGTTCCGGGCGTTGGAAAGGTTTGCGCAAGCGCTAAAGAAAAGGCCAACCCGCATCTTAGCCGGCTTCCTGCCGTTTCTTCTCATTTGTGAAAAGCGCCGGCAAAGCACTTGCAACGAAAATAGCCATCCCCGCGTTTACTTGCACAGCATTGTGCTGTGCAGGAGTAACGATGATGGAAGAGGTTCGGAAACGCGGAGAGCACGCCCAAAAGGCGCAGGGCCCCGGTCAGGGTGGACAAAAGGGCGGCGAAGGCGGCTCTCGTCCAGACCAAGGCGGTCAGGGTGGCTCCCGTCCAGACCAAGGCGGCCAGGGTGGCTCCCGTCCAGGCCAAGGCGGCCAGGGCGGCGGCCAGGGTGGACAGGGCGGACAGGGCGGGCATCCCCGTCCCAATCCCGGCGATCAAACGACCCGCCGCTAGGGCTTGCCACAATAGAGACGAAGCGGAGGCCGGCGAGCCGGCTTCCGCTTTCTTCGCAGCGCGCTCAGAGACGGCGCGGATTCTTAGCTTTGGCTGGAGACGGGAGGACCGCTCGCGGCTGCCGGCCCGATTGCCGAGATGGCGCTGCGTACTGCTTCCGCGCGACTAGCGAAGCGGTGCTCGGGCGGCACTTGGTTGGCGATTCCGAGGCGCTCCAGCACGCGGCCGCCGGGACTGGCAAGCCCTGACAGATAGATCGTGTCGTCGCCCCTCACCGCTTCGGCCAGAAGCTCCTCCAAAGCCAGCGCGGCGCTGACGTCCACATAGCCGGCGTCGGTGAAGTCGAAGATCACCGTCTCGTGGTCGCCGTCCAGGCGGACGGCGCGTATCAGCTCCCGCGCGCATGCGTAGGAGAAGCTGCCGCGGAAGCGATGCAGGACGACTTTTCCGATCGCCCCCTGAAGTGCGATCCGCTCGTCTTCCGGCAGCGCCTCAAGATCTGCGCCGTTGGCCACGCGTGAGATGCCGGCAAGCTGCTCCTTCTCGAAGGCGCGCGCGGTGACGAAGCTGGCGAGGATGATGCCGACCGCTACCGCCGTAATGAGATCGACGAACACCGTCAGCCCGAGCGTGACCAGCATGACGATCACTTTTTCGCGCGGCATCTGCGCTATCCGCCGCAGGTAGCTCCAGTCGATGATGTCCCAGCCGACCTTGAGAAGGATGCCGGCGAGCACCGCATGCGGCACCTGCTCGGCGAGCGGCGCCAGCCCTAGCGCCAGCGCCAGCAGCACGAGGGCATGCAGCGCGCCCGACAGCGACGTCCTGCCGCCGGCGCGGACATTGACGACGGTGCGCATCGTGGCGCCGGCTCCGGGCAGGCCGCCGATCAGCCCCGCGCTCGTGTTGCCGATGCCCTGGCCGACCAGCTCCTTGTCTGAATTGTGCCGGGTGCGGGTGATCTGGTCGGCGACGAGCGAGGTGAGCAAGCTGTCGATGGCGCCGAGGATAGCGAGGACGAACGCACCCTGAACGATGACGGGCAGGCGCTCCAGGCTGAGCGTTGGCACGACGAGCGCCGGCAGGCCGGTTGGAATGTCGCCAAGGACCGGCACGCCGGGGAAGGCGACGAGCGCCGCTATCGTTCCGATGACCAGCGCCGCCAGCGGCGGCGGCACGAAGCCGCGCAGCCGGGCTGGCCAGAAGATCATGATTACGAGGCCGAGCGCGCCGACCACCGCCGCGCCCGGGCTGAGCTCGGCGACGATGCGCGGCCAGGCCTGGATTGCGTCGACCGGCCCGCCGGCCGCCGGAAGGCCGAAGAACGGCACGGTCTGAATGAGGATGATGATGACGCCGATGCCCGACATGAAGCCGGAGACCACCGAGATCGGCGTGTAGACGATGTAGCGGCCGAGCCGCATCAGTCCGAAGGCGATCTGCAGGAGCCCGCCGAGGGTGACGATGGTGAAGGCCTCGGCCAGGGTGCCGGCTTGCGTGGTCACGATCGCCGCCAGGACGACCGTCATTGGGCCGGTCGGTCCCGACACCTGGGCAGGCGTGCCGCCGAAGACCGCCGCGAAGAAACCGACGGCGATGGCGCCGTAGAGCCCGGCGATCGCCCCGGCGCCCGAGGCGACGCCGAAGGCGAGCGCCAGCGGCAGCGCCACGACGGCGGCGGTCAGACCGCCGAAAACATCGTCGCGCAGATTGGAAAAGCCGAGGGTCGGCCGGAACAGGGCAAGCAGGGACGTCATCGGGAAGACGCAGGCAGGTGGATGACCACTGGGGTCGCGGCGCGCTGTGCCCTACACCCGCGAAGACGCCGCCGCAATGGCCGCGTTCAAGCGCTCTCGTGCGCCTTCGGCCAATAAGTCCCGAATGCCCACACGTTCCCTTCCGGGTCGCGGCAGATGAACTCTCGGCTCCCATAGTCGCGGTCGGTCGGCTCCTCCTCGATCCTTGCGCCCGCCGCCTTGGCGCGGGCGTAAAGCGCGTCCGGGTCGTCCACGGCGACATAGATGGACTTGCCGCCGGGCTCGCCGGCTGTGCCGACCATCGCGCCGTAGGCGTCGTCCTTGGCGTCGCCCAGCATGATCATCGACGAGCCGAAGGCGAGCTCGGCGTGGCCGACCGTGCCGTTGCTCATGTGCTTTGCCTTGACGGTGAAGCCGAACGCCTCCGTCAGCCAGTCGATCATCTTCGCGGCGTTGCGGTAGCGGAAGCTCGGATAGACGCGGGGCGCTTCGATGGCGGCGGGCATGGTTGGTCCTCCTTTGCGGGTGGATGAGCGCCGATCATCGCCGAGGCCGGGCCGCAGGTCTTGAAGGAAAGTTACCCGCCGCTCCAGCCGGGCCAGCCTTGCCATGCAACCGGGGTAACCCCGGCGAGGTCGCGGAACTCGCGCACGAGGTGGGCCTGGTCGGCATAGCCGCAGGCGGCCGCAACGTCGGCCCAGCCCGTCTGGTGGTCGCGCGCCAGGCCGAGCGCGCGATTGAAGCGGGCGATCCGCGCCACGGCCTTCGGCGCGAGCCCGATCTCGACCCGGAAGCGGGCGGCGAGGTGCTTGCGGCTCCAGCCGATCGTCCTCGCCAAGGAATCTATGCGCGCCCGGCCGCCGGACTCGAGAATGCGCAAGTAGGCCCAGGCCACGGGGTTGGATGGCCCCGCACCGGCCCGCAGGCGCTCAAGAACGAAAGCCTCCGCGAGGTCGATGCGGCGGTCCCAGTCGGACGTGTCGGCAAGGCAGTCGACGAAGTCGGAGAAGGCGCATCCCGGCAAGTCCTCGATCCGAACCATCCGGTCAGCGATCTCGTGCATCGGAAAGCCGAAGAAGCGGAAGGCGCCGAGCGGGGTGAAGTTTATCTGCAGGCAATGCGCGGCGCCGAACGAGTGGATGACGACGGGGCCGCCATGGAGCCCGGCGATGAAGCTTGCGATGCGGTCGTCCGGCCGGGGCGCGCGGCCGAGCGCGATCTCCCAGGGTTCGCCGAAGCTCACAATCAGCGGCACGACGAGCGACGCCGTCTCGATCTGGCGAAATGACCCGGTCGTCGTCTCCCGATAGCCGTAAATGCCCTGGACCAGCCCGGCCAGTTCCGGCGCCGGCTCGCGCCGATGCATGATGAACCCGTCCGGCGCGGGCATGCATGGCGCAGTCGTGAGGCTTGTGTGGACCGTCATCGCTTCCGTCTATACCCCGCGCGCGCGAACGTCACGGGGCGAAGCGCAGGGTCGCGACGGCGCCGGCGCGGTGGTTCAAGTCCTCGCAAGTCGGCCGCTTCGCCGGCTTGCGAATTTCTCTTTGCCTTGCAAGCATTAAATCAGGCAATTCTTGCAACGCAAATAACCACCCCGCGTTTACTTGTGCAGCATCGTGCTGCGAGGAGTAACGAC
>CAZARE010000220.1:0-4746 GCA_964487455.1 uncultured Propylenella sp.
CTGCGCAAAGGCGAAGAATCCGCTGAGGGGCGATCTGGTGGAGGCGCTCGGCTTGGAGCATACGCCGACCGTCGGCGCCGTCTGCGTCTATCCTACAATGGTGCCGATTGCGGTGAAGGCGCTGGAAGGCTCCGATGTCCCCGTCGCCTCGGTTGCCACCGGCTTTCCGGCCGGCCTCATGCCGCTGCCGCTCCGGCTTGAGGAGATTCGCTATGCGGTCGGCGAAGGCGCGCGCGAGATCGACATCGTCATCACCCGCCAGCACGTGCTCGATCAGAACTGGCATGCTCTCTACGACGAGATCCGAGCCATGCGGGAGGCCTGCGGCGAAGCGCATCTCAAGGCTATCCTCGCGACAGGCGACCTGAGGACGCTCCGCAACGTCGGCCGCGCCTCGAAGGTGGCGATGATGGCCGGTGCCGATTTCATCAAGACCTCGACCGGCAAGGAAGAAGTGAACGCCACGCTGCCGGTCAGCCTCGTCATGGTGCGGACCATCCGCGACTATCTGGAAGAAACCGGCGCCAAGGTTGGCTTTAAGCCGGCCGGCGGCCTGAAGATAGCCAAGGATGCGCTCGCCTGGCAGGTTCTCATGAAGGAGGAGCTCGGCAACGACTGGCTTGAGCCCAATCTCTTCCGCATCGGCGCCAGCTCGCTGCTTGGCGACATCGAACGGCAGGTCGAGCATTTCGTCACCGGCCGCTACTCCGCCGCCAACCGCCACGCGATGGCTTGAGGCGGCGTCGGAGGCCGATGAGCGACCCTGCGCTCGGCCGGAGGGGGTCATCGCGAAACGCTGAAGGAACCTTGAGAGAAATGAAATGACAGCCGTCACCGAGATTCTCCGCACCATGGATTACGGCGTCGCGCCGGAGGCGAGCGATCGGGTCGTCGCTTGGCTGGAGAAGCACCAGGGCCGCTTCCAGCATTTCATCAACGGCAAGTTCGTCGCGCCTGCCGAAGGCGGCTATTTCCACGTCGTCAATCCGGCACGCGGCAGCCTCCTGGCGGAGTGCGCGCAGGGCACCAAACAGGATGTCGACAAAGCGGTGGCCGCGGCGGAGAAAGCATTCCGGTCCTGGTCGAAGCTTCCCGGCGATTCCCGCGCCCGCTATCTCTACGCGATTGCGCGTCTCCTGCAAAAGCGCTCCCGTTTCTTTGCCGTGCTGGAGACGATGGACAACGGCAAGCCGATCCGCGAGAGCCGAGATATCGACATCCCCCTGGTCGCCCGCCATTTCTATCATCACGCCGGCTGGGCCGAGCTGATCGCCAGCGAGTTTCCCGGCTACGGCCCGGTCGGCGTCTGCGGCCAGATCATCCCATGGAACTTCCCGCTCTTGATGCTCGCCTGGAAGATCGCGCCGGCGCTCGCGGCGGGGAACACCGTCGTTTTGAAGCCGGCGGAGTTCACGCCGCTCACCGCGCTCGCGTTTGCGGAGGTATGCGTGGAGGCGGGACTCCCAGCCGGCGTCGTCAACATCGTCACCGGCGATGGCGCGACCGGCGCACTCATCGTCGAGCACGGGGATGTGGACAAGATCGCCTTCACCGGGTCCACCGAGGTCGGCCGTATCATCCGCGAGGCATCCGCGGGCTCCGGCAAGAAACTGTCGCTGGAACTCGGCGGCAAGTCGCCCTTTCTCGTCTTCGACGACGCTGATCTCGACAGCGCGGTGGAGGGCGTCGTCGACGCGATCTGGTTCAATCAAGGCCAGGTCTGCTGCGCCGGTTCCCGGCTCATTGTGCAAGAGGCCGTGGCCGAGAAGATGCACGCGAAGCTCAAGGCACGCATGGCGACGCTCCGCGTCGGCGACCCGCTGGACAAGTCGACGGACATTGGCGCTATCGTCGCCGGTGTGCAACTCGACCGCATCCGCAAGCTCGTGGAGCAGGGAAGGGCGGAAGGAAATGCCTGCTTCCAACCGGACTGTAGGATGCCGGAGAGCGGCTTCTTCTTTCCGCCCACTCTCATCACCGGAGTCGCCCCGGCTTCCGTCTTGGCGCAGGAGGAGATATTCGGACCGGTCCTCATTTCCATGACCTTCCGGACGCAGGACGAGGCGCTGCAGCTGGCGAATAATTCCCGCTATGGGCTTGCCGCCTCGATCTGGTCCGAATCGATCAACGTCACGCTTGACGCGGCGGCGCGGGTGAAGGCGGGCGTCGTCTGGATCAACTCGACCAATCTTTTCGACGCGGCTTCCGGCTTCGGAGGCTATCGCGAGTCGGGGTTCGGCCGCGAGGGCGGCCGCGAGGGTCTCTACGAGTACCTGGCGCCGGATTGGGAGAAGACGGCGCGGAAGCCGGTCAAGGTACCTCCCGCCGACTTCTCCGCCGCGCCGGCGCTCAGCATTCCTGACGCACGCGGCGATACTCCGCGCCTCGACCGAACAGCCAAGCTCTATATCGGCGGCAAGCAGGTTAGGCCGGATTCGGGATACTCTTATGTGGTCCTCTCCGCCTCCGGCGTGTCTGTCGGCCAGGCTGGGCTCGGCAACCGGAAGGATATCCGCAACGCCGTCGAGGCGGCGAACGCAGCCGGCGGCTGGTCAAGCGTGAGCGGACACAATCGCGCGCAAGTGCTTTTCTACCTGGCTGAGAACCTTGAGACGCGGGCGCGAGAGTTTAGCGACCGCATCGCTGCGCTGACTGGCGCGGGAGCGAAAGCAGCCGCGGGGGAAGTCGCTGCCGCGGTACGCCGAATCACCTTCTATGCGGCGCATGCCGACAAGTACGATGGCGCGGTGCATTCGACGCAGTCGCGCCATGTCACGCTGGCGATGAACGAGCCGTGGGGCGTGATGGGCATCGCTTGCCCGGACGAGGCGCCGCTCTTGGCCTTCGTGTCGCTGGTGGCTCCGGCCGCCGCGATGGGCAATCGCGTCATCGTTACGCCATCGCCGGTCTATCCCCTCATCGCCACCGACCTCTATCAGGTGCTCGACACGAGCGACGTGCCCCCCGGCGTGGTGAACATTGTCACCGGCGATCGGGAGGAACTCGCCAGGACGATGGCCGAGCACGACGACATCGCGGCCTTTTGGTATTACGGGAGCAAGGAGGGAAGCGCGCGCGCGGAGGCACGCTCGACCGGCAACTTGAAGGCCACCTGGGTCAATCATGGTCGGCCAGTGCGATGGTCGGACCCCACTGAGGGTCAGGGGCGAGCGTACCTGCGTCACGCGACCCAGGTGAAAAACATCTGGGTCCCGTATGGCGAGTGATTGCTTGTCATTGTGCAGTGCAATATCTACCTTCTGACCGTGCTAGGCTTTCGCGTCGCTTCGGCGGTGCCCCGTATGGAGCCGAGAATATCCCGGACAGCCAAGGCTATCCGACTCGGCCGCGGCTTCGGTTGAATTGAGCCGGGCGGATTGTCCGGACATATAAGGGTCAGGGTCTATCGAGGCATACATGGATAATAAAAGGGCAACACTCACGATCGGCAATGAGCGCTGGGATTTCGATATCCTTGACGGCACCGTGGGGCCGTCGGTGATCGACATCAGTACGCTCTATCAGAAGACGGGGCGTTTCACCTACGACCCGGGCTACACGTCGACCGGTTCGTGCGCATCCTCGATCACCTATATCGACGGCGACGAGGGCCTGCTTCTCTACCGCGGCTATCCGATCGACGAGCTTGCCGAGCAAAAGGACTTCCTGCAGGTCGCCTACCTGCTGCTCTACGGCGAGTTGCCTACGCCGGAGCAGGAAGAGGACTTCGACTATCGCGTCACGCACCATACGATGGTGCACGAGCAGATGTCCCGCTTTTTCACGGGGTTCCGTCGTGATGCGCATCCTATGGCGATCATGTGCGGCGTGGTCGGGGCGATGTCGGCTTTCTATCACGACTCCACCGACATCAGCGATCCCTACCAGCGCATGGTCGCGTCGATCCGCCTAATCGCCAAGATGCCTACGATCGCGGCGATGGCCTTCAAGTATTCTATCGGCCAGCCCTTCGTTTATCCCAGGAACAACTTGGATTACGCGTCGAACTTCATGCAAATGTGCTTCGCCGTCCCGTGCGAGGAGTACGAAGTGAATCCGGTGCTGGCGCGAGCGATGGACAAGATCTTCATCCTGCACGCCGATCATGAGCAGAACGCCTCCACGTCGACGGTGCGTCTCGCAGGGTCGTCCGGCGCAAATCCGTTTGCCTGTATCGCCGCTGGGATAGCCAGCCTGTGGGGGCCGGCGCATGGCGGTGCGAACGAGGCGGCGCTGGACACGTTTGCGGAGATCGGCACCATCGATCGGGTTCCCGAGTATATCGCCAAGGCGAAGGACAAGGACGATCCCTTCCGGCTCTCCGGCTTCGGCCATCGCGTCTACAAGAGCTATGATCCGCGTGCCAAGGTCATGCAGCAGACTTGCCGCGAGGTTCTCAATGAGCTCGGCGTCAAGGATCCGCTGCTGAAAGTCGCCATGGAGCTTGAGCGCATAGCGCTCACCGACGAGTACTTCATCGAGCGCAAGCTCTACCCCAACGTCGACTTCTACTCGGGGATCACACTGAGGGCGCTCGGCTTCCCCAACAATATGCTGACCGTGCTGTTCGCCGTCGCCCGCACCGTGGGCTGGGTCGCCCAATGGAACGAGATGATCGAGGACGAGCAGCGCATCGGCCGGCCCCGGCAGCTCTACACCGGCGCGACGCTGCGGCATCTGCCGTCGTGATCGGAGCGCGCTTCGTGCCGCCGCGCTACTGAAAGGGTGTTTCCGATGAGGGATGTC
>CAZARE010000221.1:0-7689 GCA_964487455.1 uncultured Propylenella sp.
AACCGCTGCGTCGTGTTCGCGGATCGTGGCCAGCGCCTTGTCCTGATTGGCCAGCCGGTCGACGGTCGTCGGCGGAAAGTAGCGCGCGAGGTTGGAGCGTTGCCGCTCGAGCATCGCTTGCCGCTCGACCAGGCGTCGCGATCGCGCCACGATCAACGCCATCAACCCGGCGATGATGAGGAAGACCACGAGGTCGCGCGCGATCGCGTCGAGGTCGACGAAGGTTGGCGCCGCGAGCATCGCCATCTCCGCTGCGAACGTCCCGCCCTCTTCTGGAAAGAGGACGGTGTCGGGAAGCGTGACGAGCCAAGCGGCTCCGGCGAGCCAGGCGAGCGCGCCGATGAGGCCGCCCCAGAGCACCTTGCGCGCCTGGAAGCCGAACGCCAGGCCCACCAGAAGGACGTAGAAGTAGACGAAGTTTCCGAAACGCAGGCTCATCTGCGGTGGGTATTCGAAAGGCGCGAGCGGGTTGGGGTAGAGCAAGGTGAACGCGAGCAGCGAAAAATCGAGGGTCATGAGCACGTAGTCGTGCCAGCTGCGCCAAAGGCCGCTCTCCTCGAGCGCGTAGCGGGCGAAGCCGAGCACCAGGAAAAGCCCCAGCAGGCTCTCGTAGTAGAGGGCGCCGGGAAAGGGATTGACCACCGCCACGAGCACGGCGACGGCAACGAGCGCCGCGTTGCGTCCCCGCAGGGCCAGTCGGCGCCCCGCCGCCTCCTCTGCCGAGAGGCTGTGCTCGGTGCGCTCCTTGAGCCTTTCCCGGAGACTGCCGAACCCGAGGCTCGGCGCGGCGGCGACGCTCGCTAGATCAGGGGCCATGGCAGGTGTCCTTTAGCCGGGGTGAGCCGCCGGAGAGCGGCCTGCGAAAACCGGGATGGTCGGGCGGCGCGGCGGGCTGACGCGACATGCCATTTCTTTTGCGGCTCGATTAGCCAACTCAAGGGCAAGCTTCTGTTTATGCCGTCTTTTTCGGAACCGGTGCGGCCGGGATGCATTTTCTTAGGGGCAAGGGTTGTGATTTCGAACGAGGACAACAGCGACATGTGGGAGACGGTGGTCGCATATTGGACCGGGCTTTGCTCGCGCCTCGGCGTCGGGCAGGGGGGTCGCTCCGCCAACAGTGGCTCGAGTCGCGAGGAAGTCTCTCGGCGCATTAGGGAGCGGTACGATACCGCCAGGAAGCAGGCTGCGCGGCCGACACGGGAATGGCTGCGCCAGCACGGCGTGCTCGACGATTGGAACGACGCCTGGCGCTCATTCGACCGCTAGCACGAGCGTCGGATGGACGGGAGCATGGTGCCGCTCCCTTCTGCTCCTTTGCGAGATTGAAGCCGGCCCAAATGAGCCCGGCGCGTCCACGGCGTCCTATAGCCTAGCCTGCGCGCGCCTCGGGGCGGCCGCGGCGTCCGCGCCGCTCGCGTCCGCCGCGCTCCGACGGCGGATTGACCAGCGGCCCGACGCGCGCCTCGATCGACGGACGGTCTGGTTTAGAGCGGGGCGCGTGTTCGTCGATCGCTTGGCGCATCGCTTTGAGATGCGCCGCCGTCGTGCCGCAGCAGCCGCCGACGATCCGCGCGCCGACGTCGATCGCCAGCCGCGCATACTCAGCCATCAGTTCCGGCGTGCCGGTATAGTGCACGTGCTCGCCGTGAACCTGCGGAATTCCGCAATTGGACTTGGCGATGATGGCCGTGCCGGGGGTCGCCTCGGTCATTTGCACCAGCGCATAGAGGAGGTCGGGGGCGCCGACGCCGCAATTGGCGCCGATCCCGACGGGCTGCTCGGAAAGGTCGGCAAAGAGCGCCGGCAGTTCGGCCGGGGTGAGCCCCATCATGGTGCGGCCGGCGGTATCGAAGCTCGCGGTCACGGTGTAGGGCATGCCGGCGGCGATGGCGCCGCGCGCGGCCGCCTGCATCTCTTCCCGGGCGGACATCGTTTCTATCCAGCATACGTCCGCTCCGCCCGCCTTCAGGCCCTTCGCCTGCTCGGCAAACGCTTCGACGGCGGCCTCCGGGGTGAGGGCTCCCAGCGGCTCGAACAGCTCGCCGGTCGGGCCCATCGAGCCGGCGACGACGACCGGCCGGTCCGCCGCCTCGGCAACGGCGCGTGCGAGCTCGGCGGCGCGCTTGTTCACTTCGAAGACACGGTCCTCGGCCTTGTGCAGCTTCAGCCTGTCGCGGTTCGCGCCGAAGCTGTTCGTGAGAATGATGTCGGCGCCCGCGTCCACGAAGCCGCGGAGCAATGAGGTGGTCGCCTCAGGATAATCGAAATTCCACAGCTCCGGCGGGTCGCCGGCGGTGAGGCCCGCGGCGAAAAGGTTGGTGCCCGTGGCGCCGTCGGCGAGAAGCACGCGGCTGGTGGCGAGGAGATCCTGGAGGAGGCTCATGGGAGCAGCAGCCTTTGCCGGGTTACGGCATCTCTGTTCAAAGATATGCAGATATCTTTATATCGTTACGATGCGGCGTCAAGTAGGGAGGTGGCGTGGCCGGCGGAACCGGCCCTCGACCGGGAGAGTTGCTGGCGAAATGCCGATAGGAGGCACGAAATGAGAAAGACCCTCGCCCTGGCCGCGCTGGCGGCCTTCCTGGCGGCACCGGTATCCGCGCAGTCGCGTGTGGAGATCGGCCTGCTCGACTGCGTCGTGGAGGGCGGGGCCGGCTTCATCATCGGGTCTGCCAAGGATCTTTCCTGCACTTTCCACCCGGCGGATGGCCGGGCGCCGGAACCCTATTTCGGCGTGGTGAGGAAGTTTGGGCTCGACATCGGGGTGACCGGCGCGACCTACATCAAGTGGGGCGTGCTCGCGCCGACGGACCGAGCGTATGCGCCCGGCGCTCTGGCAGGCACCTATGCCGGCGTATCGGCCGAGGCGACCGCTGGAATCGGCGTTGGCGCCAATGCGCTGATCGGCGGGTCGGACGAGACGTTCGTGCTGCAGCCCGTGAGCGTGCAGGCGCAGGAAGGCCTCAATCTGGCCGTTGGCTTCAGCTCGTTCGAGCTTCGAAGCGTCGCCAATTAGCAGCCCAGCTCGACGCCGCTACTCGACCGTGAGCGTGCGGATATAGGCGGCGCTCTCGTTGGCGCTGACCACGGCGTTGCGGATCAGGTTGTCGAAGTGCCGGGTGAGCGCCCGGATGTGCTCGGTCGTGTTCAGCACCAGATAGAACTCGCCGACAAAGATCGACGCGCGCTGCGGCCCGAACACGGTGTAGGGAATCGAGAACCTGTCGCGCTGGTCGTAGAGGAACAGGCGGAAGCTCGGGTAGAGCTCCTCCACGAGATCGACCATGTATTCCAGCTGGCCCCGGCGCGCATCCTTGCCGAGACCGCGCCAGTGTCCGCGTCCCTCAGCCAACAGCTCGAGACGCTGCTGCGGCATGCACACTTCCATGTCGGTCTCAGGCTGGCGGCTGTAGTCGAGCCGGAACTCGGCGTCGCGCAGCTGCCAGGTGGGGCTGGGGGCGTGGCCGCCGGAATATTCGTGCGCGATCACCGCAGAGGTCCGAAGCAGGTCGGGGATCTGAACCGGGACGTAGCGGATCTTGTAGCCGATCGCCTCCTTGTGCCAGCGCTCTAGAAGCGTGTCTTGATCGGCGCCTACCGCCTCGGTGATCTCTAGCGCCGGCTTCATCTCGGCGGCGAGGGTCTCATCCTGCGAGAGACCGAGCAGCCAATCGAGGCTGACGGAATAGCGTTCCGAAATGCTCCGCAAGGTGTCGACTCGGGGAAGCCGGGTGGACTGCCCCGAAAGCAGCTGGGTGAGGGCCGAGCGGTCGATCCCGATCGACTGGGCGAATGCGGAGCGCGTGACGTCCGCGCGCCGTATGAGGATGTTCAGGCGCTCGCGAAAAAGCGGCCCGACCTCTCGCTTGTCCATTGTGATCCGTTGTGTTTCGACATCGTTTGGTAATATCGCACATCGCTTGGGCGATTTGCAATTCAAATGCAACAGAAGGTGCGCCTTCTCACGTTGCTTCAGCCGCCCTCTCTGGCATCATGGAATCATGGGGAATAAGGGATTTTCACTGCGCAAGGTTGAGTGGCCGACTGTCGGCCTGACCGTCGGATGCTACGTCCTTTGGGGACTGGCCACCGCCTATTACGACACGCTCGGCCCGCTCCTTTTTGTCCTTGCGGCGGCGCCGCTGGTCACGCTGCACAGCTCTCTCCAGCATGAGGCATTGCACGGCCACCCGACGCGCTCGGCGAAGCTGAACGAGGCGCTGGTGTATCTCCCCCTCGGCCTGCTGTTCCCGTATCGCCGCTTCAAGTCGGTGCACCTTCAGCACCACAACAATTCAGTGCTCACCGACCCCTACGACGATCCGGAGTCCTTCTACTACGCCCTTAACGACTGGCGGGAGCTGCCGCCGTTGCTGAAGCGACTTCTTGCCTTCAACAACACCTTCTTCGGCCGCTTCACCATCGGCCCTGCGGTCATGGCGGTCGGCTTTGTGGGTCGCGACATGCAGCTCATGCGCGCCGGCGACCGCGAGGTCGTGCGCGGCTGGGCGCACCACCTCGCAGGGCTTCTGCTGGTGCTTGCCTGGACGTCCGTTATCTGCGGCATTCCGCTGTGGCTCTATCTTCTGACCGCCTATCTCGGTATCTCGCTCCTCAACCTGCGCACCTTTGCGGAGCATCAGGCGCATGAGAGCGAGGGCGCGCGCACAGCGATTGTCGAAGCCTCGCCGTTCTTCGCCTTGCTGTTCCTCAACAACAACCTGCATTTCGTGCACCACGAAAATCCGCGCGTTCCCTGGTACCGGCTCCCGGCTCTTTATCGGGCGCACCGGGAGGACTACCTTGCCGCAAACGAAGGGTATCGTTTCTCGGGATACGGCGAGGTGATCTGGCGTTACCTGTTCCGGCCGAAGGCTCCTGTCCCGCATCCCTATCTCAGACAAGGCTGAACCGGCGTGCCGTCCGCCGCGGTCCGCACGCCTTCCCCCGTCGCAGCGCTTCCAATGTACGACTGGCCGGAAATCGCCTGGGCGCACGACGCGCTCTGGGGCGCCATCGCGGAGCGGCTGAACGCGGAGGGGATCGAAGCGCCGGCTGCGCTTGAGCGCTCGCGCGACGCCGCGGCGGTCTGGCGTCACCCCGGGTTGGTGCTTTCGCAAATCTGCGGGTTTCCCGCCGCGACAGGCTTCCGCGACTCGGTGCGCCTCGTCGCCACGCCGGTCTACCGCGTGGAAGGCTGCGAGGGGCCCTGTTACTCCAGCCACATCGTGACGAGAAAGGAGGAGCAGGGGAGGACGCTTGCCGATTTCACCGGCCGCCGCTTCGCCGTCAATCTCCCCGACAGCCTGTCAGGCCAAGTCGCCCTCGTTGTGGCCATGCAGCAGGAGGGCCTTGAGCCCGACGACGTAGAATGGATCGGGACCGGCGGCCACCGCGCGTCGATCCGCGCCGTCGCCGAGGGTCGCGCCGATCTGGCGGCGATCGATGCTGTGTGCTGGGAGCTTGCCCAGCGGTTCGAGGCGGTCTCGGTCTCCCGCCTTCAGGTTATCGCGCAGACGCCGCTCCGTCCGGCGCCCCCCTTTGTCACCTGCCTCGCGCGTAGCCCGGCTGAGCTCGACTGCTTGCGCAACGCACTTTCCGGCGCGCTCCTGGATGAGGAGACCGCCGCTGCCCGAGAGGCGCTTCGGATCGACGGCGTGGCGATGTTGAGGTCGGCCGACTACCAACCGCTGGCGGAGCTTAGGCGCTGAGCACTGCTCGGCTTCCTGCTCGAGGGGAGGCACCGACCTGCCGGCACTGCCTTACCTTTCCCGCGGAATTCTCCTAACGTGACCGCGCTCGCCCGTCCGCCGGCCAGCAACGGTCGCAAGCCGGGCGACTTCTTGGGAGGAGCCCCATGATCAAGCCATTGCTTGCGGTCTCGGCGATAGCCATCGCGCTCGCCGTCTCGGCGCCGGCACGCGCCGACGAAGAGGCCAACAAGGAAGTTGTCATCGACTTCTACGACAAGGCCATCAACCAAAAGGACTTCGAAGCCGCCAAGGTTCATTTCGGGTCCACGTACATCCAGCACAATCCGCTTGCCGCGGATGGGCCCGAGGGCCTCAAGGCGTATATCGAGTTCATGAAGAGCGAGCTCCCGGACTTCCGGATCGAGTTCAAGCGGGTGCTCGCCGACGGCGACTACGTGGTCGTGCATGGGCACGCCAAGCCGACCCCGGATGCCCGCGGGAGCGCAGTCATGGATATCTTCCGGCTGGAGAACGGCAAGGTCGTCGAGCACTGGGACGTCATCCAGGAGATTCCCGAGAATCCCGCAAACGACAACGGAATGTTTTGATCCTGCCGGCGGGCGGCGGCCCGGCGAGGCTCCCGCCAGCCCGAGCGGGCGTCGCGTCGTTGAGCGGCGGTGATCGCGAAACCCCGCGGCTCCTGAGGGCGCTGGTCCGGCTCGGGTGGCTAGCGTGAGCCGAGCCGCGCATCGCGCGGATAGCACGACAGACGCTCGACGCCGCTCTCGGTGATCAGCACCTGCTCTTCCAGCTTCACGCCCTCGCGTCCGCCGTGCCGCCCGACATAGCTTTCCACGCATACGGCCATGCCGGGCTCCAGCACCCCATCGTAGCCTGAGCGCTCCCAATCCTCCGGATAGGGGACAGCCGGATATTCGTCGCACAGCCCGACGCCATGGAAGAGCACGGAATAGCGATTGGGCAGCCAGTCCTCCGGCACGCTTGCCGCGGCGTGCGAGAGTTCGCGAAATGATTTTCCAGGCTCCAGGTGCGCTAGGTTTGCCTCAAGCTGCTCTTCTGCCATCGCGTAGAGCGCCCGCTGCTCGTTCGTCGGCCGCGCATCGCCGGCGAGCCAGGTGCGGGAGATGTCGCAGCAATAGCCGTAGGTGCCGATCAGGTCGGTGTCGAAGGCGACGAGATCGCCATCCTCGATCACGCGAGCGGAGCATTCCTGAAACCACGGATTGGTCCGCGGACCGGAGGAGAGGAGCCGCGTCTCGATCCACTCGCCGCCGCGGCGGATGTTCTCCGCGTGCAGGATCGCCCACAGATCGTTTTCCGTCATGCCGGGACGGAGCGCCTCCTCCATGACCCGCATGGAGGCTTCGCAGGCGGTGATCGCCCGGCGCATCGCCTTCACCTCGTCGGCGCACTTCACTTTGCGGGCGTGCTCCATCACCTCCTCGCCGTCGAATACGCCGATACCCGCGGCGGCGAGCGCCTCAACGCCGAGCGGATTGATGCTGTCGACGGCGAGGCGCGCACGCGCGCCGCCGCAGCCCTTCAGCACGTCGGCGATCTCGGCCGCCCATCTGCCGGCGCGTTCGCGCGTATGCTCGCCCGCCTCGTAGTAGAACCAGGCCGTGCCGTGGCGGATCTCGTCGACGCAGTCGAGGTGCCACGAAAGGTGCTCGCAGTTGTGGAAGTCGAAGAGGATGACGGGTCCCTCGGCGGCGACGAACGCGTAGCGCACGGCGTTGTGCGTGCACCAAAGCTGCATGTCGGTGGAATCCGTCGCGTAGCGAACGTTCAGCGGATCGTAGAGCAGGATGCCGCCGAGGTCGCGCTTCTGAAGCTCGGCGCGAATGCGGGTCAGGCGATACCGACGCGCGGCGTTCATGTCGGGCGCGGCGAGCCCGAGCTCGCTCCACTCCCGTTCCGCCAGCGCGCCGTAGCCGATGACGTGCTGGTTGAGGCTCGCCGCCTTCTCCATGGA
>CAZARE010000222.1:0-5214 GCA_964487455.1 uncultured Propylenella sp.
CTACGATGCCGCGGCCGGCCTTTCCGACGCGGACTATCGGGCCGAACGCGGAGCGTTTTTCGGCTCGGTGCATCGCACGCTCAACCACATCCTCGTCGGCGACCGCATCTGGATGCGCCGCTTCACCGGAAAGGGGCCGACGTTTGCGGACCTCGAAGCGGTGCCGTGCGGCGACCTCGCCACGCTGAAGGCGGAGCGGGAAGGGGAGGATGCGCGGATCATCGCCTGGGTGGATTCGCTCGACGCCGACCGGCTCGCCGGCACGTTCAGTTACCGTACCATCGTGAAGCCGGCGGATATCACGCAGCCGCTGGCGCCGGCGCTGGCGCATTTCTTCAATCACCAAACGCACCACCGCGGACAGGCGCACTGCCTGCTGAGCGAAATCGGCGGCCGCGAAGCGGCGCCTTCGCTCGACCTCATCTTGTTCCAGCGCGAGACGGGGATGGGGCTGAGCTGACCTCGGTTTATGCTCAACGCACGATTTGAAAGGCGCGGTCCCTGTTTCGACCGTAGCGGTAGACGGCGAAATGAGCGTCGAAGCTTGCCGCGCGTGTGATGCCCAATCGCTCCATGACCGCAAAGCTCGTGCGGTCGACGATGGAGAAGTCCTGGTCGGGGAACGCTTCGCCTATTAACCAGGCTGAATCGAGATCGGCCAGGGTGACAAGCTCAATGTCCGCGGCGCCACGACGAATGACGTCCCAAAACTGCTCAGCAGCATCGCGCCGATGACGGCTGTTCAGGAGGAGCCACGTCTCGACCACGACGTGGTCGGTTGTCAGGCGCTCACGCGCTTCCCTGAGAACCGCCTTCGCCCGCTCGTTTTCCTGATCGCGCGCGACGATCGAAGCAAACCAAACCGAGGAGTCGACGAATACCGTCAACGGTCACCAGTTGCGGCCTTGGTCTGCCGTCGACGCGGCTTCCGCCCGGTCGACCGAAGATAGTCTTCCCACACCGCGTCGCCAATCAGCTTGTCCTTGTCGCGGGCAATGTCCGTGCGTGGCCCGTCTTTCACCAAGTCGAACATCTGCGTGATGTCGAACTTCGCCTTCGGCTCGCCGAGATCGCTGGCGACCAGCCGGCGCACGTATTCGGCGAAGGAGATGCCGAGCTCGGCGGCCTTGGCTTTCGCCCGCCGCTGCGTTTCGGGATCCATGGTGATTTGCGTGCGTGCATTCATGATGGCGCCATCATGCCATCACATGATCCGTGCCGCAAGCCAGCCGCGCCGACCTGGATTTACGTTGACTGGCTAAGCCGCTAGACCGCAGCGCGTTTCCCCGGCGGAGCCAGGACATGGCCAGGATCAGGATCGGCGTTCTCGGCGCGTCCGGCTATACCGGCGCCGACCTCGTGCGGCTTGCCGCGCGGCATCCGGACGTGGAGATCGCAGCCCTCACCGCCAACACTCACGCCGGCAAGGCCATGGAAGAGGTCTTCCCGCATTTCTTCATGCTCAACCTGCCGACCCTGGTCGAATGGGAGAAGGTGGATTGGAGCGGGCTCGACGCCGTGTTCTGCGGCCTGCCGCACGGCACCACGCAGGAGATCATCGCGGCGGTGCTGACCGCCAACCCTAAGATCAAGGTCCTCGACATGTCGGCGGACTTCCGCTTTCGCGACATGGATGCCTACGCCGCCTGGTACGGACACCTCCACCGCGCGCCGCAGCTGCAAAGCGAGGCCGTTTACGGACTGACTGAGATCTATCGTGAGGAGATCAGGTCGGCGCGGCTCATCGCCTGTCCGGGGTGCTACCCGACGGCAGCGCTCCTCGCGCTGGTTCCGATCGCCAAGGCCGGGCTGATCGACGCAAACGATATCGTTGTCGACGCGAAGTCGGGCGTGACCGGCGCGGGGCGCGGTCTGAAGCAGAGCACGCTTTTCTCGGAAGCGGGGGAGGGGTTGTCACCCTATTCCGTGGCGAAGCACCGGCATGCGCCCGAGATCGAGCAGGAAATCGGCGCGGCGGTCGGCGCCCCGGTGACGATCAACTTCACGCCGCATCTCATCCCGATGAGCCGCGGCGAGCTGTGCACGTCCTATGTCAGGCTGAAGGGCGCCAGCGCCGACGATCTCCGTGCGCATCTCGCAAAGACATACCGCGACGAGGTCTTCGTGCATGTCGCGCCCGCCGGCGTGCTCCCGCAGACGCAGAACGTGCGCGGCTCCAACTACGTGCAGATCGGCGTGTTTTCCGACCGCATCGAGGGCCGCGCCATCGTCATCTCGGTGCTCGACAATCTGGTGAAGGGCTCGGCCGGCCAGGCGTTGCAGAACATGAACGTCGCCTTCGGCCTGGAGGAGACGACGGGGCTTTTGCAGCTGCCGCTTTTCCCGTAGGCGCCGGCACGGCTTGAGGCCCGCGCCGGATGCGGGCACCTTGGCGCAAAGGCTTCACGACAGTGCCGGCTGGCCGGGAGGGGCTGTGAGCGAAACCGCGTCGATCGGGAGCTTCGACTACATCGTCGTCGGCGCCGGCTCGGCCGGCTGCGTGCTCGCCAATCGGCTGTCGGCCGACAGCCGGCGCACCGTTCTGCTGCTGGAAGCCGGCGGCGTCGACAACTGGATCTGGTTCCACATCCCGGTCGGCTATCTCTTCGCCATCGGCAATCCGCGCTCGGACTGGATGTTCGAAACGGAGGCGGAGCCAGGGCTGAACGGACGCACGCTCGCCTATCCGCGCGGCAAGGTGCTGGGCGGCTCATCGGCCATCAACGCGATGATCTACATGCGCGGACAGGCCGCCGACTATGACAGCTGGCGCCAGCTCGGGCTGACCGGCTGGGGGTGGGAGGACGTGCTTCCCTGCTTCATGAAGCACGAGGACCACGTCGCGCCGCCGAACGCCAGTCATCGATCGGGCGGCGAATGGCGGGTCGAGTATCCGCGCATGCGCTGGGAGATCCTCGACCGCATCCGCGACGCCGCCGAGGCGGCCGGCATCCCCAAGATCGATGACTTCAATGCCGGCGATAACGAAGGCTCGTCCTATTTCCAGGTGAACCAGAAGAACGGCCGCCGATGGAGCGCGGCGCGCGGCTTCCTGAGGCCGGCGCGCGGCCGGCCGAACCTCAGGGTGGAGTCCGGCGTCCTCGCCGAAGGTATTCTGTTCGACGGCACGCGCGCCACCGGCGTGGCGTTCTCCAAGGGCGGCGAGAGGCAGATCGCGGAGGCAAGAGGGGAGGTGGTGCTGTCAGCCGGGTCGGTCTGCTCGCCGATGCTGCTGGAAGCGTCGGGCGTCGGCGACGGGGCCCGACTGCGCGAGCTCGGCTTGCCGATCGTGCATCACCTTCCCGGCGTCGGCGAGAACCTGCAGGACCATCTGCAGATCCGGCCGGTCTACAAGGTGAGCGGCGTGCCGACGCTGAACGAGCAATACGGACGGCTCATCCGTCGCTGCCTGATGGCCGTCGACTACGCCTGCCGCCGGCGCGGGCCGCTGACGATGGCGCCCTCGCAACTGGGCGCGTTCACGCGCTCGTCGCCGGAATATCAAACCGCGAATCTGGAGTTCCACTTCCAGCCGCTGTCGCTCGACAAATGGGGCGAGGGCCTGCACCCGTTTCCCGCCATCACCGCGAGCGTGTGCAATCTCCGCCCGACAAGCCGCGGCAGCATTCACCTGGTGCGGAAGAACGGCGGGCGCGGACCGTCGATCCGGCCGAACTACCTAGCGACCGAAGAGGACCGGCGCGTCGCGGTCGCCTCGCTCCGAAAGGTCCGCCACATCATGGAGCAGCCGGCGCTTAGCCGCTTCCGGCCGCAGGAACACAGGCCCGGTGCGCAGGCGACCTCAGACGAGGAGCTGCTTGCCGCCGCAGGCGACCTCGGCACGACGATCTTCCATCCCGTCGGCACAGCGAAGATGGGCATCGATAGCGACGCGATGGCGGTCGTCGACGAGCGGCTGCGCGTGTGGGGCCTTCAAGGCCTACGCGTGGTCGACGCCTCGGTGATGCCGCGCATCACGTCGGGCAACACCAACTCACCGACCATCATGATCGCCGAAAAAGCATCCGCGATGATCCGCGAGGATGCCTAGCACTCGCTCGCGGATTGGAGATCGATGAAGAGCGGGTCCGACTGGTTTGGGTCCGGTGGATCCTAGAAGAACGAGGAGCGACGGCTCCACCAGCCGCTGCGCTTCGGACGGTCGTCCTCCTCAGGCTGAACGGTCTGCCGCTCATCGGCGACTTGCGGCTCGTGCCCGGCCTCGGGCTCCGGCATTTCCTCGCCCTGCTCCGGCTCTCCCGCGACGGGCTCATCGACGGCCTCTGCAGCAGCAGCCGCCGCGACGTCCTCGCCGTTTCCAGCCTGCATCTCGGTGTGCATCCCCGGGGCACGGTCATTGTCTTCCCGCGCCGCCGCTTCGATCTCCGCATTCTCGGCGGGCGACGCCGGTGCGCTGTCGACGGCGGAGGATGTCTCGTCCGATTCCGCGCCGTATGCCGCGTCGCCGTTTTCATCCGCCGCGCTCTCGGTATCGCCGCCTTCGCGCCCGCGACCGCGACGCTTACCGCCCCGACGTCCACGCCGACGCTTGCGCTGACCTTCCTCGCTGTCGCGCGCCTCGCCAGCGGCTTCCGCCGCCCCGACCTCGTCGGGCACCTGGCCTTCCTCTTCGTCCGGTTGGACCTCGGCGCCTTCGGCCTCGGCATGGCGGGGGCCGGCCCGGTCCTCGCCGTTGCCGCGCTTGCGGCGCCGGCGCCGGCGCCGTTCGCGGCCTTCCCCGGAGGCTTTCGCCTCGGGCTCCTCCTCGACGGCAGCGGCCTCTTCCACTTCGGGCGCCTCCGCCATCGCGATGGCGCCGCTCCGCTCGGGACGGTCCTCCACCACGGCGCCGCGCTCCACAAGGAATCCGGCGCCGTTCTCCGGCGCCTCGTCGCTCACCGTGATCGTCACGCCAAATCTGCTCTCAAGCTCCGCGAGGTGGCGGCGCTTCTGGTTGAGCACGTAGAGGGCGACCTCCGGACGGCTGCGGACCATGAGGTGGTGCGCGCTGTGCTTGAGGAGCTGCTCCTCCAGAGCCCGCAGAATCTGCAGCGATAGCGAGGAGACGGACCGCACCTGGCCGGTGCCGCGGCAATGCGGGCAGGGCACCGTCGAGCTCTCCAGCACGCCGGTACGGATGCGCTGGCGCGACATCTCGAGGAGGCCGAAATGCGAGACACGTCCGACTTGGATGCGGGCGCGATCCGCGCGCAG
>CAZARE010000223.1:0-32869 GCA_964487455.1 uncultured Propylenella sp.
CCGCTTGCGTGGCCCTGATCGGGCCGGCGGCCTTTTCCGCGACGAACGGCGGCAGCGCCTGGCTTCCGGTCCCGGCCGCGCGCGCGCTCGCGCGCTTCGGTATCCGCGTCCTCGCGATCGCGCCTGGACTCTTCCAGACTCCGCTGCTCGGCCAGCTTCCCGCCGAGGTGCAGGAGACCCTGGGGAAGTCGATCCCGTTCCCCGCTCGGCTTGGCGACCCGAAGGAGTTCGCTGATCTGGTGCTCGCCATGCTCGGCAATCCTTATCTCAACGGCGAGGTGGTTCGGCTTGACGGCGCGCTCCGCATGCCGCCGCGGTAGCGCTGCTCGGAAAGAAGGAGATCGCTTGGATTGAGCACTACGGCGCTCCCCGCCAGCAGGATTTCTGGTGAACGCCGTGTGATCGTTGTGCCCGGCTTCTGCCGCCCGTGAGCTTTACCGCAGCATCATCTCGATGAGCGGCAGGTAGCCCTTTCCGGCGAGCCGCTCCGACGCCGGCTTGACGTAGGCCGGATTCAGTTCGATGCCGGTCCCCTCCACCAGCCGGTTCATGAAGTTGAAGAGCGCCGTCACTGCTACTGTGTGGTAAAGCGCGGTCTCGTCCCAACCGGCCTCGAATATCGCGTCGGCATCGGCTTGTTCGACGCTGTTCGCCTGTTGCGTCAGTCTCTTGGCATAGCGCAGGATCGGTTTCATTCTTTCGGAGATCGCGGCTACATCGAGGTCATCGATCGCCGAGTCGATCGCCTGTCGGGACACGCCAAGAAGCTCCGCTGTCGCTGCGTGAACGCCGTGGCAGTACCGACACTCGTTCAGGCCAGAGACATAGGCGGCAATCAGTTCGCGCTCCGCCTCCGAGAACGGCGAGGGTCCACGCATAAGCACTTCGTGGAACTCGATCAGCGGCTTGCTCGTCTCCGGGAACGCCTTGAAGAGGTTCAGGAGGCTTGCGGCTTTCGGGAGGGAGGGCAGGAAAGGCATGTATTCAACCTTTCGGATTCTGAAGGGCGCACGTGGTCACCGCAGCTCGCTGTGGATCGGGCTCTCCGGGTAGAACGCGTAGAAGGCGAACGCGAATGGCGTGTCGAATACGACCGGCTCCCAGCCCCCGCCCTCTGTTTCGCGGAGCACGGTGACGGTGCCGACGTCGCGACCGCCAGCGACTTCCTCCACATCCAGAGCGGATGCCTGACCGGACTGCCAACGTATCACCAGATCGCCGTGGCGAATCTCCTCTTGCTCGCGGACCAGCGTCAGCAACCAGGCCTCGTGCCAATCCTGGCGCGTCTCGACAGCGACGACACGCTCCATCGGGTCGATGTCCGGAGGCAGCTCGCCGGCATAGAGAAACGGCCTCTTACCCGGCGCGTCATATTCGACATAAGGATTTCGCCCGTAGGGCCGCGCATCGGGATTCTCCGGGATAAGGACCCGACCCTCCGGGTGCTCCGCGGCGAACTGTTCGAACGAACGGAGTGCCGATGGTACGAGCTTGAGTTCCGAACCGGTCAGCGCGCCGACGATCGCCTCTCCGGTGAACTGCTGCCACCAGCTTTCCGTCTGCCGATCGTACATGATGAGATCGGAATGCCGCAGCGTGCCGGTCGTGCCGAAGTCGAGCACCCGGTCTTCGAGCGTCCTTTCGAAGGCGAGAGCGGAGTTGCACAGCGGGCAGTAGGTGACAGCGACGGGAACGCCACCGACTTCGTCGTTGACGATCTCGTGCCATATCAAGATGCGCAGCGGGTAGGCGCGCGCGTCGCCGTTCAAGGTCAGCGCCACCACGGCTTCGTTCGGCGACAGCTGCCTCGCCCACTCCTTGGCGCGGCCGTCGCTCAGCGTCTCAAAACGCGGGTGGTCGATGGCCGGGATGCCGTCCTTCGACGGGCCGCCGGAGCGGATCTCCGAGAATGAGACAGACGACTTCTGGAAATCCGTCTTCGGCCATTCCTCCACCCAGACGCGGTGCACAACCTGTTGGGAATGGGCAACGTTTCCCAAGCTCACCAGCGCTGCCGCGAACGCTCCGAGAAGAGGCAAAATAAAGCGCAAAGGAGGATATCGCCTGTGCATGAGTAGCATGTTTACCGGTCAGGCCTTCACACGGCGAAATCAACGTTAGTTGAGGCAGGCTCAACCGTGGCGGTTCGGCTATGCGGTCGTCAGCCGCCTCAGCAGCGCGTTCAGCTGGTCACGTTTCGCCTCGCCGCCGAGTTGCCCGATAAGCCGCCGCTCATGCTCCTGAACCAATCTGTCGGCCCGGAGGAGCACCCTGTTGCCCGCCTCGGTCAGGTAGAGCGCGTGCGAGCGGCGGTCGGATTCCGCCTTGCGCCTGTCGGCAAGGCCACGCCCCTCCAGCTCGTCCATCAGCGCCACGAAGTTGGCGCGCTTGATGGCAAGTGCCGCCGCGATCTCTGTCTGCTTTCTGCCGGGATTGTCACGGATGGCGACGAGCGCCGAATACTGTGCCGGTCTGAGATTCAGCTCCGCCAGGCTAGCGATGAAATCCTGAAAGATGGCGAGTTGCACGCGCCGCACCAGGTAGCCGATCCGCGCTTCTAGCGACGCAAGTTCGACGCACGCCTCGGGCGCTGCCTCGAGGTCGAACGCTTCAGCGCGGATCGCGCCCGTCTTAATCACCGCGTCACCAGATCAACCAGCCAGAACGTCAGCGCCGGCACCGACAGGATCAGGGCAATACGTACGACCTCCGCGGCAATGAATGGCACGGCGCCCCGGAAAACGTCGCGCGTCGGCACCTCCGGCGCCAGCGAAGAGATGACGAAGAGATTGAGGCCCACCGGCGGCGTGATCATGCCGAGCTCGACCACGATCAGGGAGATCACCCCAAACCACAGCGCCTGATGGGTTGGGTCCATGTTGAAGTCGAGCGCCATGAAGGCGGGAAAGAAGACCGGCACGGTGAGCAGGATCATCGACAGCGAATCCATTACGCAGCCCATCGCCAGATAAAACGCGACGATCACGAGGAGCACGGCCATGGGCGAGATTCCCGCCTCCTGAATCCACACCGCCGCCAGCATCGGCGCGCGGGTCAGCGCCAGCGCCACGTTGAAGAGATCGGCCCCGAAGATGATGGCGAAGATCATTGCGGTGACGCCGGCTGTCTCGATCAGGCTGTCGATGACGGCGCGGGCCGACAGCGCGCGCATGAGGAGGCCGGCCGCGATCACCAGGATGACGCCGACCGACGCGCCCTCCGTCGGCGTGAAGAAGCCGCCATAGATGCCGCCGAGCACTACGGCGAAGAGGATGGCGATGTGCCAGACGCCGCCGAGCGATCGGATGCGCGCGCCGAAGGGCTGGCGCGCACCGGCCGGCCCCGCTTCCGGGTTGAGCCGCACGGTGACGGCGATGGCGATGCAGAAGCCGACAACCGCCAGCAGCCCGGGCACGGTTGCGGCGAGGAACAGCTTAACGATGTTCTGCTCGGTCAGCAGCGCATAGATGATCAGGACTATGGAGGGTGGAATAAGGATGCCGAGCGTGCCGCGGGGGGCGAGCGACCCGGCGCTGAGAGCGCCGGAATAGCCGTGCCGGCGCATCTCCGGCAGCGCTACCTGCGCCATGGTCGAGGCGGTCGCGATCGACGACCCGCAGATGGATCCGAACGCCGCGCAGCCGGCCACCGATGCCATGGCGAGCCCGCCGCGAAAATGCCCGAGCCAGGCGTTTGACGCGGCGAAGATCGCCCGGCTCATGCCGGTCTTGGTGGCGATCTGCCCCATGAGGATGAAGAGCGGCACGACGGCGAGGTCGTAGGTCATGAACTTGTCGACGATTGCGGTCTTCAGATAGGCGGCAAGCGGCGGGAAGCCGGCGAGCGCGGCGTAGCCGCCTGCGCCGACGAGCCCCATTGCCAGCGCGATCGGCATCCTGAGCGCGATCAGCGCGAGGAGCACGGCGATCATGACGCCGCAGATCTCAAGCGGGCTCATTCGTCCCCTCGGCCGACGGCAATGCCCAGGCAATGTGCAGCGCCGCGACGATCGACAGGCCGGTGCCGAGGAGCGCCGGTAGGTAGACCATCCACAGCGGCCAGCGGAGCAGCATCGTGCGGTCGCCGTAGTCGTATTGCTGGACGGCGCCGTCATAGAGCCGCCAGGCGATCGCCAGCCAGGCGAGCGCGAAGACGATCTCCCAGCCCCGATCCAGCCCACGTCGCAGCCGGTGCGGCAGCCAGTTGCTGAACAGGTCGACGCGCACGTGCCGACGCTTCAGCTGGCAGATCGGCAGGAAGAGGAAGGCGGCGACTGCCGAGCCGAGTTGCACGACCTCGAAGTCGCCGCGAATGCCGCTGCCGGTCAGCGCGCGCATCGTCACCGAGAGGGTGACGGTGAGCGCGACGGCGACGACGGCGCAGCCGCCGAGCGCCGCCGCCCACCAGCAGACCTGCTCCAGGAGCCGGCCGGTCGCGTCGGCCGGCTCGGCCGTCCTCATCTACGCGCTTTCGGCGTCGATCAGCTCGTTGGCGCGTTGCAGCAGCATGGCGCCGTCATGGCCTTTGTCGTTCAGCATCTGCACCCAAGCATCGATCACTGGCTGCGACGCCTCCTGCCAAGTGGCGATCTCCTCGGCCGGGATCTCCACGAACTGGTTGCCGCGATCCTGGCAGAGCTTGAGCCCGACATTCTCGAACGTGTCGAAGTTCGCGCCGATCTTGCGCGAGAATTCTTCGCCGGAATTGTCGTCAAGCACCTGGCGCAGATCGTCCGACAGGCCCTCGTAGGCGGCCTGGTTCATCACTACGCCGAAGGAATTGCCGTAAAGCCCTCGCCCCGTTGACGCGGCCGTGCAGTGCACGCTGGTGAGCTCGTGCAGCTTGAACACCGGCACTACCTCATAAGGCAGCAGCGTCCCGTCGATGATGCCGCTGGCGAGCCCCTGGGCCATCTCCGTCACCGGGAAGAACACCGGCTCCGCGCCCAAGATCTGCAGCGCGTCCCCGACCGCTTGGTTGGGCGCGCGGATGCGCAGGCCGGCGAGGTCGGCCTTCGACTCGATGGGCTTCTCGCGCATGTGGAATTTTCCGGGGGCGTGGACGTGGAAGGCCAGCGGCTGCATGCCCTCATACTCTTGCTGCCCGTTCTCCTGCATGAACTTCCACAGCGCCACGGACGTGGCCTCCGCTGTCGTGTTCAGGAAGGGCAGGCCGAACGTCTCGTGCACAGGGAAGCGCCCGGGCGTATAGACCGAGAGCGTCCAGGTGATGTCGGCGATGCCGTCGCGCGCCTGGTCGGCGAGCTGCGGCGGCCCGCCGCCAAGCTGCATGGCCGGGTAAATCTGGATGTCGAGCGCGCCGTCCGTCTGCTCGGAGATCGTCTGCACCCAGGGCTCGAACACCGCTTTGTGCATCGGCGCGACGGGCGGCAGCATGTGATGCAGCTTGAGTGTTGCTTCGGCGCGTCCGCGCGTGACGAGAGCGGGCGCGGCTAGCGCGCCGCCGATCATTGCCAAGGCGCTGCGGCGGGTCAGTTTTCTGCTGGTCAGGCTCATGTCGTTCCTCCTTTGCGGCATCCACGTTGCCGCGACGTGCTACTCGGTGTGCGGCGGCTTCAGCCGCTCTTGCTTCTTCGTCGGCGCCAAGGCCTATCGGAACCTCGGCGTCCGCTTTTCCAAGAAGGCGCGCAGGCCCTCCTCTGCATCTTCGCTTGTCTGGCTCAGCGCGGCGGCGAGACTTTCGGTGAACAGGCCGTCGGCCTTTGCCATGTCCTCGATGCGCGTCAGCGCCTGGGTCATCAGATAGTTGGAGAACGGCGCGTTCTCGGCGATCGCCGCCGCGAGTTCGCGCCCCTTCGCCACGCCTTCGCCGGGCTCCACCAGGTAGTGAGCGAGCCCCAAAGCGAGCCCTTCCTCGGCGGAGTACCTGCGGCCGGTCAGCATCATCTCCACCATGCGTCCGCTTCCGATGATCCGCGCGATGCGCACAGAGCCGCCGCCGCCGACGAAGATGCCGCGCCGCCCCTCCGGCAGCTGGAAGATCGCCGACGCATCGGCGACGCGCACATGCGTTGAGACGGCAAGCTCCAGGCCGCCGCCCATGACAGCTCCCTCCAGCACCGAGACGACGGGAACGCCGCTGAGCTGGACCAAGTCCATCACGCGATGCCAGTTCCGCGAGTGGTGCATCACCTCGATAGCCGGGCGCGAGACGTGTTCCGACAAGTCAAGCCCGGCCGAGAAGTGGCCGCCGGTCCCGGCGATGACGACCGCGCGCACGTTTTTCGGGGGGTTGGTGAAGAAGGCCTCGAAGGCGGCGATCAGCGCGTCGTTGAGCGCATTGCGCTTGTCCGGCCGTTGCATCGTCAGATGCGCCACCCGCCCGTCGATGGCTACGTCAAGGACGGCTGCCTCGGCTGCGCGCGCTGCAGTCCGGTTCATCGTGCTCCTCTGCCCGCAATCGAGCCGGAACGGCTCCATACCATATTGTTCTATGGTATAACAATCGGGAAGGTAGAGACATGTTGGTCTTCGCGGTTGCATGGGACCCGCAAAGGTCGGATGAGTGCCCCGTTGTGCTATCGTTTCCTTCGGCCCGACGATGAATGAAGCTAGTCACCGACGCATGGACAACATTACGCATCAGATCGATCCGCGCCTGTTTCGGCGCGTCATGAGCCGTTTCGCAACCGGGGTGACGGTCATCACCGCCCGAGAGGGAACGGGAGTGCGCGGCATGACGGCGAACGCCTTCATGTCAGGCTCGTTGGAGCCGCCACTGCTGGTCGTCTCGGTTGCCAGGCGGGCGCGCATGCATCCGTACATGCTCGCGGCGGACCGGTTCGGCGTGAACATCCTCGCGGAGGCGCATGAGGAGGTGAGCAATCATTTCGCCGGCCAGCCGGATCCGCGCCTTGAGGTGGAGTTCGAGGAGCGCGCCGGCGCGCCGCTGCTGCGCGACGCCTGCGCGCGCATGGCGGCGCAGAAGGCGGATCAGCACGAATGCGGCGACCACACGATCTTTATCGGGCATATCCTTTACATGGATGCCGATGACCGCCTGCCGCTGCTCTATCATGCCGGCTGCTATCGCGCGCTCGACCGCGCCGGTCGCATCGACCACGCCGTCAGCGTGTTGGAGTTCTGGTAGATCGGTCGGCGGCGGATTCCCCGACGAAGAACCGGGCGGCGTTTCCCGTCGCGCGTTTACGTGCCCTTAGCGGACGCTCCGCTAGAATTGCGGAGAAGGCGAGAACGGTGCGTAAAGAGCTCTCCATCCTGCACGTCCTCCGCAGCCCGGTGGGCGGTCTCTTCCGCCACGTTGCCGATCTGGCGACGGCGCAGCGGGTAGCGGGCCATGCCGTGGGGCTGATCTGCGACTCCGAGGACGCCGGCCCGCTGCAGGAAGAGCGGCTGGCCGCGCTGCACGCGGAGCTGTCGCTCGGCGTCGCCCGCGTTCCCATGAAACGGTCAATCGGCCCGGGCGACCTCCCCGCCACCCTCCGCGTGGCGCATCGCATGGCAGAGGTACGCCCCGACGTCGTGCACGCGCATGGAGCCAAAGGCGGCGTCTACGGACGCTTGGCCGCTGCCCTGCACCGCCGCCGCGCTGGGCCCGTCGCGGCTTTCTACGCGCCGCACGGCGGCAGCCTGCACTACGGAGCCGGCTCGGTGGAGGGGCGTATCTACTTCGCGGTCGAGCGCGCGCTCGAGCCGGCGACTGACGCTTTGATCCACGTTTCGGCCTACGAGGCCGAGACATACCGCAGAAAGGTCGGCACGCCGCGTTGCCCTTCCCATGTCGTGCGCAACGGGCTGAGGCCGGAGGAGTTCGATCCGATCGAGCCGGTGCCTGACGCCGCCGATTTTCTCTTCATCGGCGAGCTGCGTGCGCTGAAGGGGGTTGACCTCTTCATAGAGGCATTGGCGCTCCTGGAAGGCGAGGGGCTGGAGCCCCGCGGGGTCGTTGTCGGTCCCGCTGCGCCTGCTGAACAGCGTCGCTACCGCGATCTGGCCAACGGCAGGGTTCACAATCGCATCGCCTTCCATCCGCCCATGCCGGCGCGTGACGCCTTCCGTCTGGCCCGCACGGTCGTGCTGCCGTCGCGGGCGGAGTCGATGCCCTACGTCGTGCTGGAGGCGGCGGCTTCGGCCATGCCCCTCATCGCCACCAACGTGGGTGGCATTCCCGAAGTGTTTGCAGGCGAGACCCAACGCCTCGTCCGGCCCGGCGATGCGTCTGCGCTCGCCGCGGCGATGCGGGCGGCGCTCGCCGAGCCGGACCGCATGGCCACGGAGGCGATGCTGCGGCGCAGCAGCGTGGCGCAAAACTTTTCTCTTGCCGCCGCCGCGGCGCGCATCGAAGCCATCTACCGGGAAGCGCTCGAGGCGCGATATACTGTGATCCGCGCGCACTCGGTCGCCGAAGCCGACCTTCCGCGCTGACCCCAGGCACCGGTCACCGTCTCGGCCGAAGTGCTTTTCATATCGAGCCGGATCGCCTATCGCCCAGCAATGGCTGATCGTCTGTCCCACATCGAGCGGCTTGAAGCCGAGAGCATCCACATCATGCGCGAGGTGGCGGCTGAAGCCCGCAACCCGGTGATGCTCTATTCGATCGGCAAGGACTCTTCCGTCATGCTGCATCTGGCGCGGAAGGCGTTCCATCCCGCGCAGCCGCCTTTCCCGCTGATGCACATCGACACGACTTGGAAGTTCCGCGAGATGATCGCCTTCCGTGACAGGACGGCCTCCGAGGCGGGCATGCGGCTCATTGTCCACACCAACCAGGAGGGATTGGCGGCCGGGCTCAATCCCTTCGATCACGGCCCCAACTATACGCGCGGGATGAAGACGGAGGCGCTGAAGCAGGCGCTCGACCGCTACGGATTCGACGCTGCCTTTGGCGGCGCGCGCCGTGACGAGGAGAAGTCGCGTGCCAAGGAGCGCATCTTCTCGTTCCGGTCGGCGAGCCATGCCTGGGATCCGAAGAGCCAGCGTCCCGAACTCTGGCGGCTGTACAACACGCGCGTCAACGATGGCGAGTCGATGCGCGTCTTTCCGCTCTCGAATTGGACCGAGCTCGATATCTGGGCCTACATCCTGATGGAAGCGATCGCCGTCGTTCCGCTCTATTTCGCCGCCGAGCGGCCAGTGGTGCGACGCAACGGCCAATGGATCATGGTCGACGATGATCGCCTTCCGCTGGCGCCGGACGAGACCCCCGAGGCGCGGCTTGTCCGCTTCCGCACGCTAGGCTGCTATCCGCTGACCGGCGCGATCGAATCGAATGCCACCTCGCTGGAGGCGATCGTAGCCGAGATGTTGGCGGCCAGCACGTCGGAGCGCGGTGGCCGGCTGATCGACATGGAGGCCGCCGCTTCCATGGAGCGCAAGAAGCGCGAGGGCTATTTCTGATGAACAAGGAGGCCCTGCAGCTCGAAGCCGCCTCCGCCGTGGCGGCCGCCGACACGCTGAGGTTCTTCACCTGCGGCAGCGTCGACGACGGCAAGTCCACGCTGATCGGCCGTCTGCTCTACGATTCACAGTTGCTCATGGAGGACCAGCTCGCGGCGCTGGAGAGCGATTCCCGCAAGCATGGCGCCAACGGTGACGAGATCGACTTCGCGCTGCTGGTCGATGGCCTCGAGGCGGAGCGTGAGCAGGGCATCACGATCGACGTCGCCTATCGCTTCTTCGCGACGCCGCGCCGCCGCTTCATCGTCGCCGACACGCCCGGCCACATCCAGTACACGCGCAACATGGCCACCGGCGCCTCGACCGCCGATCTCGCCGTGCTCCTGGTGGACGCCAGCAAGGGCCTGCTCACCCAGACGCGGCGTCACGCCGTCATCGCCTCGCTCCTCGGCATTCGCGATGTCGTCCTCGCTGTGAACAAGATGGACCTTGTCGGGTTCGACTCCGGCACGTTCCAGGGGATCGCCCGGGATTTCGAGGCGTTTGCGGCGAACATCGCAATCGACCAGATTACCGCCATCCCGATCTCCGCGCGCCACGGCGACAATGTCTCGCGCCGCAGCACGCATACCCCCTACTACTCGGGACCCGTGCTGTTGGAGCATCTGGAAGCGGTGGAGCCGCGCGGGCGGTCGAGCGCGGCGCTGCGCATCCCGGTGCAGTGGGTGTGCCGCCCCAACCAGAGCTTTCGCGGCTTCGCGGGGCCGGTCGTCTCCGGTCGCGCTGCTGTCGGCGATGAGATCGTGGCCGCCGGCTCAGGCCGTAGCACCCGCATCTCGCGCATTCTCGTCGGCGCGCAGGAGCGCGCGAGCGCTCAGAGCGGCGAATCGGTGATGGTGACGCTTGCCGACGAGATCGACCTCAGCCGCGGCGACCTCATTGCCGCTAAGGACGAGCGCCCGCAGCTTGCCGACCAGTTCGCCGCCGACCTGGTCTGGATGGACGCCGAGGACCTGCTTCCCGGCCGTCAATACCTGCTGAAGAGCATGACCCGCACGGTTCCCGCGCAGGTGACGGACCTCAAATACCGCCTCGACATCGACACCCTGGAGCACAACGCCGCCAAGGTGCTCGAGCTGAACGAGATCGGCGTGGTCAACCTCTCCACCACCGAGCCGTTCGCTTTCGATCCCTACGCGGAGAACCGCGACGCCGGTGGCTTCATCCTCATCGACCGCTTTTCCAACCACACAGTGGCCGCCGGCATGATTCGCTTTGCGTTGCGCCGAGCGTCCAACATCCACTGGCAGGCGCTCGACGTGGATCGCGCGGCGCGCGCGCGGCTGAAGCACCAGCGGCCGACCGTCCTCTGGTTCACCGGGCTCTCCGGCTCAGGCAAGTCGACGGTCGCCAACCTCGTCGAAAAGCACCTCTATGCGCGTGGGCGGCACACCGTCATTCTCGACGGCGATAATGTGCGCCATGGGCTGAACCGCGATCTCGGCTTCACCGACGCTGATCGTGTCGAGAACATTCGCCGCGTCGCGGAAACGGCGAAGCTGATGAGCGACGCCGGCCTCATCGTGCTCGTTTCCTTCATCTCGCCCTTCCGCTCCGAGCGGGAGATGGCGCGCGCGCTCATGCCGGAGGGCGAGTTCGTGGAAGTGTTCGTCGATACCCCGATCGAGATCTGCCGCCAGCGCGATCCCAAGGGGCTCTACGCGCGCGCCGACGCGGGCGAGATCAAGAATTTCACGGGCGTCGATTCGCCCTACGAGGCGCCGCCAGCGCCGGACGTGCACCTGAAAGCCGAGTCGACGACGCCCGACGCGTTGGCCGAAGAGGTCATCGCCTATCTGGAGGCGCACGATCGGCTTTCGACGGATTGATGCCTGATCCGCTGGCGCGAATTGCGCTAGGTTGCCGCTCATGAGGGAGACGTCCAAGCTCTTTCAGACGCGCGGCTTCCCCGGTCGACGTTGGCAACCCGGGTGATGGTAAGCGCCGAGCCCCCCCGCGAACCAAGCGGGACGCCGCAAAGCGTGCGCGAGCGCGTTCTCGCCGTGCGCCACCTGCTCCTTGCCGGCGGCGCGTTGCTCCTCATCGGCGCCTTTATGTTCGAAGTGCCGCTGGCATTTGCGCTGGCCGCCATTGCCGTCCTCGTTCTCGTCGCCGCATTGCCCCAGCGCTCACGCGCTTCGCGTGGGCGCCGTGACGCCCAGCGCGCCGCCCTCCTGGTGTGGCCGGACGCCTCCATGAAAGCGACCGTCGAGGCGCTGCCGCGTCCCAGCTTCCTGCTCGATGCCGGAGGTGTCGTTCGCTACGTCAACCAGCAGGCCGCCGCTCTCTTTCCGGCGACGCGCCCGGGCGATCCCTTCACCGGCACCTTCCGGCGGCCGGAATTCGCCAACGCCGTCGAGGACGCCGCTGCCGGTCAGGCGACCTCGGTCGAGTTTCGCGAGCCTGGGGCGGCGGCGAGCTATCTCGCGCATCTCGGTCCGCTGCGCTCGCCCGGGGGCGGGGTGGGCTTCATCCTGGTGAGCTTCGACGACGTGTCGGACCGGCTTGCCATCGCCCGCATGCGCGCTGACTTCGTGGCCAACGCCAGTCACGAGCTCAGAACCCCGCTGGCCGCGCTGACCGGCTTCATCGAGACGCTGCTGGGGCCGGCGCGGAACGATCCGGAGGCGTCGGAGAAGTTCCTCAACGTCATGATGGAGCAGGCGAGGCGCATGCGCCGGCTGATTGACGACCTCCTGTCGCTCAGCCGTGCCGAGATGCGCGTCCACAACCGCCCCACAGGTGTGGTCGAACTTGGCGCCGTGCTCAGCCATGTGGGCGACGCCATGCGGCCGCTCGCGGCGGAGCATTCCGTGACCCTGTCCGCCGACGTGCCCGCCGCCAGCTCGATCACGGTGGTCGGCGACCGCGACGAACTGATTCAGGCCGTACAGAACCTCGTGGAGAATGCGATCCGCTACGGCGCCTCCGGCGGCAAGGTCGATCTCAACCTGGAGCTTCGGCCGCGCGGCCGGCCGCTGGCGGCGATTCATGTCAGGGACTATGGGCCGGGAATTGCCGCAGAGCACATCCCGCGCCTGACCGAGCGCTTCTATCGGGTTGACGTCGGCGCCAGCCGCGAGATGAAGGGCACGGGGCTCGGGCTCGCGATCGTCAAGCACATCCTAACGCGGCATGGCGGCGAGCTTGAGGTGAGGAGCGAGCCGGGGAAGGGTGCCTGCTTCACAGTGGAGCTGCCCCTGTGGCAAGACAAGCAGGACGCGTAGCAAGAAACCTTGTTCCGCCAGTGCGTTAGAGCGTCATGCAGGTGTCATCTTGATGTCATAGGACCATCAGCTGGGATCTATAGGGAGTCGGGTGGCGGGTGATCGACCCCGCACTCCGAGACTCCAGAACAGGGAGATTCCTCCGTGATCAACAGATTCCTTTCCAGTGCTGCGGTGTTCGTGATCGCCGTTGCCGGCATAACGGGCCCGGCCGCCGCGCGCGACCAGATCCGCGTCGTCGGATCCTCTACGGTGTTCCCGTACAGCCAGGCGGTGGCCGAAGAGTACGCCAATGCGACCGGCGCCCGCGCGCCGATCGTCGAATCGACCGGCACCGGCGGCGGCATGCAGATTTTCTGCCAGGGCATCGGCCCCGACCATGCCGACGTGACCGGCGCCTCGCGCGCGATGAAGAAGTCCGAGTTCGACCTCTGCGCCTCCAATGGCGTCGTTGACGTGACCGAGCTGCAGATCGGCTACGACGGTCTGTCGATTGCCGTCTCGCGCAGCGATGCGACCGACTGGAACCTGACCGAAGCGCAGATCTTCCAGGCGCTTGCGGCCGAGGTCGAGGTCGACGGCGAGATTGTCGCCAATCCTTACAAGAACTGGTCGGAGATCGATCCGGCGCTGCCGAACCTCGCCATCACCGTGTTCGGGCCGCCGCCGACCTCCGGCACCCGCGACGCCTTCGTCGAGCTTGCCATGCATGACGGCTGCAAGGCGTTCCCGGCAATCGCCGCCCTTGAAGGCGACCGCAAGAACGAAGTCTGCTCGCGCATGCGCCAGGACGGCCCGTTCATCGAGGCCGGCGAGAACGACAACCTGATCGTCCAGCGTATCGTCGCCGAGCCGGGCGCCCTCGGCATCTTCGGTTACTCGTACCTCTACGAGAACACCGACACGTTGAAGGCGGTTGCCGTTGATGGCGTCGAGCCGACCTTCGAGACCATCGGCGACAACTCGTACAACATCGCCCGGCCGATCTTCTTTTATATCAAGAATGCCCATCGGGGCGTTATTCCGGGCCTCAACGAGTTCATCGAGGAGTATGTCTCCGATGCGGCTCTGGCTTCCGGCGGTTATCTCGCCGAGCGCGGTATGACCGTGCTTTCAGATGCTCTGCGTGCCGAGATGCAGGCCCGCGCCCTCGAGTCCGTCAAGATGGACCAGCCGTCCTCGTAAGGCCGATCATCAACAGTGCGCCGCGGCGGCACGGGGTGTTGCCGCGGCGCTTCCTGAATTCACTGTTCGGCGGGTGATCCGGTGCTCGGCTACGCGCTCCTCCTCATTCTGGTCATGTCGCTTGCGGCCTTCTACATCGGTCGCCGCGCGGCCTTGGGCTTCGAGGGCGTTGCCTCCGAAATGCACTCGCTTCCTGGCTATCACGGCGCCTTCGTCGCCGTCTGGGTCGGCATTCCGACGTTCATCCTGGTGCTGGCATGGGTGCTGCTCCAGGACGCGGCCATCAACCGGCTCCTGATCGCAAGCCTGCCGTCGGCGATGACCGAAGGCGCGGCGCCGGCCGAGATCAGCCTCCTGATATCCGAAATCCGCAACGTTGCCGCCGGGCGACTTTTTGGCGAGCCGTCCCCGGAGATCGCCGCCGCGGCGGCCAATCTTGTCCGCTGGAGCGAAATCGCACGCTGGGCGATGCTGGTGGTCGCCGCCGCTGTGATGCTGCTGGCGCTGTTCGTTGCGCGGGCGCGCCTTGCGCCGCGCTTCCGCGCCCGTCACGGCGTCGAACACGTGATGACCGGCCTGATGATCTTCTCCTCGCTGGTCGCGATCATAACGACGATCGGCATCGTCGCCTCGCTGCTGTTCGAGGCGTGGCGCTTCTTCCAGATGGTTCCGGTCACCGAGTTCTTCTTCGGGCTGAACTGGGAACCGCAGATGCCGATCCGCGCGGATCAGGTCGCCGGCCTCGGCGCCTTCGGCGCGGTGCCGGTGTTCACCGGCACGTTGCTGATCGCGACCATCGCCATGCTGGTGGCAACGCCGATTGGCCTATTCACCGCCGTCTATCTGGTGGAGTACGCCGACGACCGCATTCGCAAGATCGTCAAGCCGGTGCTGGAGATCCTCGCCGGCGTCCCGACCGTGGTCTATGGCTTCTTCGCGGTGCTCACCGTCGCGCCCGCCGTGCGCCAGTTCGGCGGGCTGATGGGGATCGCGGTTTCGCCGAACTCGGCGATCGCCGCCGGCGCGGTGATGGGGATCATGATCATTCCGTTCATCTCGTCGCTCTCCGACGACGCGCTGAACGCCGTGCCGCGCTCGATGCGCGACGGCTCGCTGGCGATGGGCGCGACGCCCGGCGAGACGATGACGCGGGTCCTCCTGCCGGCTGCGCTGCCCGGGATCATGGGCGGCATCCTGCTCGGCACCAGCCGCGCCATCGGCGAGACGATGATCGTGGTGATGGCCGCCGGCCTGACCGCGACGCTGACCGCCAATCCGCTCGATGGCGTGACGACGGTGACCGTGCAGATCGTGACGCTGCTGATCGGGGATACCGCCTTCGACAGCCCGAAGACGCTGGCCGCCTTCGCCCTCGGGCTGGTCCTGTTCGTGGTAACGCTCTGCCTCAACGTCGCGGCGCTCATGATCGTGCGGAAATACCGGGAGAGGTACGAATGACCGACGCCGCAATCGGTGGGGGGTTCGACTGGTCGTCGGCGGAGCATATGGCGCGCCGGCGCCGCCGCTATGCCGCCGACCGCCGATTGCAGGCGCTCGGCATCGGCGCGATCACGGTCGCCATCGGGCTTCTCGCGCTCCTGCTGGTGACGCTTACGGTGCAGGGCTACACCGCCTTCACCCAGACCATGATCACGGTTGATTTCCCCATCTCGACCGAGAACGTCAACCCAGCCGATCCGGCGGCCGGCAACTGGCGCGCCGTGGTGCGCGACGGCCTGCATGAACTGTTCCGGAACGTCGAGGGCCAGGCGGAAGAACGGGCGCTCGGACAGATCCTCACCAACAACACCCAGTTCATCGTGCGCGACGCCGTTGTCCGCGATCCATCGGTGATCGGCGGGGTGCTGACGCTGGCGGCGCCTGCGTCCGATCCGTTCGATCAACTAAACAAGGGCACCATCTCGCGCGACGTGCCCGAGAACCAGCGCCGGGTCACCGATCTGCAGATCGGCTGGTTCGATCAGCTCGTCGCCGCGGGGCGGGTGGCGCGGCCGTTCAACTGGGGCCTCTTCTTCAACGCCGACAGCCGTTTTCCGGAACTCGCCGGCCTTGCCGGCGCCATCGTCGGTTCGTTTTACGCGCTGCTGGTCTGCTTCCTGATCTCGTTCCCGATCGGGATCGCTGCTGCCATCTATCTCGAGGAGTTCGCGCCGAAGAACCGCTGGACGGACCTCATCGAGGTCAACATCAACAATCTTGCCGCGGTGCCGTCGATCGTCTTCGGATTGCTCGGCCTTGCGGTATTCCTCAATTTCTTCGGCCTACCGCGCTCGGCGCCGCTGGTCGGCGGCATGGTCCTGTCGCTGATGACGCTGCCGACGATCATCATCGTCACCCGCGCCTCGCTGAAGGCGGTGCCGCCGTCGATCCGCGAGGGCGCGCTCGGCATCGGCGCCTCGGCGCACCAGGTCGTGACCCATCACGTGCTGCCGCTTGCCATGCCCGGCATCCTCACTGGCACGATCATCGGCCTGGCGCAGGCGCTCGGCGAGACGGCGCCGCTGCTGCTGATCGGCATGAACGCCTTCATCACCAGCCCTCCGGGCGGCCTGCTCGATGCCTCCACCGCGCTGCCGACGCAGATCTACATCTGGGCGGACAGCCCGGAGCGCGGTTTCGTCGCCCGCACCTCGGCGGGCATTCTCGTGCTTTTGGGCTTCCTGATGGCGATGAACGCGGTCGCCATCTTCCTAAGGCAGCGTCTGGAGCGGACGTGGTAAGCGAACCCGGGGGACGCGAAACATGAACGACGCCGCGATGACAATGGCTGCCGAGGCAACGCGCCCGACGACCGTGCGCACCCCCGACGAGACTCCGGCTAAGGTCAAGGTGGCGGCCAGGGGCGTTTGCGTTCACTATGGAGAGAAGCAGGCGCTCTTCGACGTTTCGATCGATATCCCCGAGCGTGGCGTGACCGCATTCATCGGTCCGTCGGGCTGCGGCAAGTCGACCTTTCTTCGTTGCTTCAATCGCATGAACGACACGATCGACATCGCCCGGGTCACCGGCAAGATCGAGCTCGACGGCCGCGACATCTACGAGCCGAGCCTCGATGTGGTGGAACTGCGCGCCCGCGTCGGCATGGTCTTCCAGAAGCCCAACCCGTTCCCGAAGTCGATCTTCGAGAATGTCGCATACGGGCCGCGTATCCACGGCATCGCCAGGAGCAAGGCCGACCTGGAAGAGGTCGTGATGCGCAGCCTGCAGCGCGCCGGTTTAGTTGATGAGGTGAAGGACCGGCTCTCCGAGCCCGGCACCGGGCTCTCCGGCGGCCAGCAGCAGCGGCTCTGCATCGCCCGCGCTATCGCGGTGAACCCGGAAGTCATTCTTATGGACGAGCCTTGCTCGGCGCTCGACCCAATCGCTACCGCGAGGATTGAGGAGCTGATCGACGAGCTGCGGGAGAACTACACGATCGTCATGGTTACGCACTCCATGCAGCAGGCGGCGCGCGTCTCACAGCGCACTGCGATGTTCCATCTTGGCTACCTGGTGGAGGAGGGACCGACCGACATGATGTTCACCAACCCTCGCGAGCGCCGCACGCAGGACTATATCACCGGCCGGTTCGGCTGAAGGAAGGGCTAATGGCACCACAACGGCACATCGTGACGTCGTTCGAGGACGAGCTTCAGGGCCTCGCGCGTAGCATCGCGGAGATGGGCGGCCGCGCCGAGCAGATCGTGGAGCGCTCGATCGTGGCGCTGCTTCGCTCCGACATGGATTTGGCGCACGAGGTCATCGAGTCCGACAAGAAGGTCGACGCCCTGCATCGCCAGATCGAGGAGGACGCGGTGATCCTGATCGCGCGCCGCCAGCCAATGGCGCAGGACCTGCGCGAGGCGGTTGCCGCCATCCGAATCGCCAACGATCTGGAGCGCGTCGGCGACCTGGGTAAGAACATCGCAAAGCGCGCCGTCGCCATCCAGCGCGAGACCTTTTCGCAAAAGGTGCGCGTCGGCGTGGAGCATCTGGCCGAACTCGGGCTGAAGCAGGTGAAGAAGGTGCTCGACGCCTACGCGGCGCGCGACGTGGAAAAGGCGCGCGAAGTCTGCGCCCAGGACGAGGAGATCGATGCGGTCTACACGTCGCTGTTTCGCGAGCTCTTGACCTACATGATGGAAGATCCTCGCAATATCACCATGTGCACGCACCTTCTGTTCTGCGCCAAGAACATCGAGCGGATCGGCGACCATGCCACCAATATCGCCGAGACCGTCTACTATTTGATCACCGGGGAGCAGTGGGACGAGCCGCGTCAGTCGAGTACGCAGGTCGAAGGCATCAAGGACTGAGGCGCGTGGCGATGGCGAAGCCTCTCATCCTCATCGTCGAAGACGAAGAGCCGCTGACGCTCATGCTCCGCTACAACCTTGAGGCGGAAGGCTACGAGGTGGAATCCGTCGCGCGCGGCGACGAGGCGGAGCTGAGGCTGCGCGAGCGGGTTCCGGACCTTGTCATCCTCGATTGGATGCTGCCAGGGCTCTCCGGCATCGAGCTTTGCCGCAGGCTGAGGGCGCGCGAGGAGACTGCGGCGCTGCCGATCCTCATGCTGACCGCCCGCGGGGAGGAGGACGAGCGGATCCGCGGGCTCGCCACCGGCGCGGACGACTACGTGGTCAAGCCGTTCTCGGTGCCCGAGCTCTTGGCGCGCGTGAAAGCGCTCCTGCGGCGCGCCAAGCCGGAGGCCGTCTCCGCGGTGTTGAAGGCGGGCGACCTGGAGCTTGATCGCGAGACCTTCCGTGTACGACGCGGTGGGCGCGAGGTGCATCTCGGGCCGACCGAGTTCCGCCTGCTGGAGTTCCTGATGAAGACGCCGGGCCGCGTCTTCTCGCGCGAGCAGCTTCTCAACGGCGTCTGGGGGCACGACGTCTACGTCGACGAGCGCACCGTGGATGTGCATATCGGGCGGCTGCGGCGCGCGCTGAACCGCGGACGCAGCCGCGACCCGATTCGCACGGTGCGCGGCGCCGGCTACGCCTTCAACGAACAGTTCGAACGGGTCTGAGGCGCAAAAAAAGGACGGGGCCGAGGCCCCGCCATTTTGGTACGCCCTTTCTTCGGGAGGAAGAGAGCCTCAGGCTGCGCTACCGGCGGCGGCGCGGCTCCGGGGCCTGATACGCAACCCCGGCGTGATACTCGCAGTACGGGCGGCTTTCTAGAGGATCATGCCCGCAAAAATAGAAATCTTCCTGGCCAGGATCGCCGATCGGCCATTTGCAGGTCGTTTCGGTGAGCTGGAGGATCGATAATTTCTTGGGGATAGGCACCACGACGTTGCGGCGAGGCAGGTGTGCGGCTTCGGGCAGAGCATCCACGCTCTGCTTCAACGCGAGGTTGCCGACGGTCATCGTTCGAGTACGGCGCATGCCGCTTGGATGGGTGCGGCGCTGGCGCTTGATGGTCGAGGTCGGCTGCCCGCGGCCGGAAAGGCCGAGGCGGTGCACCTTGCCGATCACCGCGTTGCGCGTGACGCCGCCAAGCTCCGCGGCGATCTGGCTGGCAGACAGCCCATCCTGCCAGAGCTTCTTCAGGAGTTCGACGCGTTCGTCGGTCCAGGACATTCGTTCTCCTTGGGCGCTTAGCGAGCGGCCGCCTGCGGCAGAATCCGAAAGGGTTCGCGCGACGGACACCGCACGCGTCAAACGCAAGGACTAGAAGGGAGACTGGCGAGATGCACAACATCTCGTGCATCACGCCGGGACGTTACATAGCCAGAGAATCGGCCACAAGAGTCCTTGGGGAATTATCCAACGGCTTTATCGTCGATTGGCGCCGAGTGAGTCGGGAATGTCACACTCCGCCGTCTAGGCGAGCCGGAATTGCGCCCTCCCGGCCCCGCGTGATATGCCTCCTAGCTCTCGGTCGCCGCCCCTGGGGCGGCGTTTGATTTTCCTGAGATTGGCCGCCATGCCCACCCAAACCAGCGCCCACTCGCCGCTTTTCGAAACCTATGCACGCGCGCCGCTGGCCTTCGAGCGAGGCGAGGGTGCATGGCTCTCCACCGGTGACGGCAAGCGCTACCTCGACTTCATGGGCGGCGTTGCCGTGAACGTGCTCGGCCACGCCCACCCGCACGTCGTCGCGGCGTTGAAGGCGCAGGGGGAAAAGCTCTGGCACGTCTCCAACATCTTCGAGATTCCCGGGCAACGGGCACTTGGCGAACGCCTTGCCGCCGCGACCTTTGCCGACTGCGTGTTCTTCGGCAATTCCGGCGCCGAGGCGATGGAATGCGCTGTCAAGGCTGCGCGCCGGTATCACTTCGCCAGGGGCGAGCCGGAGCGGTTTCGCGTGATTACCTTCGAGGGCGCGTTCCACGGTCGCACGCTGGCCATGATCGCCGCGGGCGGGCAAGCGAGGCATCTGGAGGGATTCGGCCCCAAGATCGACGGCTTCGACCAGGTGCCCCTCGGCGACCGCAAGGCGCTGGAAGCGGAGATCAGGCCACAGACCGCAGCGATCCTCATCGAACCGATTCAAGGGGAGGGCGGCATCCGAACCATCCCGCACGCGGAACTGCGCTATCTCCGTGAGATCTGCGACGAGCGCGGCCTCTTGCTGATCTTCGACGAAGTGCAGACCGGCATGGGACGAACCGGCCGCTTCCTGGCGCACGAATGGTCCGGAATCGCGCCTGACATCGCTGGTCTCGCCAAGGGCCTTGGCGCGGGGTTTCCCGTCGGCGCCTGCCTTGCCACCCGCGAGGTGGCGTCCGGCATGACGGTCGGCACCCACGGCAGCACCTTCGGCGGCAACCCGCTCGCCATGGCTGTTGCTGGCGCCGTGCTCGACGTCATCCTGGGTGACGGGTTCCTCGACCGTGTCCGCAGCACTGGGCTCAGGCTGAAGCAGAAGCTCGCCGCCGTCGCCGATTCGCACGCAAGCCTGGTGGAGGAGATTCGCGGCGAGGGGCTGATGCTCGGTATCAAATGCAAGGTGCCCAACGGCGATGTCGCCGCCGCGGCGCGCGACGAGGGACTGCTGCTTGTTCCGGCCGGCGACAACGTGGTGCGCCTGCTGCCGCCGCTCATCGTCAGCGACGTCGAGGTGGACGCGGCGATCGAGCGGCTCGACAAGGCGCTCGCCTCACTCGCCAAGCGGCACGCCGCCGCGTGAACCGGAAAGCACGGATGGCTCCGCCGCGGCATTTTCTCGATCTGTCGGAGCTTTCTCCCGAGACGCTGCGCTGGATCATCGACGACAGCCGAAGGCTGAAGCGCTCCGAGGCCGCGCGCGCCGACCGACCGCTGGCTGGCCGGGTGCTCGCCATGATCTTCGACGAACCGTCGACGCGCACCAGGGTATCGTTCGATGTCGCCATGCGCCAGCTCGGCGGCCATACGATCATGCTGACCGGCGCCGAGATGCAGCTCGGCCGAGGCGAGACGGTCGCCGATACCGCCCGCGTGCTCTCCCGCTATGTCGACGCGATCGTGATCCGCGTGCTCGACCATGCCATGTTGACGGAGCTCGCCGAGCACGCCGCCGTTCCCGTCATCAACGGGCTTACCCGACGCTCGCATCCGTGTCAGGTGATGGCCGATCTTCTCACTTTCGAGGAGCATCGCGGCCCCGTGGCGGGGCGCAAGCTCGCCTGGTCGGGCGACGTAAACAACGTCCTGACTTCGCTCGTGCACGCGTCCTCACGCTTCGGCTTTCGGCTGGACGTCGCCTCGCCGCCCGAGCTGACGCCGCGGGAGACGCTCACCGCATGGGCGAAGGAGAATGGCGCTCCGGTGCGATTTCTTAGCGACCCAGAGGAGGCGGTTGCCGGGGCCGATTGCGTTATTACGGACACCTGGGTCTCCATGGGCGACGAGGAAGGTGAACGCCGGCACAATCTTCTGAAGCCCTATCAGGTGAACGCGGCGCTCATGGAAAAGGCGAAGCCCGACACTATATTCATGCACTGCCTTCCCGCCCATCGCGGCGAGGAAGTTACCGCCGAGGTCATGGACGGGCCGCAATCGGTCGTCTTCGACGAGGCTGAGAACCGTCTGCACGCCCAGAAGGGCATACTCGCCTGGTGTTTTGGAGCGACCTGATGGCCATGGAGCGGCCAGCCACGATCCTGTTTGACTCGTCCGCCAGCGACGACCGCGCCCTGCCGTTTCAGGTCGAGGGCCTGGATGTGCGCGGCCGCGTCGTGACGCTCGGTCCCTCTATCGATACCATCTTGCAGCGGCATGACTTTCCGGGGCCAGTGAAACGGCTTGTCGCTGAGGCCGCGGTACTAGCATCCTTGCTCGCCACGTCGCTCAAGGACGTCGGCCGCTTCATCCTGCAGACCCAGACCAACGGCCCCGTCTCGCTTGTCGTGGTGGATGTGCGCACGCCCGGACAGATTCGTGCGACGGCATCCTTCGATGCTCAGGCGGTGGCGAAGGCCGCGACCGAAGGACCCGCCGATTCCAGCCTTCTGCTCGGCAGTGGCACGCTTGCCATGACCGTCGAGCAGGGGCAGGCGAAGCAGCGCTACCAGGGCTATGTGCCGCTCGAGGACGAGACTCTGGAGGCTGCCGCGCATACCTACTTCCGCCAATCGGAGCAGATCCCGACTCGCATCCGCCTCGCAGTGGCGGAGATGTTCCATCGCGACGCGGACGGCGCCCCGCGCCAGACGTGGCGGGCAGGCGGCATAATCGGCCAGTTCCTGCCTGAAGCGGGAGAGCGCATCCGGCATCGCGACTTGCCGGCCGGAGATGTGCCGGAGGGGGTGGAGCTCCTGGCCGATCCCGAGGACGACGACGCCTGGGTGGAGGCGCAGGCGCTGATCGACACGGTCGAGGATCACGAGCTCACCGATCCGTCGATCGTTGCGGAGCGGCTTCTCTACCGGCTCTTTCACGAGCGCGGCGTGCGCGTGTTCGAGCCCATGTCGCTGCAGGAAAATTGCTCCTGCTCGCGCGAACGGATCGAGCAGGTGCTTCGCCAGATGGACGATGAGGAGATCGAGGAATCGGCGATCGGCGGCGTCATAGAGGTGCGTTGCGAGTTCTGCGGCGCCCGTTACGATTTCGATCCGGCGGAGGCGAGCGGTCGGCGATCCTGAGCGGTCAGTTCAAGACCCGCTTGGCGCCTGGGATATCCAGCGAGAACGCGGGGATGGCCACCGAGAAGACTTGGCCGTCCTCGCCGATCGCCTCGTAGCTGCCGACCATTGTCCCGGACGGAGTCGGCAGCGGACATCCGCTCGTATAGGTGAACGATTCGCCGGGCTCGATCAGCGGCTGCTCTCCCACGATTCCAGGCCCGCGCACGTCCTCGCGACGTCCGTTCTGGTCGGTGATGATCCAGTGCCGCGCCAGGATCTGAACGCGCGCGGCGCCGCTGTTGGCGATCTCCACAGTGTAAGCCCAGAAGAAGCGCTGCTCGGAGGGATCGGAACGGTCCTCCATGAAGCGGGGCTCCACGGTAACGCTTATTCCTCTTGTCTCCGCCCGATACATGATCGAAGCCCCGGCACCGCTGCTGCTCTCGTCACTCCTATATCGGCGTCGACGAAACGCAAGATCGGCGGCGCGGGACAATTCCCATCGAAAGAAAGCCCGGCGCGCAGGCCGGGCTTTCGCAACGATTTGAAGCGTCACAGGTTAGGCGGCCCGGGCGAAGCTCAGCGTCTTTTCAAGCATCGCCTTCGCCGGCTTTCCGGCTTCCGTTCCGGCCTTGCTCATGATCTCCTGCACGTCCTTGGAATAGCCCACGAACGCCTCGAAGCGCTCACGCGCGAAGGCGGTCTGCAGCTGGACTGCGTCGGAGAATGAGGTCACGGTCAGCAACTGGCGTGCCAGCTCGAATGCGGCGTCGGTGTTGGCCTTCGCCATATCGATCGTCTTGAACTGGGCCTCGATCATGCTCTTGCGGCCGGTCTCAACGTTGTCTTCAAGGAGATCGGTCGCCTCCTCTGCGGCGCTCCTGGCGCGCGCATAGGCGTCGCGGGTCTGCTTCAATCCCTGCTCAGCGAAGGACCGGACCAGCTCCGGGACCTCGAATCTTGGGTAGTCGAAAGCGGCGTTGGTCGCCCTCTTTGCGTTCTCGGCAGCAGCCTCGGTAGTCTTCGCAGTCTTCGCGGCACGCGCCTTGGGGGAAGTGGCCATTGGCATCTCCATCGAATGCTCGATTTCACTGACACTCATATAGTGCCTCGATTTGTGCATTGCAACATAGAATTTTGCAATGCACAATAGGCGCGCCCGCCGGGTTAACCACGCCGGAGATTTGCGGTGAATGCGGTGCTCGGAGGGGCTGGCCTGCCTCCTCATCTCTGCCATAACAAAGAATTAACCAAGCGGCGGCGCGGGGAGAGGGGCTTTCGATGATTCCCAGCCGGGACACCGCCTTGGCTTTCAGCGCTCTCCCAGAGGGGGGAACGCTTCTCCTGTCGGCGGAGCCGGCGCTGATTTTTGCGCGAGACGGCAGCTGCGTCGTATGGGCTAACCCCGCCGGGGGCGCACTGCTGGGCGCGAGGAATTTCGCCGCCTTGGTGGAGCGCCGCTGGCTCGAAGGTCATCCGCTTCGCCGCGCCATCGCCGGCCTAGCGCGCTCTCTTCCGCAAGGCGGCACGCTGGCGCGCCTGCGCCTTACCGACGAGCTTCCGGCGCTGCCTATCGCCTGCCGCTGCCGCTACGTGAGCGCAGGGGCGGAGCGCGGCGTCCTCGTCGAGGCGCTCGAAAGTGCCGGAAGCGCGCAGTCGCCGGCGGAGCTGGCTGTCTTCTTCGCGACCGCGGAGACCGGCGCGGTTGTGCTCGACCAGGAAGGCGAGGTACTGGCCGAGAGCGCGTTCGGCGTGGCCGAGGCGCGGACCTACGCCTCGCCTTCCGCCGAGTTCATCCACGCCGGACGTGCGCTGCGGCTCTGCCTCGTGGACCTTGCCGTGCCCGCTGCCGTGGCGCGGCGCGCGTCGCATGCGCCCCCGCCGCCACTAAGCGAAGGGCTCGCTCCGCTCGCCCGACCGGAAGCCGTGGATGCAGCGGCGCCCGCGCCGTCTCCTTCTCCCTTCCCGGAAATGGAAACGCCGCTACCGCCGGCCGACCAGTTCCCCGCACCGGCGCCTCCCGCGAAGACCGGCTCGATGTCTCGCGCCGGCAGGCAAGCGGAGGCGGCGGCCGAGGCTGCGCCTGGGCCTGTTGAGGAGTCGCCACTGCCCGAGCGCTCTGTCATGGCCGGGCGCGTGCCGCGCGAATTGGGCCGCAAGCCGGTGCGCTTTCTCTGGCAGACCGATGCGGACGACCGCTACCTTTTCGTCTCGCCGGGGCTTTCCCAGGTCGTGGGGCGCAACGCCGAGGTCGTCGGCGAGCGCTGGCAGGATGCTGCGGCGCGCCTGCGGCTCGATCCCGCCGGGCGCATCGCGCGTGCCTTGCGCCAGCGCGACACCTGGAGCGGGCTCACGGCATGGTGGCCGATCGAAGGCTCCGACGTGCGCGTGCCGGCGGAGCTTACGGCCTTGCCGGTGTTCGGCGGCGACCAGTCGTTCCAGGGCTACCGCGGCTTCGGTATCCTGCGGCCGGCGGAGGCACTGATGCCCGCCGCTTTCGAGGCTCGGTTCGGGCCCGAAACGCAGCTAGTCGAGCAGCATCCGCCCTACGAGGAAGCGGTCGGGACGGCGGCGAACGTGGTCCCGATCCGCGCCGACCTGGAGCGTATGGCGGAACATGCGCGGCTCTCGCCCCAGGAGCGTATGGCGTTCGAGGAGATCGCGGCGGCGTTAAGGAGCCGCGTGGTCGAAGAGCCGCGGAATGACGGCCTTGGCCCGGCAGTGGAAGAGCCCGAAGCTGAGGTCGACCAGGCTCCGCAGGCGCGAACCGCGAGTCCGCCCGTGATCGATCTCTTTTCGCCCGAGGAGGAGGCAATCGCCGCTCCGGCGGAGACGGCGCAGGAGAAGTTGCGCGCAACGCCGGCGCCCGGCGAGCGGATGGCCACTCCGCCGGCGGATGCCGCCCACCTGTTCTCGCGCGCCTCCGACGCCGCCGATGCCGAGAGGCGGCTGCGCGAGATGATCGCCATCCTCGATACCGCCACGGATGGGGTGGTCATTCTCGACAATGGCGGAATCATCGAAAGCGTGAACGCCAGCGCCGAGGCGCTCTTCGGCCTGGAGGCGCATGAGATGCAGGGGCGCCGGCTCGAGGACTTGCTGACGCCTGAGAGCCGCGAGTTGGCGCTCGACTATCTTCTCGGGCTCAAGGACGGCGGCGTGGCAAGCCTGCTTAACGAAGGACGCGAGGTCGCTGCGCGCGCGGGAGTCGGCGCGATCCCGCTCTTCATGACGATGGGGCGGATATCAAGCGAGGAGGGCGGACGTTTCTGCGCGGTGCTTCGCGACATCACGCATTGGAAGGGGATCGAGGCGGAGCTTCGGGAAGCGAAGCGGGCGGCGGAGGAGGCTTCCAAGCAAAAGTCGGAGTTCCTGGCGCGCGTCAGCCATGAGATTCGCACGCCGCTGAACGCCATCATCGGCTTCGCCGAGGTGATGATCGAGGAGCGGTTCGGGCCGATCGATCACGAGCGCTATCGCGAATACCTTCGCGACATCCGCACGTCGGGCGAGCACGTCGTCAGCCTGGTCAATGACCTTCTCGACATCTCCAAGATCGAGGCCGGCAAGCTCGATGTCAGCTTTTCGGCTGTACCGCTGAACGAGCTGGTGCGAGAATGCATCGGCCTGATGCAGCCGCAGGCGAACCGGGCGCATGTGGTGCTCAGGTCCGGTCTGTCGCGCGAGGTCCCGGCTGTCGTCGCCGACGAACGGACCATGCGGCAGATCGTCCTCAACCTGTTGTCAAACTCGGTGAAGTTCACCGAGCCTGGTGGGCAGGTGATCGCGTCGACAAGCCTCTCCGATGCCGGCGAGGCGATCATCAGGGTGCGCGACACTGGCGAGGGCATGACGGAAGAGGAGCTAACGCGCGCGCTGGAGCCGTTCCGCCAGCTTTCCACCGCCAGTATCGCCAACGCTTCCGGCAGCGGCCTCGGCCTCCCCCTCACCAAAGCGCTTGTTGAGGCCAACCGCGCTAGCATGTCGATCAGGAGCAAGCCGGGCGAGGGAACCGTCGTGACAGTGACCATTCCCCCGACGCGGGTCCTGTCGGAATAGCGCTGACCGCGCGAGCAGGATGGGCGACTTGCGCAGCGGTTGTGGAAATGGTCGCGCTTGAAATAGACGACAAGGGATTTCGTCCGGCTGGAGTCTGGTAGGCGGTGGAAGAGAAGACGGCGGCTCCGATGGCCCGCGAGGAGCGGGTCCGGGTTATCGCGGAGCGGCAGGAGCTGCCGGGGCGCGGGCAGCCTCTGCTGTTTGGCGGCCGCTATTGCTACTTTCCCATCGCGCAACTGCCGCTTGAGGTGCTCGTCTACCGTTTCGACAACGGCCGACTCTCCGCCGAGACGGAGGAGCATGCCGCCGCACGCGGGCTGTCGCTCGCTGCACTCCGCGGAAGATCGGAGACGCTGGAGCTGCAGCAATTTCTGCACGATGCGCTACTGGCGATGGCACGCGACCCCAAAGGCCCCATCTACGCCGAGCTGGAGCGGCTCGGCCAGCAGACCGAGCCGTTGATCGCGCTCTTCGACGGAACGGTCGTGAACGGCAACCGCCGGCTCGCCGCCATGCGCGACCTGCTGGCGCGCGATCCCAAGCGCTACGCCGGATTTCGCTCCGCCGACGTTGCCGTCCTGCCAGAGGCGACCGAGGCGCGCGAAGTCGAGTATGTCGAAGCGTCGCTGCAGATGGCGCCGGAGACCAAGCTCGGCTACGGCTGGATCGACAGGCGGCTGAAGCTCAGGAAGCAGCAGCACGTGCTCGGCCTTCCGGTCGACGAGATCAAGGCTGCCTACCGGATCGAGGATGCGGCCCAGATCGATCGTGAGTTGGCCGAGCTGGCGCTAGCCGAAGACTATCTCCAGACCTTTCGCTGCGAGCCGATGCGCTATTCCGCGGTTGCCGACGCCGGAGAGCTCTTCATCGGGTTAAGCGAGCAGCTCTCGCGCGTTGCGGCGGACGAGGAGGCGTTCTGGCGGATCGCCGGCTTTGCCATGATCGACGGACGCGACGCCGCGCTGCAGAAGCGGCTGGAGCAGCTCTTTCCCTTTGCCGCTCCGGTGACGCGCGAAGTCCCCGGAATGGCGCAAAGCCGCCTCGCGCGGCGCTTCGACATAGAAGGTGCAGTTGAGCTGACCAACGACGATACGCTCGCCCCGGGCATTGTCGACGACCTTCTGGCCGTGCTGAGCGATCGGCAGCGGAGCGGCACGGTTGCGAAGACGATCGTCGCGGTCCTGGAGGAGCTTAGGCTCGAGCAAAGCGAGCGGGATGCGCCCGAACGGATGCTGCAGAAGGTGCGCGAGGCGGGCAAGCTGATCGCGCGGCTCGAACCCGATCGGCTTTCACCCGCACAGCGCCGCAGCCTACGCGTCGATCTGGCCGCGCTCATGGCGCACGGCACGTTCCTGCTTGGCGAGATGAAAGAGAAACCTGCCGTTCCGATGCAATGGAACTATACCAAGGTGATCGTGCGGCGGCCGTACTGGAAGATACCGTGGCGTATTGCGCGACGGATGGGGCTGGCTGAGCCGCAGCGCGGCAAGTGATGGGCCGAACGCTTTTCGGCGAGCGGAGCCTCAGTAGACATGCTCTTCGAAGAGCGGCTCCACCGAGTGGCCCCAGCGCGTCTCGTACTGCTTGAGCAGGTTTTCCGCCGGCGTGTAACCGAGCGCCACTGTCTCCTCTAGCGGCCCAAGATAGGCGGCTTCGTCAGCCGAGCCGTTGCCGGGAACGGCGCGGCGCTTCAGCCCGTCGCGCGCCAGCCCGACGACGTCCTTGGCGACGTCGAGCACGGTGTGATTGCGGAACGGCGTGGCGAGCGCGGTCCTTGGCACCGCGTCGCGTAGCGCCGTTCGCTCCTCCGCCGTCCACGTCGCGATCAGCTCCTTGGCGGCATCGAGAGATGTCTGGTCGTAGAGCAGCCCTACCCACAAGGCCGGCAGCGCGCACAAGCGTCGCCATGGGCCGCCGTCGGCGCCGCGCATCTCCAAGAAAGTCTTCAGCCGCACCTCGGGAAAGAGCGTTGACAGGTGGTTCTTCCAGTCGCCCATCGTCGGCTTCGGGTTTGGCAGGTCGTCGGGGGCGCGTCCGTTCATGAATTGTCGGAACGTCTGATTGGTCATGTCCCGATAGCGTCCGTCGCGCACGATGAAATACATCGGCGCGTCGAGCGCCCAATCGACGTAGTTCTCGAAGCCGAAGCCGTCATAGAAGGCGATCGGCAGCATGCCGGTGCGGTTCGGATCGACATCGCGCCAGATTTCCGAGCGATAGGACAGGAAGCCGTTCGGCCTGTTCTCGGTGAAGGGCGAATTCGCGAAGAGCGCTGTGGCGATCGGCTGCAGCGCCAGGCCTACGCGCATCTTGTCGCGCATGTCAGATTCGCTGGAGAAATCGAGATTCACCTGGACCGTGCAGGTGCGGAACATCATGTCGAGCCCGTGCGAGCCCACTTTGGGCATGTAGGCCGCCATGATCCGGTAGCGCTGCTTCGGCATCATGGGGGTGTCGTTGAGCTTCCATTTGGGACTCATGCCGATGCCCAGAAATCCAATGCCGAGCGGGTCCGCCACCTGGCGCACCTGGGCGAGGTGCGCGTTCACCTCGCGGCAGGTTTGGTGGATGGACTTCAACGGCGCTCCGGAAAGCTCAAACTGCCCCCCAGGCTCCAGCGAGATCGCCGCACCGCCGATCGGGTCGCTGAGGCCGATAATCTTGTCGCCATCGTAGATCGGCTCCCAGCCGAGCAGATCCTTCATGCCTTCCAGAAGCGCGCGGATGCCGCGCGGCCCGTCATAGGGCACGGGGCTGTGGCCGTCGCGGTAGAAGCCGATTTTCTCGTGCTCGGTGCCGATCCGCCACGCCTCGCGCGGCTTGCAGCCGGACTCCAGGTGAGCCGTGAGTTCGGCGGGGGTCTCTATCGGCGTCAGATCTGCGGTGTCGCGCGCCATCGTCGCTCCCTATCCCCTCCGCGAGGGGACTGGAACATAGTGGCGCGTGAAAGCTCGTCAAAGATATTATCGCCAATCGCCGATGAATGTCTGGACGAGCGCAAGCGCCGCAACGGCAGCCGTGTCGGCCCGCAGAATGCGGGGCCCAAGCGACAGGGCCGTGACGTATGGGCGCGCCAAGAGATCGCGGCGCTCGGCCTCCGAGAATCCGCCCTCCGGCCCGATCAGCAGCGCCGCCGGGCCGCGAGCTAGGCGCTGCAAGGCTGCTGCCGGATTGGCGCTCGGCGCGCCTTCGTCGCAAAATACCAGACGGCGGCTCCCGTCCCATTCGGCTAGAGCGTCCGCCAGCTTACGCGGCGCATCGATCTCAGGAATCGCCAGGATGCCGCATTGCTCCGCTGCCTCGATGGCGTTTGCTCGCATTCTCCTCGTGTTTACGCGGCCGACCTGGGTGAGCTCCGTCATGACCGGCCGCAGGCGGCCGGCTCCCATCTCAACTGCCTTCTGCACCATATAATCGAGCCGCGCATGCTTCAGCGGCGCGTAGAGATAGTGGAGGTCGGGGAGGGGCGTCTGCGCCCGCACCTGCTCTTCCGCGATCAGGACGCAAGTCCTCTTCCTCGCCGCGGCGATCCGCGCACGCCATTCGCCGTCGCGACCGTTGAAGAGCAAGATGGTGTCGCCACCCTTCCGCCGCAGAACGTTGAGCAGGTAGTTTGCTTGGTCGGAATCGGCTGCGACCTCCGCGCCGGCCGATAGGTCGGCGTCGACAAAAAGACGCTGGGCGCGGAAATCGTAGGTCATCGCTTTCGCTTGAAGAGCGAGCGCGGGCGCGTCAAGACTGCGCGCCATGAGTGAGCTTCAAACCAACGTCGTCGAGTTCACCGTCTCGGAGCTCTCCTTTGCGCTGCGGCGCATGGTGGAGGAGAACTACGAGCACGTGCGAGTGCGCGGCGAGATATCCGGATTCCGCGGCGCCGCCGCCTCCGGTCACTGCTATTTCACGCTAAAGGACGACCGCGCCTGCCTTGACGCCGTCGTGTGGAAGTCCACCGTCGAGCGCCTCCGCTTCAAGCCGGAGGAGGGGCTGGAGATGGTGGCGACCGGCCGCCTTACCACCTACCCCAGCCGCTCGCGCTACCAGATCGTCGTGGAGCACCTGGAGCCGGCCGGCGCCGGTGCGCTGATGGCGCTGCTGGAGGAGCGGCGCAAGAAGCTTGCCGCCGAGGGGCTGTTCGACGCCGACCGCAAGCGGCCGATCCCCATCCTCCCGCGCGTGATCGGCGTGGTCACCTCGCCGACCGGCGCGGTGATCCGCGACATCCTGCATCGGCTGCGCGACCGGTTCCCGACCCATGTGCTCGTCTGGCCGGTGAAGGTGCAAGGCGAAGGCGCGGCGGAGGAGGTGGCGGCCGCCGTGGCCGGCTTCAACGACATCGCGGGCGGCGGCTCGGTGGCGCGGCCGGACCTTCTCATCGTCGCGCGCGGCGGCGGCTCCATCGAAGACCTTTGGGCCTTCAACGAGGAGGTGGCGGTGCGTGCGGTTGCGGCAAGCCGCATTCCGGTCATCGCCGCCATCGGGCACGAGACCGACTGGACGCTTGTCGATCACGCCGCCGATTTGCGTGCGCCGACGCCGACTGGCGCGGCGGAAATGGCGGTGCCGGTGCGGGTCGAGCTTTTGGCGCAGACGCGCGATCTGGCAAGCCGCCACGATCTGGCCCATCGCCGCGCCATGGAAGCGCGGCGGCGGGAGTTCGCTGCGCTCGCCCGCGCGCTGCCGTCGCTCGATGAGCTGTTGGCGCTGCGCCGGCAGAAACTCGACGACGTTGGCGGAAGGCTTGGCCGGTCTCTGGTGACGGAGGTGTCGAAGAAGCGCGCCGAATACTTGGTGTGCGAAGTCCGCCACACGCCTTCGCTTCTCTTGCGAGGCTTCTCACTGCGTCGCGAACGCGTAACGGTGCTCGCCGGACGTATGCGGCAGGCCAATGCCGGAACGCTCCGCAATGCGAGTGACCGGCTCGCCGCGCTTGCGCCGCGCCATGACATTGCCGCCGTCACTCGCATCGTGATCCGTCAGCGGCAGCGGACCGAGCAATACGGGCGCCTGCTCCGCGCTTTCTCCTACGAGGCCGTTCTCGACCGCGGCTTCGCTTTGGTCGTCGGGCCGGGCGGGGCGACAGTGCGCTCCGCCGCGCAGGTCAAGACCGGCGACGCGCTGATGATCCGCGTGAAAGAGGGGGATTTCGGCGCCACGGTCTCGGGCCCCGGGCAGCCGAAGTCGCGCCGGTCGCTGCCGCGTCGCGTGCCCGTTCAGGGGCAGGAAAAGCTGCTGTGAGCAGGGCGAAGGAACCGATCGACAGCCTCCGCGCCATCTGCCTAGCGCTACCGGAAGCGGTCGAGAAGGAGGCTTGGGGTGACCCCACGTTCCGCGTGCGTGACAAGATCTTCGCGATGGAAAAACGCGGCGATGGGCGCATCTCCGTCTGGTGCAAGGCGCCACCCGGGAGCCAGGTGATCCTGGTCGGCGCCGACCCGGAACGGTTCTTCGTGCCACCCTATGTCGGGCACAAGGGCTGGGTCGGCATGCGGCTGGAAAATGGGCCGGACTGGGATGAGGTCGCGGCGCTCGTCAAGCGGAGCTACAAGATGACCGCGCCGAGGAGGTTAGCGGCACTGGTCGCGTAGTTCCTCCGCACCCGCCGGCAATGCTCAACGTTTGCGCCGCTTCTCCCCGTCGGCCTTCTCGTCTTCCACGTCCCACCCCGTGACGCCGGGATGCGTTGACGCGGGAGGATCGCTCGCTGGAAACGTCTCTTTCAGTGCCTCGTCCAGCCGCTCGTCGTCATTTGCCGGCTTCGGGAGCGGCTTACCGTCCCGCGCGCCGGCCTTGTCGCGTTCGCTCATCGTTCGAACCTCGGTTGCGGGCCTCACGAATGGAACGCCGAGCCGCGGCACTGCGTTCCGGCGGCCCGAAAATGTCGCAGCCAGGCTTGGATGCTGGTCGCC
>CAZARE010000224.1:0-16708 GCA_964487455.1 uncultured Propylenella sp.
ACGCCGATCTTGAAGGCGCCGCCCTCCTGCTTGGTGAAGGCGATGAGGTCGCCGCGCGGCGACCAGACCGGCGTGCCATAGCGGCCCTGGCCGAAGCTGATGCGCTGAGCCGGTCCGCCGCCCGCGCCCATCACGTAAAGCTGCTGCTGGCCGCCGCGATCCGATTCGAACACGATCTGGCTGCCGTTCGGCGAATAAGAAGGGGCGGTGTCGATGGACGGCGAATCAGTCAGCCGCGTGAGCTGGCGGGTGCGCAGGTCGAGCCGGTAGATGTTTGCGTTCGACCCCTGCTGCAGCGACAGCACTACTTGCTGGCCGTCGGGTGAGAAGCGCGGGCTGAACGCCATGTTGGGGAAGTTGCCGATCAGCTCGCGCTGCCCGGTCTCGATGTTCAGCACGAAGATGTGCCAGTTGTCGCCGGTCAGCGAGGCGTAGGCGAGCTCCTGCCGCGACGGCGAGAAGCGCGGCGTGACCACCAGGTCGTCGCCGCTCGTCAGGTAGCGCACGTTGGCGCCGTCCTGATCCATGATGGCGAGCCGCTTCACCCGCTGCGCCTTGCCGCCGGTCTCGTCGACGAAGGCGATGCGGCTGTCGAAGTAGCCGCGCTCGCCGGTGAGCCGCGAATAGACCGAATCGGCGATGATGTGGGCGAGCCGCCGCCAATTGTCGGGCGAGGCGAAGAACTGCTTGCCGACGAGATACTGCCCCGAGACCACGTCCCACAGCCGGTACTCGGCCATGATGCGTCCGTCGCCAGTCGGCGCGACGCTGCCGGATACCAGCGCCTGGGCGCTGAGCGGCCGCCAATTGGCGAAATTGGGCGTGACGGTCGGGGGGACGGTCCGCTCGATGAACGCCGAAGGATCGACCGGAGCGAACAGCCCGGAGCGCTGCAGATCGGCGGTGACCACCTGCGCCACGTTCTGGCTGAGCTCGTCGACCACGTCGCCGACGCCGACGAACGGCGGAATGGCGATCGGCATCGGCCGGATGGTGCCCTGGGTAATGTCGACGCGAAGCTGCGCCAGCGCCTTTCCGGCCATGCCCACGAGCGACACCGCAACGGCTAGGAGAATAGCCACCCGGATCAGCAGAAATGCCGGCCTTCGCAACCTCATCGATGCTCTCCTCGCCTACCCGCCGAGCATGTCGCGCGGGTCGAACACAAAATCGATCCGATTCCAGATCGCGTATTTTTCTGGCCGGAGTATGTCGCCGAACGGCGCGCAATCGATCACGGCGCGCAGGGCGGACTCGACCGCGACCTGCGCCACCGGGCTGCTCGCCTGCTCCACGCGCATGACCAGCGGGGGGCCGGCCAGGCTGCCGTCCTGCAAGAGATTGATCTGCACCTCCACCACGAGGCTTCCCGCCTCGCGCACCGCGATCGGCGGGTTCCAGCAGCGGTAGAGCCGCTCCTTCAGCGCGGCGATCTCGCTCTGCGTCATCGCCGCCTCGGCGCGGCCGTCGATCGAGCCGATGGTCTGCGGCTCCGGAGCAGGCTCGGGATCGCCGCCGCCGCCCGGCTCCTGCTTGTTCAGCAGCGCAGCGATGTCGTCGGCGTTGAATTCGGGCGTCGGCGCGTCCGGCTGAGCGGGCGGGCGCGGCGGCTCGCTCCGCGCAACCTGTCGCGGCGGCTCTGGCCGCGCCCGGGGCACGTTCGGGTTGGTAACGACGCGCGGCTCGGGCTCGGGCAGCTGCTCGATCAGCTCCGCCAGGTCGGGCTCAGGCTCCGCCTCAGGCTCCGGCTCGATCAGCTCCGCCAGGTCGGGCTCCGGCTCGAGAGCGGGCTCTGGCTCCGGCGGGGGCGGCGGTTCCGGGGGCGGCGGCGCCTCCACCGTCTCAACCGGCCGCGGCGGCGCCTCGATCGGCTCCGGCGCCACGGCCTCGGTCTCGATTTCCGGCGTCGGCTGCGGCTCCTCCTCGGGAAGCACGTCCGAGCTTTCGATGCCGGCCATGAGGTCGGTGACCTCGGCGAGCGAGATCAGCTCGACCGGCAGCGCGTCGATGGCGTCGGCCTCAAGCGGGCGCATCTCCGGGAAGGCTACGAAGCCGAGACCGATGATGACGGCGTGACCGACAATCGAGACGGTGAGCCCGGCCCGCATCGCTCAGCTGTCCGTCTCCTCAAGCGTGACAAGCCCGATGCGTTTGTAGCCGGCCGAGTTCAGCCTGCCCATGACGCGCATGACGGTGCCGTAATCGGCCGTGCGGTCGCCGCGCACATAGATGCGCTCCTCGCTGCCCTGTTGCGCGATCGCCTCCAGGATCCCGATCAGCCGTTCGAGCTCGACCTCTTCGTCCTGCAGGAAGATCGCGCCGTCGGCGCGGATGGAGATGCTGATCGGCTCGATGTCGCCCTCCATCGTCCTCGCCTGCGTCTCCGGCAGGTCGATCGGCACGCCGACGGTCAGGAGCGGCGCCGCCACCATGAAGACGATCAAGAGCACCAGCATGACGTCGACGAAGGGCGTCACGTTGATCTCCGCCATCGGCAGATAGCGGCGTCGCGCCTTGTGGCGGCGTCCGGTCGGCGTGGCGGAAGCGGGGGTGCCTGCCATTAGGCGGCATCCCGCTCGTCGATCTGGCGCGACAGGATCGCGGCGAACTCGTCGGCGAAGCCCTCCATTCGGACGGCCAGCCGCGCCACCTGCGCGCTAAACTTGTTGTAGAAGACCACGGCGGGAATTGCGGCGAGCAGGCCGAGCGCCGTTGCGAGGAGCGCCTCGGCAATGCCCGGCGCCACTACCGCGAGGTTGGTGCTCTTGGCCGCGGCGATCGCCTGGAACGAGGTCATGATGCCCCAAACCGTTCCGAAGAGGCCGATGAACGGGGCCGAGGATCCGACGGTGGCGAGCACCAGCAGCTGGCGTTCGAGCCGGTCCACCTCGCGCGCCAGCGTCACGTCCATCACACGGTCGATGCGGCCGCCAAGTCCGTGCAGCGAGCGCACCCCGGATTCGTAGGTGCGCTTCCATTCGCGCATGGCCGCCACGAACAGCGACGCCAGGCCCTGCGCGTTGCGCGCCGAGACCTGCTGGTAGAGCTGCTCCAGCGACTGTCCGGACCAGAAGACGTTCTCGAAGTGATCCATCTGCCGGCGCGCACGCGCATAGAGCAGCTGCTTGTCGACGATGATCGCCCAGCACCACACGGAGGCGAGGAGCAGGCCGAGTATGACCGCCTTGACGACGATGTGCGCCTGCCAGAACAGCGCGAACAGCGAGAAGCCGCCCGCCGGCCCGGCCAACGCGGTCTGTACGACATCAGGATTCATTGGGAGGATCGCCCATTCCGATCTGCGGCGGTTTGTGGCCGTCGAATGTGTCTAAAGCGCGGCTTGGAACCCATCCGACCTGGTGCCCGCGCCGCACCGGTACTGCACACTCTATGGTTAACGGAGCGTAACGATCAAGCAGTGTGGGCGCCGGGGGAACGCTTGGATTCGAGGCGCGTTGGGGAACGCTCGGGGCGCGCGGCAGAACGGGTTTAGGATATGTCGACGAATCCGGAGAAGGTGACGACGGTGACTCTGGTCGGGGCGATCCTCGTCGTCACGTCCACTGCACTCCTCCAGTTGCTGGCCTGAGCGTCGAAACGACGAAGGCTTTCGTCCGGAACGAGACGCGCCGGCGGATCGTCTGCTGCAGCGCCGGTGGTGAGGCGGCCTGGTCGGTGACTATTGCAGGCCGGTCGGCGTTTGTGGCGAACCGATCTGGCTCGGGGCGGTGCCCGCCCCCCCGATCTGGATACGATTGGTTCTGTAGGAATTCGTGCTGCCAGAGATCGCCGTCGCATTTAAGAAAAGGTCGTTGTCGGACAACAGCACCGTCGATCCGCCGGGTGCGTTTATGCCGGTCCCGTTGCTGGAAATTACGTTGCCGTCCAGGATTACAAGTCCCCCGGAGTCCAGCGCCACCCCCGACGAGACATTCCCGGATATCACTGAGCGGCTCACCATGACCTGCTGAGCGTTCGACACCCCAACGCCGATATTGTTCAGATTGAGGTGGCTGTTGTCGATCTCGGCCTTCACGACGCCGCCTCCTGCAAAAATGCCAATCCCGCTCGAACCGTTGTTCCTGATGACCGTGTCCTTCACGAAGAGGGTGCCACCCCCGCTTCGGTTGTCGCGGATCCCGAATTGAGTGAAGTCGGTGATGACCGATTGCTCCACAAATACGGCTGCCGCGTTGAGGATGTTGATGCCATGGATGCCGGTCCGCGTTCCGACCGAGCCGCTTGCGCCCGTCCCGTTAATCCCTACTCCGCGCAACCTCACGATGCGCAGCGGATCGTTTGCGTTTCCGGCTGGAATGTTGATCACGACGCCGGATGTACCGCTGGCCAGAATTGCTGTTGACTGAGCAAAGGTGCAGTCGATCGTGATCGATTTCGTGATCGTCACGGCACCGTAGCCTCCCGGATCGAGACAATCGATCTCGCCGTTGATGAAGGTCTTGGAGATCGCTCCGGCGAACGTCTTGCAAGGTGCGGTGCGGCTGCAAGGGTTGGCGTCGTCCCCTACTCCCGAAACCCATGTCCGAGTGGCCTGGGCATGGGCCGGCCCCGCAGTGGCCAAGCTCAGCAGGGCGCCGAAAACGGCAACAAGAAGCGCGCAACTATTCATCACAGCCTCCCAAGTTGGAGCCAAGCTTTCGCGATTCCTTGAGGCTGCTCTACTTCTAGTCGGGCCCGGAGGCACGAACTGTATTTTTTCTCGGGCTATTGACAAAGTCCGTGTTCTCTGCCTCCGCAGTCGAGTACTGTTAGTCGGCGAAGCTACGAGTCGGGGCTGGACCCGGCGGCGAGCGCGGCCCGGATATCGGCCGGAAGCCTCACGGGACGCCCTCCCGCTCCCACCAGCGCGACGGTGACAGTCGCCGCCGCCAGCAGCTTGCCGTCGCGTAGAACTTCCTGCCGTAGCAGCGCGCGAGCCCCGCTCGTCTGCAAGGTTTCGGTCCGAACGGTCAGGACATCGTCGATCGACGCCGGCTTCAGGAACTCGATCGCCATCCGGCGGACGGCGAAAGCGAGCCCGTCCGCGGCAAGGGCACGGTGATGGATGCCGATCAGACGAAGGAAGTCGGAGCGCCCGCGCTCCATGAAATGGAGGTAGCGCGCGTGATAGACGCGGCCGGAGAAATCCGTGTCTTCGAAATAGACGCGCTGCGATAACTCGTGGCCGTTTTCGGTCAGCCGGCCGGATATGGGGGGCGGCTCATTCATACCTGTCGTGGCTAACACGAACGCCGGCCACGACGCACCACCCTCTCCAATAAGGAGCCGCCCGGCTCGCATCGGAGACGGGCGGCTCATGGCTCCTGCGAGCGTGTCAAGTCTGCGGCTGTGGCTCGGGTCCGCTCTCCGACCGGCGACGTTCGTTCATGAACTGATCGAACTCGGCCCGGTCCTTGGACATGCGCAGACGGTCAAGGAACTCGCGGAAGGCGCGCTGCTCCTCTTCCAGGCGCTTCAGCGTCTCGGCTTTGTACTCGTCGAAGGCGCTGTTGCCGCTCGACGGCGAATGGCTCCACCAGCCCGAGCCTTCCATGCGGCCGCGCATGCGCTCCTGCATACGCTGCATCTTGTGCTCCCAGCGGGCCGAGCCGCGTGCGTGACATCCCATGCGTCCACTCCAGATCAAGAAAGCCAGGGTCGCCAGACCCAAGGGCCACCAAACGATGAAACCGACGACCATCACCGCGATCCACGCGGGCAATCCGATGTCGTCGAGCTTCATGGTGATGTTCGCAGCGCTCATGACGGCCTCGTGTGAATGTTAATTACATTCACATAGCCGCGTCATTCCGGGGAGTCAAGGGGGCGTCGGGCGCCGGAAGCACCGGGCTTTGGCTAGGCCTCGCCTGTGCCGAGGCCGCGCAGATAGACGAGCACGCCGGCTTCCAGAAGCTCTTCCGGCGACATGGGAAGCTTGCGCCGGCCCTCGTCGCCGCGTGCGAAGAGCGAGGCGACGCCGTGCGACAAAGCCCAGACATGGAAGCTTACCATCGAGGCGGGCGGACGGCGTTCCCTCGGCATGGTGGCGACCAGCGCCTCGGCCGCGTTCCTCAGCACCGCATAGGCCCGCTCGCCCGCCTCGTGCAGAGCCGGGTCGACGGCAAGCGGCAGGCCGGATTCGAACATGGCCGAGTAGTAGGCGGGCTCTTCACGCGCGAAGGCGAGATAGGCGCGTCCAATCCGTTCGAAGGCGCGCATCGGGTCGGGGCGGCCTTCGTCCCACGCCGCTGTGAGCGCCGCAGTGAACATCTCGAAGCCGCGCCTCGCCACGTCGGCGAGCAGCTCGTCGCGGTCGCGAAAATGCCGGTAGGGCGCGGCGGGGCTGACGCCGGCGGAGCGCGCCGCCTCGGCGAAAGTGAAGCCGGTCGGCCCCTTCTCGCCAATGAGATCGAGCGCCGCGGCGATCAGCGCTTCCTTGAGGTTGCCGTGGTGATAGCCACGGCCCCCACGAGGACCCATGTGGCGACCGTAACCGCGCCCTTTCCAGCTCATGTAAAGAGGCTTTACATTACGCTGGGCGATTCGTCGATGTTCGGTTGTAGCGGGGCATCGTAGCCCGGATGGAGCGGCGGAGCCGCGTAATCCGGGAACCGTCCACCGATGCTCCCGGATTTCGCTTCGCTCCATCCGGGCTACGAGTCCCCCTCATCCCCGAACAGCCCCACCTGCGGAGCGCTCGGTGGCGCCGGGACCGCGAGTCCGAGATGCACGAAGGCCTTCGGCGTCAACAGCCGGCCGCGCGGCGTGCGCTGCACGAAGCCCTGCTGGATGAGATAGGGCTCGACGATGTCCTCAATGGCGTCGCGCGGCTCCGACAGCGCCGCGGAGATGGTCTCGATCCCAACCGGCCCGCCGGAGAAATTCTCCGCGATCATGGAGAGGTAGCGCCGGTCGAGGGAGTCGAGACCGTGTGCGTCGACCTCCAGCGCCAAGAGCGCCTTGTCGGCGATCGTGTCGGTGATCTGGCTGGCGCCCTCGACCGCCGCGAAATCCCGTACGCGCCTCAGGAGCCTCCCGGCGACACGCGGCGTGCCGCGCGAACGCCGCGCGATCTCGCGCGCCCCGTCGTCGGAGATCGGCGCGCCGAGGATGCGCGCGCCGCGCCGGACGATCGTCTCCAGCTCCGCGTCGGTATAGAAGTCGAGCCGCACGGGAATGCCGAAGCGGTCGCGCAGCGGCGTGGTGAGGAGCCCGAGCCGCGTCGTCGCGCCGATCAGCGTGAAGCGCGAGAGATCGATGCGGACGGAGCGCGCCGCCGGGCCCTCGCCGATGATGAGATCGAGCTGGTACTCTTCCATCGCCGGATAGAGGATCTCCTCCACCGCCGGCGCGAGGCGGTGAATCTCATCGATGAAGAGCACGTCGCGGTCTTCGAGGTTGGTCAGCAGCGCAGCGAGGTCGCCGGCCTTGACGATGACCGGGCCCGAGGTGGCGCGGAAATTGACGCCGAGCTCGCGCGCCACGATCTGCGCCAGTGTGGTCTTGCCGAGCCCCGGCGGGCCGACGAAGAGCACGTGATCGAGCGCTTCCTTGCGCGCCCGCGCCGCCTCGATGAAGACGGAGAGGTTGGAACGCGCCTTCTCCTGTCCGATAAAGTCGGCAAGCTTCTGCGGACGGAAGGTCGCGTCCGCGTCCTCGCCGCGCGGCTCCGCCGACACGAGTCGCCGGGCGCTCATCGCGACAACTCCTTCAGCCCAAGACGGATGAGCGAAGCCGTCTCCGCCTCCTCGCCCGTCTCGCGCATCGCCGCGGCAATGGCCGCGGAGGCCTGCATTTGTCCGTAGCCGAGATTAACGAGCGCCGAGACCGCCTCGCTCGCCGGTTTCGGCGCAACTTTATCGCCGAGCTCCGCCTGCAGGCGGATGACCCCCATGTCGACGCCGACGATTCCCGGGGCCCGATCCTTCAGCTCCGCGGCGATGCGCGCGGCGACCTTGGGGCCGACGCCCGGCGCGCGCGCGATCATCGCCTTGTCCTGAAGCGCGACCGCAGAGGCCAGCTCCGAAGCGTTGAGCGTGCCGAGCACGGCGAGCGCCACGCGCGCGCCCACGCCCTGCACGGCAAGCAGCAGGCGGAACCACTCGCGCTCCACCTCCGAGCCAAACCCGATTAGGCGGATCTGGTCTTCGCGAATCTGCGTCTCGATGAACAGCACCGCCGCCTCGCCGCGTCCCGGCAGCGCCTCCAGCGTCTTCGCCGAGCAATGCGCGAGGTAGCCAACCCCGTGCACGTCGAGCACGACCCAATCCGCACCGAAGGAATCGACCACGCCGTTGAGCTTGCCGATCATGGATGGGTATCCGGAGCGATGATCTTCAGCGACGGAAAATAGCTCCGGTAGCGCGCAGGGTCGCGGGTAAGCATCACATAGCCCCTGAATTCAGCGTGCGCACCGATATAGAAATCGGGCAAGGGCGACCTCTTGGCACCACCGGAACGCCGATAGGCGCGAAAGACACGCCCGGCGCTGAATGCGGCCTCCCAAGGAAGGTTCTCACGCCTGTAAATGCTGGAACTTAGCGCGCGATCGACTTCGCTCTGTGCCGCATAAGCGCCCGCGACTTCAGCGTAGATCAACGGATTGATGACGAGGCGACCGTCCTGACGAGCTTCTCGAATGCGCGCCCTCGACCATGCCGCCCAATGCGGGTCCGCATCCAGAATGTCTATGACGACGTTGCTGTCGACGAGCGCGTCGCTCATTCGCCGCGCAGCAGCTCCATGTACTCGTCCGTACTCATGCCCAGGTCGAGTGTTCCGCCGACACGCTCCAGGTACTCTTCGAGTTCGGGGTCCCTGCTCTTACCGTGCTTGGCCTTCTTCCTCGCCTTCCGAAAGACGACCTCGTCGCCCCTCTCCTCCACCTCTAACCGAGTACCGGGCGTAATGGCTTTGCGGTCGCGGATATGCTTGGGGATCGTGACTTGCCCCTTCGACGTGACAGTCGTGCTGCTGGCCATCGTTTCTTACCTCCAACGGTACGAATAGAACAATGCAAGCACAAACTCAAGCCGATCCGGCAACCGCCTCAGTGAGCGCCTTCGCCCCGCGATGATGCGCGTGGCAGATCGCGATCGCCAGCGCATCGGCCGAATCGTCGCCGTCAAACACGGCGCGCGGCAAGAGCACCGAGACCATCATGCGGATTTGCGCCTTCTCCGCATGGCCGGCGCCGACCACGGCTTTCTTCACAGCGTTCGGCGCATATTCGGCGACGGCGATGCCGGCTCGCGCCGGGACCAGCATGGCGACGCCGCGCGCCTGGCCGAGCTTCAGTGTCGCGGCCGCGTCACGATTGACGAAGGTCGCCTCTACGGCCGCCTCGTCGGGCTCCATCGCTTCGACGATCGCGACGAGGCCGTCATGGATGGCGCAGAGGCGTGAGGCGAGCGGCATCGCCTCGGCAACGCGGATCGTGCCGGCCGCGACGAACGACAGCCGCGAGCCCATGCTCTCCACCACGCCCCAACCCGTTCGCCGGAGCCCCGGATCGATGCCGATGATGCGAATCGCGTTGCGCACGCCGCGAAGCGTATGGGAGCGCCCCGCGCGTGGCGAGGACAGTTTTTCCTCACGGTCGCGCGTCAGGCCCGGGCGCCCGGCGCTCCTCCACCATGTGACGCAGATAGTCCCGCAGCGTCTGCCCCGGCTCGTCGCGGAACGTGTCGCCGCAATCGGCGATCGTGGCGATGCGGTCGGCGCGGAAATTGCGGAAGTCGGTCCTGAGCTCGCACCATGCCGCAAGCGTCCACACCTTGCCCCAATGATAGAGCCCGAGCGGCCTGAGGTCGCGCTCGCTGCTTTCGCCGTCAAGCGCCTCGTAGACGACGTGGACGCGTCGACGCTCGCGGATGGCGAGCTCGAGCCCGTCGACGATCTCCCGCACCTCGTCGGGAAGACCGAAGCCCATGGCGAAGAGATTGGTCTCCGCCGCGACGCGCTTCTCCCTCTCCGGCAAAACCGCCTCGATCTTCACCAGCGCCTCTTCGGCGGCGAGCGCCAGCCGCGCGCCGCCCCAGGCCTTGACGAAGCGGGCGCCGAGGGTGAGCGCGGTCAGCTCATCGCGCGTGAACATGAGGGGCGGGAGGTCGAAGCCTGAGCGGAGGATATAGCCGACGCCGGCCTCGCCATCGATGGGCACGCCCGACGCCGCCAGGTCGGCGACGTCGCGGTAGATGGTTCGCTCCGAGACCTCGAGCCTCTCCGCCAGCATCCGCGCGGTGAGCAGCCGACCGCCTCTTAGGTACTGGACGATCTGGAAGAGGCGATCGGCGCGGCGCATCGTTCGGCTCAGCTATGCGTGAAGAGGCCGATGCTGTTGCCGTCGGGATCGCTGCAATAGGCGAAGCGCCCGGCGGGAATCGACACGACGGCGGACAGCACCTTGCCGCCGTTTTCGCCGACGCGCGCCAGCGACTCCTCCAGCGGCCCCGGTGCCAGGAGGTGGATCGTGTTGCCGCCGCCGTTCGGCTTGCCGGGATAGAGATGCCCGGCGAGGCCGGTCTTCTGATCGGCGACGGGGAAGATCGCCATCGGGTTCGGCCCGGTGTTGTCTTCCTGCAGATCGGTCTTCAGCACGTTGTCGTAGAACGACTTGGCGCGCTTCATGTCGGTCACGGGAATTTCGAACCAAACCATCGCATTGTCGGGTGCCTTGTCGGCCATCTCGATCACTCCTCTTTCAGCGTCGATGGAGAGAGGATCGCACAGCCCTCCTGACAGCCTCCTGTCAGGAGCCTACTCCTCGTTCACCGGCACCGTGTAGTTGAGCGGCAGGCGGCCGCCATCAGCGTAGAGCGTCTGGCCGGTCACGTAGCTCGCCTCGTCCGACGCGAGGAAGGCGGCGATTGCGGCGATCTCGGCGGGATCGCCGATGCGCCCGAGCGGCGTCCGCGACAGCACGCGGGTCATGGCCGCCTTGTCGCTCGCTACCGCGGTCAGCATGTCCGTCATGATGGAGCCCGGACCGATGGCATTGACGCGGATGCCGTAGGGCGCGAGCGCCAGCGCCATCACCTTTGTCAGCTGGTTGACGCCGCCTTTCGACGCCGAGTAGGGGACCTGGTTGGCGATGGCGAAGACCGCATTGATGGAGCTCATGTTGACGATAGCGCCCGGCGCCCCGCCGTCCTTCACCTGTTCCACCATCCGTCGCGCCACCGCCTGACCGACAAGGAACACGCCCTTCAGGTTGACGCGCAGCACGCGATCGAAATCCGCTTCCTCAAGCTCCAGGAAATCGGCGCCGTGCACGATGCCTGCGTTGTTCACGAGAACGTCGATCGCGCCCCAGGCTTCAACCACGCTGTTGACGAGGTTCGCCACGTCCGCCCGGTCGCCCACGTCGCAGCGAACGAACCGCACAGCCCCATGCGCGCCGACTTCCTCAACGGCGCGGCTGCCGCTGTCCTCGTCGACATCGGCGATGACGACCCGCGCGCCCTCCGACGCGAAGCGCCGGGCGATGGCGAAGCCGATCCCTCGGGCTCCGCCGGTGACGATGGCGACCTTGTTCTCCAGCGACATCCACGCCTCCTCGACCGGCGCGGACCTTGCAGGGCGACGAAGAACGGGTCAACGTGATCGCTCCCCGGCTGGCTCCGCTCGGCAAGCTCCGCCGCGCCGCCGGAAGCCGGCCCCCGAGATCGCGCTCTCCTTCAGGCGTCCTCCGCTGCACGCGCCATGCCGGCATGCGCTCAACCGCAAGCGGCGCTGCGCCGTAGCATCCCCGCCTGCCGGCACGCTCTCGATCCCGCTATGAATTGCCGGGGAAAATTGTCACAATTGCTCGACGGAGCGCTGCTAGATGGCGTTGGGCAGAAAGGGGATAGCAACATGAACATCACGGATTCTATGTGGTTCCACGGAATGCGGAGCGGAGCGATCGGAATTGCCGCCGCCGTTGCGCTCGCGAGCGCCGCGCAAGCGGGAACCATCACAGTCTACACTTCCTACGAGGAAGACGAGCTCGCCGCCTTCATCGATAAGATGAAGGAGGACGTGCCGGACATCGAGGTGAACGTCCTGCGCCTTTCCACGGGCGATCTCGGCGCCCGTATGCTGGCTGAATCGAGCAATCCTCAGCATGACGTGATCTGGGGATGGGCCGCCACCCACATGGTCGATCCGCGCATCCTCGACATGCTCGAGCCGTACGTGGCGGCGGGGATCGAGAAGGTTCCCGAGCGCTTCCGCGATCCGCAGAACCGCTGGTTCGCGACCACCGGCTACATGGGCGCGTTCTGCGTCAACAATGAGGTGATGCAGGCAAAGAACCTGCCGATGCCGGCGTCCTGGAACGACCTCGTGAAGCCGGAATACATGGACGAGCTCGTCATGCCGAACCCGGCCAGCTCCGGCACCGGCTACCTGCATGTCGCCTCCATCCTGCAGATGATGGGCGAGGAGAAGGGCTGGGAGTACCTCGACGCGCTGGACAAGAACATGAACCAGTACATCAAGAGCGGCTCGCGGCCCTGCAATTCGGCGAGCGCCGGGGAGTTCGCGATCGGCATCTCCTTCGCGCTGCGCGCCATCAAGAACATCGAGGAGGGCTATCCCATCACCATGGTGGTCCCGACCGAGGGAGCCGGCCACGAGCTTGAGGGGCACGGTCTGATGAAGACCTCGGGCAACAAGGAAGATGCAAAGCGTTTCCTCGACTGGACGCTCTCGAAGGGCGCCGAGGAAGAGTACAACAACTGGAAGTCCATCGTGACGATGGCCGACCGCGAGATGCCGCCGCGCTTTCTCGACGCCGGCCTGCCCGCGGACATCTCCACGGTGCTGTTCGAAGTCGACTACGCGTGGGCGGCGGAGAACAGGGAGCGCATCCTGGCGGAATGGCAGAAGCGCTACGAACAAGAATAGTCGCGCGAAAGGAGCAAGGGGAGGAGGCCATTCACCTCCCCTTAGCTTTCGGCCGGCCCGATGTTTCTGTCTCTGAGCCACGTCACCAAGCGATTTGACGAGCTCGTTGCCGTCGACAACGTGGAGCTTGGGATATCGGAAGGCGAGTTCGTCTGCTTCCTCGGCCCTTCCGGCTGCGGCAAGACGACTCTCCTTCGCCTCGTGGCGGGCCTGGAGACGCTTGACGCGGGCGAGATCCAACTGAAGGAGCGCGACCTCGGAGCACTTCCTGCGCGCAAGCGCAATTTCGGCGTCGTCTTTCAGTCCTATTCGCTCTTCCCGAACCTCAGCGTCGTCCGCAATATCGCCTACGGCCTCGAATGCCGAAAGCGTCCGCGCGCCGAGATCGAGAGCCGCGTGCGGGAGATGCTTGAGCTCGTGCACCTGACCGAGCATTCCGCCAAGCATCCGCACGAGCTGTCGGGCGGCATGCAGCAGCGGGTGGCGCTGGCGCGGGCGCTGGCGCCCGAACCGGAGGTGCTGCTTCTCGACGAGCCGCTTTCGGCGCTCGACGCAAAGGTGCGCGAATCGCTTCGCACCGAGATCCGCGAACTGCAGCAGCGGCTCGGCATCACCACGATAATGGTCACCCACGATCAGGAGGAGGCCATGGAGATGGCCGACCGCATCGTGGTGATGAATCGCGGCCGCATCGAGCAGGTGGGCACGGCCGACCAGCTGTATTGGCAGCCGCAGACCCGATTCGTGGGCGAATTCATCGGCCGCATCAACATCCTCGATGGGCCGGAATGGCGCGAACGCCCGCGTGTGGACGGGCCGGACGACGGCAACGTGATCGCCATCCGGCCGGAGCATGTCCGCATCGTGGAGAACGGCGAGGGGCCGCAGGAGCCGGTCTACGAGGGGGTTGTGCGCCAGGCCTCCTTCCTAGGCAACACAACCCGGGTCGTGGTCCAGACCGAGGCCGGCAGCGCGCTGGAAATGGAGATCCACGGCCGCCGCGAGCGCATGCAGAAGGGGACGCGTCTGCGCTTCGTGCTGCCGCGCGAGCGGTTGCGCCGCTTGGCGGTAGCGCCGCGATGACCGCGGCGCTCGCCGCCTTCCGCCGCCACACCGATGCCGATCAGCTCTTCGGCTATGCCGTCGCCGCCGCGGTGTCGGTCCTTCTCGTCGTCTTCGTGCTGCTTCCCATCTGGGCGATCCTGAGCTTCTCTTTCGTCACCCCCGACGGCTACGGTCTTGACAACTACGTGCGCTACCTGTCGAGCGCGCGCTTCCGCAACATCCTGTCCAACACCTTTACGGTGACGCTATCGGTGACGTTCGTCACCATCCTGCTCGCCTACGGCTTCGCCTACGCGATCGAGCGCACCTGCATGCCCTTCAAGCGGGCGCTGCGGCTGGTCGCGCTTCTGCCGATCTTCTCGCCGTCGCTCGTGCAGGCGCTCGGCCTGCAGTTCCTGCTCGGGCGCAACGGACTGGTGAACCGAACGTTCGGCACGGAGATCGAAATATATGGCTTCTGGGGCATCTTCATCGCCGACACGCTCTACGCCTTCCCGCACGCCTTCCTCATCCTCTCCACCGCACTCGCGGTGAGCGATGCTCGGCTTTACGAGTCCGCCACGAGCCTCGGCGCCTCGGCGATGCGCAGCTTCTTCACGGTGACGCTCCCCTCCTCGCGCTACGGCGTGGCCTCGGCCACCTTCGTGACTTTCACCATCGTCATCACCGATTTCGGCAACCCGGTCGTGATCGGCGGCAACTACTCGGTGCTCGCCGTGGAGATCTACAATCAGGTCTCCGGGCAGGCGAACTTCGCGATGGGCGCGGTGGTCGGCGTGATCCTTCTGCTTCCCGCCGCGCTCGCCGTATTCGGCGAGAAATGGATCGCGCGCCGCCAGTATGCGGCAATCACCGCGCAATCCGTGCCGCTGGTGCCGAAGCCGAGGCTGCTGCGCGACCTCGCTTGGCTCGGCTACAGCCTCGCGGTCGCGGCGGCCATCCTGATCGTCGTTGCCACGGTCGTCTATGCGAGCTTCGTGCGGCTGTGGCCATACAACATGTCGCTCAGCCTGCGTCACTACCAGTTCGACGTGCAGAACGGCATCCAGCCGCTATGGACCAGCATCTACGTGGCGATCATGACGGCGCTGTTCGGCGTCGTGTTCGTGATCGCGGCCGCCTACGTCAACCACCAGATGCAGGGCCGCCTGATCCGCTTCCTCTACTTCCTCTCGATCCTGCCGGCGGCGGTGCCCGGCATGGTGCTCGGTCTCGGCTACATTTTCGCCTTCAACAATCCCGCGAACCCCGTCTACGCCATCTACGGCACCATGTTCATCATCGCCCTCTGCAACATCTACCACTATCACGCCCAGGCCTTCCTGCTCGCGACCACCAACATGAAGCAGATCAGCCGCTCCTTCGACGAGGCGTCGGCGACGCTCGGCGCCAGCCGCTTCACCACGTTGTGGAGGATCACGCTTCCCTTGATCTGGCCGACCGTCGTCGGCGTCGGGGTGTTCTTCTTCATGCGCGCGATGGTGACGCTGTCGGCGGTGATCTTCCTCATCACGCCGGCGACGCAGCTCGCCGCGGTCTCCGTCCTCTATCTCGACGATCGCGGAGCGCTGAACCAAGCGGCGGCCTTCGCCGTATGCATCATGGCGACGGTGGTCGGATTCCTCATCGCGGTCCAGCTACTCCTGCGGCTCGCGGGTATCAGGAATATCGAGCTGGTCCGTTGAGGCGCTGGCGGAATCGTGCTGCGAGGTCGGCGGTGTCGTTCGCCATCGGGCATTTGTAGCGCGAGTTGGGCGCAGTCCCAATTCCGCTGTGTCGGGAAGTGCAGCGTCCGACAAATGCGGTCAGGACGTCTGTCGCTGCACCGCCTCCACTTTCGGCGGCAGCGGGAAGAACGTCGTGAAACGCTTCGCCAGCGCGCGGTCGCCCTCGACGGTCAGCGCGCCGTCTTTCTCGAGCTGCGCCAGCGGCGCGCCTCCATAGACGACCGCGGCGAGCGCCGTCGCGTGCCCGGAGAAGGTGACGTCCGCTCCTTCCGTCTCGCCGCGCTTAATCTCGATCCCCCTCTTCGCAATCGTCGCGACATAGCTCTCGTCGCCGAAGCGCAGGCCGACGCGCGCGCGGAGACCGCGCGCCCGAGCTTCGTCGAACATGGTCCGAAACGACAGGAGCAAAGAGACAGCGCTGATCGGCAGGCTCGGGTCGTGAGTCGGTGAACGCGCCGCCCAGCGGCCGAGCTCCTGGAGAACCGGCTCGCTCTCATAGCCCCACTCGGTCAGCTCGTAGACCTGCGTAAAGGCGGGCGGCGGCAGGCGGCGGCGCACGAGAACGCCCGACACTTCCAGCCCCTCCAGGCGCTGCGTCAGCACATTGGCGCTGATTCCCGGCAGACTGGCGCGCAGGTCGCTGAAGCGCTTCGGGCCCAGCATCAGCTCGCGCAGGATTAGCATCGCCCAGCGCTCGCCCAGCAGTTCCATACCGTGCGCGGCGCCGCAGGCGTCGTCGTAGCGCCGCCGCGGCGGAGGCCTTTTCTCAGGTTTCGTTATTTTTTCTAACTTCACAGTTGCTTTTCATAACGCAGTCTCGCATGTTCCACAAGTGCGCAGCGGCGCGATGGCCGGCAGGCAGGCCGCCTGAGCAAGCTGTGCATCAACAAGGGAGACAGCAGTGAGCTATATCGACGGTTATCTCGTGCCCGTGCCAACAGGCAAGAAAGCGGATTACGAGGCGGCGGCCACCAAGGCGGCGTCCCTCTTCAGGGAGCATGGCGCTACCCGCGTCGTGGAGTGCT
>CAZARE010000225.1:0-6929 GCA_964487455.1 uncultured Propylenella sp.
GCGGGAGAGGGGGAGATGGAGAACGCAACGTGAGACCCCCTCTCCCGACCCTCGCCTGACGGCGAGGGCCACCCTCTCCCGCAAGGGGAGAGGGCACGCCAATCGCAGAGCGGCGGTACTCTTCTGAGTCGACTGCGGCTCTTTCGATCATGCGTTCGCTCTATCGAACCCCGCGATTGACGCCAAGGGCGGGAGGGGCTATCGGAAAAGGCTCGTGGTGATTTGTGCCGGCCGGCTTGCAACCACGCTAAACGAAGATGCTAAAAGGCCGGAGGTGGAAACCCCCGGTCTTGTGCTTTCTAGAGGGAGGCGCGGCCGGGCTTTTTGTTAGAGGTTTCCGCCATGACGACCAGGTCCGGCCGAAAGCGCTTCCGTCCCGCAACCGAGCTTGTGCATGGCGGCACCGCCCGCTCGCAGTTCGGCGAGACGTCGGAGGCGATCTTCCTCACCCAGGGCTACGTCTACGAGAACGCCGAGGCGGCCGAGGCGCGCTTCAAAGGCGACGATCCGGGCTACGTCTATTCGCGCTACGCCAACCCGACCGTGGCGATGTTCGAGGAGCGCATGTGCCTGCTCGAAGGCGCCGAGGCGGGGCTGGCGGTAGCGACCGGCATGGCTGCGGTCACCGCCTCGCTGCTCTGCGACCTCAAGGCCGGCGACCACGTCGTTTCCTCGCGCGCGCTCTTCGGCTCGTGCGACTACGTCATCGCCAACATCCTGCCGCGGCTCGGCATTGCCTCCACTTTGGTCGACGGCCGCGATATCGACGCGTGGAAGAAGGCAGTGCGCCCTGAGACACGCGCCTTCTTCATGGAGAGCCCGTCCAACCCGACGCTGGAGCTAATCGACATCGAAGCGGTGGCGGAGATCGCGCGAAAGGCCGACGCGCGGCTCATCGTCGACAACGTCTTCTCCACGCCGATCTTCCAGAAGCCGCTTCTGCTCGGCGCGCACACGGTCGTCTACTCGGCCACCAAGCACATCGACGGGCAGGGCCGTTGCCTCGGCGGTGTCGTACTCTCTGACGAGGCGTGGATCGAGGAGAAGCTCTTCCCCTACCTCAAGCATACAGGCCCGTCGCTCAGCCCGTTCAATGCTTGGGTGCTGCTGAAGGCGCTGGAGACGCTGGAGCTGCGCGTGACGCGGCAGGCCGAAAGCGCCGCGGCGCTGGCGGAGCTGCTCGTCGGGCACCCGGCGATCGAGCGCATCTACTATCCCGGCCATCCGAGCCATCCGCAATTCGCGCTGGCGGAGCGGCAGATGAGCTCGGGCGGCAACATGATCTCCTTCGACGTGGCGGGCGGCAAGCGGGCCGCCTTCGACATGCTGCGCGCGCTGCAGGTGGTGAAGATCTCCAACAATCTCGGCGACGCCAAGAGCCTGGTCACGCATCCGGCCACCACCACGCATCAGCGGCTGAAGGACGAGGAGCGCGCCGCGCTCGGCATCGGCGACGGGCTGGTGCGGCTTTCCGTCGGACTGGAAGATCCGCAGGACCTTGCCGAGGACCTGGCGCAGGCGCTCGACGCGGCCATTACCGCCCCCGCCGTTCGCGCGGTGTCGGCTTAGGCCGCCACGCAGCTCGTTTCCGTTTGTCATCCCGGTTCGACCCTCCCGGGTCTGGCCTTTGGCCAGCCCGAGGACAGGCTCCGGCCGAGACCGGGACCTATGATCACCGGGCAGTGCAGATACGAGAGGCGTCGTTGCCTCCCGCTTTCTGACATTAGTGTTCATGGGTCCCGGACAGGCGCTTCGCGCCTTCCGGGATGAAAATCGCAGAGGAAGTCGCGTCAGCGAAACACCTTCATCGCCAGCACGACGCGCGCGGCAGCCGTGACCAGCGTCAGCGCCGCGAAGAGATAGGCGAGCGGCGCGAAAGCTCCCGGAAACAGGCAGAACAGGCAGAAGACCGCGATCGTCTCCGTCGCCTCCGCCAGCCCGGTGGTGAAATAGAGCGACTTCGATCCACGCGCTTCGGTGGAGAGCTTCCGCCTTTCGGCGAAGACGGCATAGGCGAGGAACGTCGCGCCGTTCACGTAGAACGAGAAGATGAGCGTCGCGCCGGCGACGGCGTTGGCCGCCGGATCGGCGATGACGAAGCCGAGGGGGATGCCGCCATAAAAGGCGAAGTCGAGCACGATGTCGAGAAAGCCGCCGCGGTCGGTCTTCGCCGTGTGGCGCGCCACCGCCCCGTCGAGGCCGTCGCAGAGCCGGCTGAGAAGGAGGAGGAGCAGTCCCAGCCCGTAGAGCCTTAGCGCGATGGCGCCCGCCGCAACCAGCCCCAGGGCGAACCCCGCATAGGTGACCTGATCCGCGCCGACACCGAGTCGCGCGAGCGCCGCGCCGAGCCGGTCGAGCGTCGGATCGAGCAGCCGCCGCGCCGCGCCGTCGAGCAAAGCCGCCTCCTCCTTTCCCAGCAAGGCTCTTTCGCCTCCGACCTCTTTCCGTTTAGGGGAGAACGGGCGACAATGCGACGCGAGTGGAACGAACTCGCCGAAGCGTGAAGCCGCGGACCCGAACCTTGCGCCTACTCCTTCTCCTGACGGCTCTCGCCTGGCTCGTTCAGTCGGGCGCCGGTCTCGCCCAGCAGGGCGGCGCGCCGGAAGGCGAGGTCGTCGTTCCGAACTTCTGGGATCCGCGCGCGCGGCTGGAGCGCCCTTCCACCAGCGAGATCGGCACCATCCGCTTTCTCACGACGGACGACTTCCCGCCCTTCGCCTTTCGCGACCATCGCGGCATTCTGATCGGCTTCGACATCGATTTGGCGGGCGCTGTGTGCTCCGCCCTCAGGATTCAGTGCGCCATCCAGACGCGGCCGTTCGGCACGCTGCTCGACGGCCTCAAGGATGGGACCGGCAACGCCGTCATTGCCGGGCTCGATCCGGAGCGGGCCGGCGCCGAGGGGCTCATCTCAACTCAGGCCTACCTCAAGATCCCCGGCCGCTTCGTCGTCGCGCAGGGCGCCGGCTTCAATCCCAACGGTCCGCCGCCCGAGCGCCTCGTCGGCGCCGTGTGCGACAGCGCGCATGCGGCCTACATCGCGCATTTCTTTCCTCACCTGAAGGTCGCCTGCTATCTCAATCCGGCGGCGGCGCTGGCGGAGGTCAAGGCGGGCACCCTCGCGGCCGTATTCGGCGATGCGCTGAGCCTGGCATTCTGGCTGCACGGTCCCGAATCGGAGGATTGCTGCCGCTTCTCCGGCGGCGCCTACCTGGACAGCCGCTATTTCGGCGCCGGGCTGTCGATCGTCGTGCGGGCGGAGGACCGCACGCTGAAGTCCGCGCTCGATTATGCGCTGCGCGAGGTCTACCGCTCCGGCACCTACGAGGAGCTTTATCTCCGCTATTTCCCCGTCAGCCTGTTCTGAATCCGCCGTCTTTGTGTCATTGCGGGCTTGACCCGGCAATCCATTCCGTTGCCGTTGCGGTGTGCGTTACCGTCCGGAACGGATGCCCGGATCAAGTCCGGGCATGACGACCAAGGTAGGATGCCTATCCTTCCGCCAGCCGCCGCGCGAACTCCGCCACCGTGCGCGAATAGACGTCCGACTTGTTCCATTGCTTGATGACGTTGAAGTTGGCGGAGCCCGGCATCCAGGACTGGCCTGGCCGCCAGCCGTGTCCGCGCAGATAGTTGGCGGTGGAGGCAAGCACGTCGGGCGTGCTTCTGATGAGGTCGGGTCGGCCGTTGCCGTCGTAGTCGATGGCGAAAGCGAAATAAGAGGACGGCAGGAACTGCGTCTGACCGATCTCTCCGTGCAGGCCGCCGACCATCTGCGCGGCTGACAGGTCCCCTCGGTCGATGACGCGAAGCGCGTCGATGAGCTGTCCGGTGAAGAACGCCGAGCGGCGGCAATCGTAGGCGAGCGTGGCGACGGCGTCGATCACCGAGGCGTTGCCGCCGACGGCGCCGAAATCCGTCTCCAGCCCCCAGATCGCCACGACGATCTCCTTCGGCACGCCGAAGCTCTGCTCGATTCGCGAGAAGAGGCTGGCGTGCTTCGCCAGCATGCTCTTCGCTCTATTCACGCGCGGCGGGATCATGCGGCCGGCGAACTGCTCGAAGCTCTGCTTGAAGACCTTCTGGTTGCGGTCGAGGCGGATCGTCGCGCTGCTATAGCGGGCGCCATCCAGCGCCGAGGCGATCGTGCGCTGCGAGATTCCCTGCGCGGCGGCATCGCGCTTGAAGCTCTGGAGCCAGGCGCTAAAGCCCGAGCCGTCGTTGCCGCAGCCCTGGGCCAGGGCCGGGCCGCCGAGCGGAAGGAGGAGCGCAAAGGAAAGGGCGGCGAGCCGTCGTGTCATCGATCGCATGAGTTGCCTGCATCTGGTCGCGGTTTGACGGATGCTATGTTCCTCCATCTTGGTTGCGCAACTCTGAAGGCGGCGCTCCGTTGATTCCGCTCGGGGCCGCCTCTAAGGTCCGCGCCGTCCGCGCCATGCGCGGCCTGTTCCAGGCAAATCTGACGTCATGACCGATTTTCCGGGCGATTGGCTCGAAGCCGCACGCGTCTCAAAGGCCTGGCCATTTGAGGAGGCGCGGAAGCTCGTGAAGCGCGCCGAATCACGCGGATTTGACAACGAAATGCTGTTCGAGACGGGCTACGGGCCCTCCGGTCTCCCCCATATCGGCACGTTCGGCGAGGTGGTCCGCACCTCCATGGTGCGGCACGCGTTCCAGGTGCTGACCGACGACCGCGTGCCGACGCGCCTCATCTGCTTCTCCGACGACATGGATGGGCTGCGAAAAATCCCCGACAACATTCCCAATCCGGAGAAGCTCAGGCCCTATCTGGGCAGGCCTTTGAGCGAGGTCCCAGACCCGTTCACCGACAACTACCCCTCATTCGGCGCCGGCAATAATGCGCGGCTTCGCGCTTTCCTCGACCGATTCGGTTTCGACTACGAGTTCATCAGCGCGACGGAGACCTATCGGTCTGGCCGGCTCGACCAGACGCTCTTGAAGATGCTCGCGTCCTACGACACCGTGAAAGCCATCATTGTGCCGACGCTTGGACCGGAGCGCCGCGCCACCTATTCGCCCTTCCTGCCGATCTCGCCGAGGACCGGCGTTGTGCTGCAGGTGCCGACGATCGCGCGCGACGTGGAGGCCGGCACCATCACCTATATCGACCCCGATACCGGTGCGGAGGTCACGACGCCGGTCACCGGCGGGCGCGTCAAGTGCCAGTGGAAGGCGGACTGGGCGCTCCGCTGGGTCGCGCTCGGCGTCGACTACGAGATGTCGGGCAAGGACCTGATCGATTCCGTCACGCTGTCCTCGAAGGTCTGCCGGGCGCTCGGAGCCATTCCGCCCGAGGGCTTCAACTACGAGCTTTTCCTCGATGAGAAGGGCCAGAAGATATCCAAGTCGCTGGGGAACGGTCTCACCATCGAAGAGTGGCTGACCTATGCCTCGCCGGAGAGCCTGTCGCTCTACATGTATCAGAAGCCGCGCGCCGCGAAGCGGCTCACCTTCGACGTCATACCGCGCGCCGTGGACGAATACTTCCAGCTCCTCGACGCCTATCCGCGGCAGGACGTTGCGGGCCGGCTGTCGAGCCCGGTCTGGCATATTCATTCCGGTCATCCGCCGGCGGAGCGTCTGCCGGTCCCGTTCTCAATGCTGCTCAATCTGGCGAGCGCGTCGAATACCGAGGACGCCGACATCCTCTGGGGATTCATCACGCGGCACCGGCCGGGCGTGACGCGTGAGACCGAGCCTGTGCTCGACCGCCTCGTCCACTACGCGGTGCGCTACTATCATGACTTCGTGAAGCCGCAGAAGCGCTTCCGCGCCCCCGACCCGGTCGAGCGCCAGGCCCTTGTGGCGCTCGACGAGAAGCTCGCCTCACTGCCGCCTGACGCCGACGCCGAGGCGATCCAGACGGCCGTCTACGATGTCGGCCGCTCCTTCGAGCGCTATCAGGCGAAGGACAAGCCGGGGCCTGACGGCCGGCCCGGCGTGGCGCTCATCTGGTTCGCCACGCTCTACCAGCTCCTGCTCGGCCAGGAGCGCGGCCCGCGTTTCGGCTCCTTCGTGGCCATCTACGGCATTCAGGAGACGCGCGCGCTCATCCGTATGGCGCTCTCCGGCGCGTTGGCTCAGCCGCTTGCCGCGAGCTCCGTCTGATCGCCCGGGCGTTTGTCCCCCCATAGGCCAAGTCTCGCCTCGCGCGCCGCGTTCTCCTCTTCGCCGTAGAGCTCGCCGACGCGCTTCGCCCAACCCTGCGCCACGAGCCATTGCGCGATGTCGTCGCCGGCGACCCGGCAGATGGCCGGATCGGGAATGTCGTCGGCGCCGGGCGGGACTTCGCATTCGATCGCGCGGCCGCGGATGAAGCGGCGAAGCGCCGCGCGCGCCATGCGCCCGCAGGGCCAGGCGGCCGCGCCCTCTCCGCAACGCTCATCGAAACCCGGGGCAGCGATGCCGGCGAGATGGACGTCCCGCCCCTGGACCTTGATCGTGTCGGCCGAGATGACGATCGCGTTGAAGAGGCGCTCCATGCGTGACGTGGGTTCGGGCGCGGGCGGCTCGACCCGAATGAGCTGCCCCGTGATCCTCGGGCCGGCGGTCATGTCGGGCGGCGTGACGTCGCGCACTTCGTCGCGCCCCGCCGTGCCGCTCGCCGGCTCTGGTCTCGCATCCGTCGCCGGCCTTAACTCGAATCCGATTTCGCCGAGGCGCGACGTGTCCCCGTCCCGCGCGGTCTCAGCCAGCGCCGCGCCGAGAGCAATCTCGGCGCCATCGGAGTCCGCGAGCGCCTCCGAATCGGCGCCTGGCTCAAGCGGCAGCTCGCCCGGCGCCATCGCGATGTAGACGGCGACAAAGGAGGCAAGGCCGAGAAGCGCAAGCAGGCTACCTCGAATCATAAAAGCCGATGATGCCCGTGGCGGATGGAATGTCCAGGCGCGAAGATTGCAGCGGTGCTC
>CAZARE010000226.1:0-4453 GCA_964487455.1 uncultured Propylenella sp.
CAGCTTGCGCCCTGGACCGTGATCTACAGCATCGATGCGGAAGGCTCCGATGGCGGCTAGGCCGGAGGACATCCCGCGCGCCACCTATCGGCTGCAGTTCAGCGGGCGGTTCGGCTTCGCCGACGCGGCGGCGCTGGCGCCCTATTTGGCGGAGCTCGGCGTCAGCCACGTCTACGCCTCGCCCTACCTCAGGGCGCGGCCCGGCAGCACGCACGGCTACGACATCGTCAGCCACGACGAGGTCAATCCGGAGCTGGGCGGCGCCGCCGCCTTCGAGCGGATGGTCGCCGCGTTCAGCGAGCACGGCCTCGGCCAGGTTCTCGATTTCGTGCCCAACCACATGGGGGTCGGCGGCGCCGACAATCCGTATTGGCTCGACGTGCTCGAATGGGGCCAGGATTCGCGATATGCGGGCTGGTTCGACATCGAGTGGGACCCCGAGCACCGCTATCTGCGCGATAAGGTGCTGGTCCCTTTCCTCGGCGACCAGTACGGAGCGGCGCTGGAAGCGGGCGTGCTCGTGCTGAAGTCCGACCCGGCCGCGGGCTCGTTCGCGGTATGGGCCTACGACACCCACAAGCTGCCCATCTGCCCGCTGAGCTACGCGAGCATCCTTGGCGCCGATCATCCGGAGTTGGAGCGGCTGAGCGACGCCTTCGCCCACCTGTCGCGGTCGCGCCCGAATATCGGCGGGCGCGCCGCGGAGCTGAAGGCGGAGCTGGCCGGGCTGGCGGCGGCGGACGCCGAGATCGCCGCGGCCGTGGAGCAGGCCGTCGCCGCCTTCAACGGAGCGGTAGGCGACTTGGCGAGCTGGAGCCGGCTCGACGCGCTCATCCGCGACCAGTTCTGGCGGCCGGCGCATTTCCGCGTCGCCGCCGACGACATAAACTACCGCCGCTTCTTCAACATCAACGACCTGGCCGGTATCCGCGTGGAGATCCCGGAGGTCTTCGACCGCACGCACGCCTTCGTCTTTGACCTGCTCGAACGAGGCGTGCTCGACGGGCTGCGCATCGACCATATCGACGGCCTGCTCGACCCCAAGGCCTATTGCCTGCGCCTCCGGGAGAAGGCGCCGCGGCCGTTCTATCTCGTCGTGGAGAAGATCCTCGCCGCGCATGAGAGCCTGCGCGAGAATTGGGAGGTCGAGGGGACGACCGGCTACGAGTTCGCCAACCTGCTGACCGGCCTCCTCGTCGACCCGGCCGGCGAAGAGCGGCTCACGCGCGCCGATGACGAGTTCACCGGCGGGGTGCGGAAATTCGACGACGTCGTGCGCGAATCGAAGCTCCACATCATGGAAAACGCCATGGCGAGCGAGCTCAACGTTCTGGCGCGCGAGGCCGGCCGCGTGGCGCGCTCGCACCCGAAGACCGCCGACTTCACCAACAACGTGCTGCATCGCGCTTTGAAGCACATCGTCGCCTGCTTCCCGGTCTATCGCACCTATGTCGACATCGATGGGCCGGCCGAGGCCGATCGCCGCGATATCGACTGGGCGGTTGCGCAGGCGAGGCGAAGCGACACGCTGATCGACACGAGCGTGTTCGACTTCTTGCAGAATCTCATGACCTGCGACCTCGTAGCCGAGCCCGGGAGCGGCTACAGCCGGGTGGCCGTGACCCGCGCCGCGATGCGCTTTCAGCAATATAGCGGACCGGTCATGGCCAAGGGTCTCGAGGACACGGCGTTCTATCGCTACAACCGCCTGCTCGCGCTGAATGAGGTCGGCGGCAGCCCGGACCGGTTCGGCGTCAGCATCGCGCATTTCCACGCGGCCAACCGCGAGCGCGTACAGCGCACGCCGCACGCGCTGTTGAGCACGTCTACGCACGACACGAAGCGCGGCGAGGATACCCGCGCGCGCCTTGCCGCCCTCTCCGAGCTCCCGGACGAGTGGGCGCAGCAGGCCGTGCTGTGGAGTCGCATGCTGCGCGCGCGCGAGGCGGGCCTCACCGAGGAGCCGCCGCCCGACCGCATCGACGAGTACGTCTTCTATCAGCTGGTCGTTGGCGCATGGCCGCCGGAGCTCCTGGCAGAGGACGCGAGCGCAAAGGCGCTCGACTCCTTCCGCGAGCGCATCGAGGCCGCCATGCTCAAGTCGATGCGCGAGGCGAAGACGCGCACGAGCTGGGATACGCCCGACGAAGCCTACGAAGGCGCCGTCCTCGATTTCGTCCGCCACGCGCTCGACGGAACCAGCACCAATCCGTTTCTCGGCAGCGTTCGAGAGTTTCTGGCACGACTGGCGCCGCTCGGCGTCTGGAACAGCCTGGTGCAGACCGTGCTGAAGCTCACCGTTCCAGGCGTTCCCGATATCTACCAGGGCGCCGAGCTTTGGGATTTTAGCCTGGTCGATCCGGACAACCGCCGTCCGGTCGATTTCGCGTCGCGTCACGATCTGCTGAGCCGGATGGGGCACGGCGAAGGGCCCTCGCCGGATCGCCTGCGGGCTATGCACTCCACCTGGCAGGACGGGGCGATCAAGCTTCGGATCGTCGCAGAGCTGCTCAGCTTGCGCCGGCGCCGCCCGGCGCTCTTCCGGGACGGGAGCTACGAGGCCCTCTCCGCCGAAGGTCCCGAGGCAGAACGCGTCTGCGCCTTCATGCGACGCACGGACGAAGCGCGGCTCGTCGTGGCGGCGCTTCTCTTTCCGGCCCGCGGCGCGCCGCGGGCGGGGGAACCGACCGTCGTAATGCTTCCCGAAGACGTTCAGCGGGACGCGAGGTGGAGGGACGTGCTCGGCGGTCAGGCGCCTTCCGGACCGGAATTCTCAGCCGGCGAGATATTCTCCGCGCTTCCGGTGGCGGTGTTCGCGGCGGACCTGTAGCGTCGCGCGCCTCTTCAAATAGCGCGAATTGCGTCCTATTTAGGCGTTTCGACATCGTCCCGCGCGTTGGGAGACCGCAGCATGGCATGCACAATTGACCGCCGGCAGGCTTTGACGATCGGCGCCGGCGCCGTGGCCCTGGCTGCATTCGGATGGCCCCGTCTCGCTGACACCGCCCTCGCCGCGACGAACGGCTTCGAGGACGTCATTGCGGAGTTCGCCGGTGGCCGCACGCCGGAGGAGGGTCGCGTCAGCCTCGACCTGCCGCAGATCGCCGACGACGGAAGCGCCGTGCTGATGACGCTCGCCGTCGACAGTCCGATGACCGAGGACTCCCACGTGACCGATGTGCTGGTCGTCGCCGATGGCAACCCCAGGCCGGGCGTGGCCACCTTCCACTTCTCGCCGGCCAGCGGAGTCGCGGAGGTCAGCACGCGCATTCGCCTGGCTCAGACGGAAAACGTTATCGCCGTTGCGAAGATGAACGACGGCTCCTTGTTCATGGCCAAGAGGCATGTGACCGTGACGGTCGGCGGCTGTGCGGCGTGAACGAGTGATTGCACGGTGTCTTCCGCGCAGAAGGAATTCTGGTGATGGCTGCTGATGTGAAGATCAGGCTCGACAAGGCGGAAGCTGCTGCGGGAGACCTCGTCGAGGTGAAGGCGCTGGTCACCCACCCCATGGAAACGGGTCTGCGCGCCGGCGATGACGGAAAGCTGGTGCCGCGCAAGATCCTGAACAGGTTCGTCTGCACGGTGAACGGCAAGGAGGTCTTCTCGGCGGACTTGGAGCCTGCCGTCTCGTCGAACCCCTATATTCGCTTCAAGTTCAAGGCGACGGAATCGGGGCCTGTCGTTCTGACGTGGCACGATGACGATGGCTCGACCATCGTGGGAGAGACATCGATCGCCGTGCGCTGACAAAGGAAAGCCGGCCCGGACGCTTCTCGGGGCGACCCGGGCCGGCTTCTCGTTCACTCTTACGCGGCCCCGAAGGCCGGCGGAAAGGTCAGGCGAAGATGTCCCGCGTGATGCTGTCGTACCACCCGTTGGCGTAGTCCGCTTCCGCTTTGCGGAACGAGTCGGGCGCGCCGCCGGGGCTCAGTCCGCCGGCGCCCTCCACCTCGGCGATCTTGCCGTCCACGAGATCGTAGACCGCCGCGACGGAGATGCCGTAATCGGGCGCCACCAGGCTGTAGCAGGTGTTGACGAACTTCGGCGTGCCCGGGTCCGCGCCGTCGGTCATCGCGACGATCGCCTCGACGACCACCTTCGCCTGGCTCGACGCGGAAAAGCCCGACTTCGGCATCGGCGAAGCGATCGAGGCGTCCCCGATCACGTGGATATCCGGATGCATCGTCGACTCGAACGTAAGCTGATCGACCGGGCACCAGCCTGAATCGTCGGCGAGCCCTGCATCCTGCGCGATGGCGCCCGCCATTTGCGGCGGGATGAAATTGATCACGTCGCCCTTCACTTCGCCGAAATCCGTGTGAAGCGTCATCGTCGCGGCGTCCACCCGCGTGACCCTGCCGTCATCGTCGACGTTCCGGTACTCGATCATGCCGGGATAGAGCTTCTCCCAGCCCTCGCGGAAGAGTCCTTCCTTGGAGAAGCCCTTCTT
>CAZARE010000227.1:0-2556 GCA_964487455.1 uncultured Propylenella sp.
GATGATGACCCCGAGGATCCAGAGGATCTCGCGCGGCTCCTTGTAGGAGCCGTAATAGAGGCCGCGGAAGATGTGGATGTAGACGGCGAGGAAGAACATGGAGGCGCCGTTGGCGTGCACGTAGCGCAAGAGCCAGCCGTAATTGACGTTGCGCATGATGTGCTCGACCGACTGGAACGCGCGGTCTTCGACCGGCACATAGTGCATGGCGAGCACGACGCCGGTCACGATCTGAACGCCGAGCATGACGGCGAGAATGCCGCCGAACGTGTACCAGTAGTTCAGGTTGCGCGGCACCGGATAGGCGACGAAGCTGTCGTAGACCAGACGCGTCGCCGGCAGGCGCACGTCGAACCAGCGGCCGATCGCCGTTCTCGGCTCGTAGCGGGGAAAGTGGTCGTGCTGCATGCGCGGGTCCCGGTCGATTCTCAGCCGATGCGGACAATCGTATCGTCGATGAACTCGAAGGGCGGGATGGGCAGGTTCTCCGGCGCCGGCCCGCGGCGGACGCGGCCTGACGTGTCGTACTGCGAGCCGTGGCACGGGCAGAACCAGCCGCCGTAGACGCCCTGCTCGCCGAGCGGGATGCAGCCGAGATGCGTGCACACGTTGACCATCACCAGCCACGCGTCGCGGCCGGGGACGGAGCGATTGCCATCGGTCGCCGGCGCCGAGCCGTCGAGATTGGCGTTGCGCGCCAGCGGGTCGAGCAGCTCGCCCAGCGACACGTCCTGCGCTTCGCGCATCTCGTCCTCGGTGCGGTGGCGGATGACCACGGGCTTGCCGCGCCACATGACGGTGATCGCCTCGCCCTCGCCGATCGATGCGGTGTCGACCTCGATGGAGGAGAGCGCCAGCGCCGAGGCGTCGGGGTTCATCTGGTCGATGAGCGGCCAAAGAGATGCCGCAGCGCCGATTGCGGCGAAGGCGCCGGTGGCGATCAGGAGGAAGTCGCGCCGGTTGATGTCGGTCTCGACCGCGTGCGGGTCGATGCGTTTGGCCTCCGGGCTCGCGGTGATGGGATGCGTGGTGTCGGCCAAATGTCGCCCCTCGTTGGTGGGCCGCGCAGCTCAGACGCCGCCGGATACCCCATGCCGAACGCGGCAGCGCCACCGGCGGCGCCGCCGGACGCCTTTTGTCATCGTCGGGTGGGAGTGTCCAGCCGGCCCGCGCGGTAACGGCAGTTTGTCGCAACGGCGGAAAATGGCGCGCTCAGCTCTTTGGTTCCTCCCCCGCGACGCGGGGGAGGGGGACCATGCGAAGCGCATGGTGGAGGGGGCGGCTAGCGTGCGGCCGGAGCCTAACCTCCCTTGAGGGGAGGTCGAGAATCGCGAGCCAATGCGCAGCGATTTTCGGGAGGGGGTCGGCGGGCGACTGCACGCCAGGCGAGCGCGCTAAGCCGCCTCCGGCATTGGAATGCCGATGCTCCCGGGGAGGTCGACGCCGACCGCTTTGAAAGCGGCCTCCAATTGATCGAGCCGCGAGTTGTGATCGAGCCGGAAGAGGCGATCGACCTGCTCTCTGTGCCATCCGAGGCGGCGCACCAATTCGGCGCGCGAAACGCCCTGGCTCCTGCAGATCATGTAGAGCGCCGCCTTCAGGTAACTCAGCGCCGATAGCTGCACGTGATGTCCCTTGCCCCGCCGCCTCGGCGGACCCAAGCACGGAGCGGGAATGGCGAGCCCGTCGGAGATCCTGGCTGCGACGGCCTCCTCGATCGCATCGCGACCATGACGCATCGCATCCTCCAGGTCTTCGCCGAAGGTTGCAACCTCGGGGAAATCGGGGGACGTCACCATGAAAGTGTCGTCGTCGTCCCTGTCGATCCGGAGTCTGTACCAGCTCATGGCTTCACCAGCTCATAGCTTCTTGATCCCCAGATCCTTGAGGATTTTATGCAGCAGCCGCGGACCGATGTCCTTGTGGCTGCCGTGCATGGGTAACTGCGATCGATAATCCTTGCCCCGCGTGATGGTCTGATGTCCGCTACCGCCTTTGTGCGTTTCGAACCTGCATCCATGTTTCCGCATTAGGATGCGCTTCAGCTCGCTAGCCTTCATGCGAAGAATATATCCTTACACATTTCTGTGGAAGTCAACAGAAATGTGAAGATCGCTGGAAAGCCGTCAAATTGCAAGCCGAAGGAGCGGATATTTCCCGGTGAACGCCCCTCACTCCGCCGCGGTCTGCTCCAGGCCGAACGCCATGTCGAGCCCCAGGAAACCGCCCGACTGGCGCTCCCACAGCCGCGCGTAGAGGCCGCCGGCGGCAAGCAGCGCGGCGTGCGTCCCCTCCTCCACGATGCGCCCCTCGTCCATAACCACGAGGCGGTCGAGCGCGGCGATGGTGGAGAGCCGGTGGGCGATGGCGATCACCGTCTTGTCGCGCATCAGGTCCTTCAAGCTCTCCTGGATGGCCGCCTCCACCTCCGAATCGAGCGAGGCGGTCGCCTCGTCGAGCACGAGGATCGGCGCGTCCTTCAGGATCACGCGGGCGATGGCGATGCGCTGGCGCTGGCCGCCGGAGAGCTTGACGCCGCGCTCGCCCACATAGGCC
>CAZARE010000228.1:0-3862 GCA_964487455.1 uncultured Propylenella sp.
AGAGGGTCACGGCGGGCAAAGACACGGTTTCGTCGATAGCGCGTGTCACAGCTGAAGCTCAGTCAATCGAGGGTCGCCCGATCCAATTGGGCGTTGCCCTCGCGGATCCAGAGCAGAGTGAGTCTGCACTCTTTGGTATTAGCGCCCCTGGCACAGCATCGGTCGAGGATCAGCTCGTCTTCTTCGTCTTGGCCCTCCCCGGGATACAGCGAGCAGTACAGGCACTACGTGACGCTGGGCACGAGCCCGTCGGCCACTTCTTCATTTCTCCGTCGCAGCAAGGGTTCGAAGTTACATGGGTCGACGGACCGCGAGGCAGGCGTTGCACAGGGCACTTCCTCTTTGATGGAAGCCGGATTGACTGACGCTCTAGCTAGTTCCTGTTGCATGGACGGTCTCTCCGGCCCGGGTTGGCGGAAGGCTTACTCTTGACGACGGACGGCCGGGTGCGGTTGTTGGCCTGTTTCGGCCTTCGAGAAGCTGTTTTCGGCGGGTTTGGCGGTCTTGCGGGATGGTGAGCGCGCGGGCGGTTCGGCGGTCGAATGAGGGAACGCCTGTGAGGGCTTAGCCTGCGCCGGTTACTCGCGGGCGAGGATCAGCAGGTTGTGCGCCAGCAGCGAGACGCCCACGGCGGCGGCGTAGCGCGGCCAGCCTTTGAGCAGGCAGCGAGCCAGGCCCAGCGAGCGCTTCAGGAAGGAGATCGTGCCTTCGATGCCGGCGCGGAAGCGCTGCGCCAGACGGAACGAAGGCGTGTGGGCGCGCTGTCGCTCGGCTTCGTTCGGCCGGCCGGCGCGGGCGACGGCGATCTGGCGGATCGACGACGGCAGCGCCTCCATCTGCGCGGCGCTCTGGGCATAGCCCTTGTCGGTGGAGACTTCCTCCGGATAGTCGCCGAAGAGCGCCTTGTGTTTCTCCAGCGCCGGCTGCAGCAGGTGCGACTCGACCGGCTTGCGTTCGAACACCTCGTAGCCGGTGATGTACTTCGTTTCGACTTGGCGGATCTGCACCATGTGGCCATACTCGATGTCGTGCCTGGCCTTGCCACGCTTGAGCAGCTCGGTGTGCGGCTCGAAGATGCTCAAGAGCTTCTCGCCGTTGGGGACCGACTCGCCGTCCAACACGCGCCGGCGGGCCTGATCGACCACGCGCGTGCTCAGTTTGCGAACCTGTTGCAGTTGCTCCAGCCATTTCTGCATTCTCTTGTCTTTCTTGTCGGGGGACAGCGGCGCGGCCCGGGCCAGGATTTCGTCCGCCCACGCCTGCAGGCCGCAGACTTGCCGAATCAGGGCCGAATAGGGCTTTTGCAGGGTCTGCTTATGATCCGGGCGCATCGCGCCGCGCGTGATCCGCAGGGCCAGCCGCTTGGCCCGGCGTTCGTGCAGCCGGCGATGTCCGACCCGCTTCGCGTCGCGCCGGCGCAGTTTGCGGATCAGCCGGGCCATCACGCGATAGCAGTCCCACAGCAGCGACGAATCGCTCGGCCGGTGCACGTCGGTCTCGACCGCGGTGGTGTCCAGCCGCAGCCGCTTGCCGCGGACGCGCCCGGCGCCGACGGCCCATCCGTTCAGCACGTCGTGCATGCGCCGGCAGGTCTCGGGCCGGATGCGGCCGCGCAGCCGGCAGAGCGTGGAGAAGTCGATCATGGCGTCGTGGTGGATGCGCGCGAACCAGCGCAGGAAATGGCTGTCGTCGATCCGCACCACCACGTCGCGCAGCGAGTCGCCCTCGATGATCTGAACCAGCACAACTCGCAGCAGCGTGTCGGTCGTGCAGCGATAGCGCACCTGCCCGCTCTCCCCGTCCGTCTCCCCCTCGACCGGCTCGCAAATGTCCTGATGCACCGCATCGACAAGGCCGGGATTCTCATCGAGAATCTCGCTGATGCGGCGGTAGCAACGGTGACGGTCGTTCGTGATCTTGAGGTGCGAAGGCTGAAAACTGAACTGCCCCTGCCGATCGAACTTCGGACGCATCCGGCCTCCTTTCCGTGCGTGTCCCTAGTGAATCTCTTCAACCCTAAGGACCGCCGGAAGGAGGCCATTATTCCAAAAAATGTTCGGAAACAGCCGTTTCCGTCAACTTCTCAGCACCCGCAGCGCCGGTGCAACAGGAACTAGTCTAGTTGCCTAGTACTACAACGCTATTTCCACTGACACGTCCGTACATCGCGTAGCCGCACATTGATGGCCCACAGGCGGCGTAGGGTGCGTTTGCGGTGACTGCGGGCGGCGGCGGCGTTGCGTTGTTGCGTGAGGGTCAACTGGGCGGCGATGCTTTCGGCCAGGCGGCGCGAGCAGCGTTCGCCCGCCAACCAGATCGGCGTCAGCCGCCGGGTGGCGGTCCGCACCTGGCAGACCGTGAGCGTCCCGTCGTTTTTTTTCTTGTCGCGCGGATGCCGGCCGTGCGGACGCCTGTCGCGCCGACGCCGGCCGTGCGGACGCGGGCGCGGCGGACGTCCGCTGCGCCGACGCCGGCCGTGCGGGCGCAGTCGCCTGCTGCACGAACTCCGCCAGGAACAGATGGCTGACGCAGGTCAGCAGCAGATGCCGCGTGATGGATCGGTACTGCCGGACCTCGAAGTGGTCCAGACCCAGTTCCGTCTTGCTGTCTTCGAAGAGCCGCTCGATCCGCCAGCGGCTGAAAGCCACCAGCAACAGCGTCTCGACCGGCGTCTCGAGCGGAGCGTTGCTCAGAAAGAACTTGGTCACATCGGGGTTCAGCACGTTCCGTGCGATCAGCAGGCGGTGCGGCCCGTCGGGCAGGCCGCGCTCGTCCTTGATCCAGAACGGCACGCACTTGGCCTCCCACACGAACGGCCCCTTCATGCCTTCCTTGACCCGATAGCGCTGCCAGGCCGTCCGCCGAAGGATCGGCGAATGCTTCAACAGGTGGCGCACCGCGCAGGCCGGCGTGTGTTTGGCCTTCAGCCGCGGCAGCCGACGCGGCCGGCCCATCACACTCCCCTGCGCCTGCGCCCGCTCGCGCGCGTGATCGCGATACAGCACCGGCGGCGGCACGGTCCAGCCCACGAAGCTGACCGGAATCTCGGCCACGTAATTCTGCCCCAGCCCGGCCAGTTCCCGCAGAAAAGCGGGCTTGCCGCCGTAGGCTTCGTCGAAGGTCCACCAGGCGAATCGCACGCCATTGCCCAGCGCCCGGCCGACCTGCTCCAGGGCGATCCGCCACTTGGGACGATAGACCACGTCGTCGGGAATGCCCGCCGCGCGGCAGCGGGCGCGGTTGTTGTGCCAGGTCTGCTCGGGCAGGTAGAGTTCGGCGTCCAGCAGCGTGTGAAAGTTGCCCGCCGCGTAGCCCAGATGGACGCTGACGACGCAGTTCTCCAGCTTGCCCAGGCTGCCGCAGTGTTGGCGCTGCACGCAAGCGGTCTTGTCGCCCTTCTTGGCAAAGCTGGTCTCGTCGATGATGCCGACGCTGTGGGCGTCGGCGTGCCGCGCGGCCACCCGGCGCTGCAGGCGCTCGCGAACGGCCTGGTGATCCCACTTGAACAGACCCAGGAACTCCTGCAGCGAACGCGCCGGCACGCCCGCCGCGTCCGCCATCGGCTCGACGCTCTTGCGGTCCAGATCCGACAACTGCCCACGCACATACACGCCCAGGTGCCGGCGCGTCCGCCGCTGGCAAAAGCAATCGTCGAACTGCCGAAGAAAGGCGCTCAAGGCCGGCTTGATCTCCAAGATCGTCTGTGCATCCATGCTCTCATCTCCTGTGAGCTCACCCGAGCTCCCAGGATTCGTCGGCCAACAGCATGGTTGTTCTTGAGCCAAAATAGCGTTGTAGTACTAGATCCAGCCGGATATGCAGCCGAGTTCCCGGCGTGTGACCGCCACCTCGCGGATGCCAA
>CAZARE010000229.1:0-4199 GCA_964487455.1 uncultured Propylenella sp.
GCCCGCCGGCGCGACACGATGCGTTTCGTTGAGGCGAGGAGGCCGATGCGCCGTCGTTTGTTGGGTACTATCAGCGGAATCGTGACTGCGGTGACCTTCGCCGCGGCCGCGTTCGCCGCAATCAGCTTCAGGGGTCCGTCAGCCGAGGACCTGATGCGCGACCTCGCCGTCGTCGAGCGGGAGTTGGCGCTGGCGGAACGCACCCTGGCTCAGTACAGCGACAGGCCGCTCATTGCCGAGCAGGTCGCGCTTCGCGTCGCGCTGCTGCAGACAACCAGGGCCATGCTGGATCAGAAGCGCCTGTCTTGGCTTCGCGGGGTCAAGCTGATCTACCGTGTCGAGGGCTCGGAAGTCGTCCCCAATCGCGATGCGTTGACGGACCTGGAGGCGCGGCTCGCCGACGCCGAGGCCGGCATGCTGACGGCGCGGACTTGGGCCGCGCGCAGTACCAACGAGGTCGCGAAGAACATGGCGATGGCGCTGGAGCAGGTGCACCTGCTCACGCACGCCGCCGTCCGTCAGCAGATGGCGCTGGAGGGCCTCGGGATGGCGGTTCCGCCTCCGCCGCCGACAGCTGCGGCCGCGCTGCCCGCCGCCGAACCTCCCCCCGCCAAGTCTACCCCCGCCGAGCCCGCGCCTGCGGATCGCGGTGTCATCGGAGCGCTGAACCGCGCCGCTTCGATCAGATAGACCGCGTCTGCCCGCGCAGGGGCGCTCAGTCCCATGCCACGCGGCGGGGTGGCTGCAGCTATCTAGGGAACATTTCGCTCAGCTTCGTCCAACAGCTTTGCGAGCAAGCTCACGAAAGCGATGAACTCCAGCGCGCGCTCCGGCTCGTCATTGATGAACGAATGGGCTCGCGGATTCCTCAACCCGGCGACCGCCCCCTTGAACAGCATCATAAAGCCGATTTGCTCGTCCTCGTCCGACTTGTCTGAGAGGCCGTTGAACCGGAGAACCGGATTCTTCAGCGAGAAGGCGTGCTCTATAAGCGTGGTGCCGTCCAGGCTGAGCCCGCTCCGCAGTCGCACCAGGTCGTTTAGCGCCTTCACCGCCGCCTCAACTGCGTTCGAGTAGTGCCCGTCTCTGAAGAGACCGGAGGCCGCGCGCGCGATTTCGCTGTGCAGTTCGAGCCCTTGGTAGGCTCTTACTACCTGCCCGGGGCCGGCGACTTCGGGCTCGATGCGCTCTGAGAGGATGTCGATTGCGGATCGCAGCTTTGCGATGGCGGAGTTTATGCCGGCCCTTATTCCGGGCAGGTGGTCACTGAACGAGCGTGTTACGCCTCGCCGCCTCCCTACCGTAAGAGGCGTCGTGTCTAGTCTGGAAACGACAAATTTTCTGTAGTCGAGCGAATCGTATCCGAAAACTTCTATGAGCGTTGCATCTATCTTGCGCAAGTATCCATTGAGAACATCTTTGTAGTTCTCTTCGTTGAATTTTCCCCTAGCAGTTCTTATTTGCTCCAGTTCATCGATACGTCGTTGCAGCTTTGGAATAGCTTCCCGAACTTGACCTTCTGACAAGTTCGCCGGCTGCGGTTGCGATGTGTCCTTTTCCGCTGGCATCGCGTGCTCCCTGACTCGCATCTCTGGCGGAGATTACGAGCGGGAGCTGCCCTTTGCCGAGACGCGCCCCGCCCCCCCTCGTAGCCCGGGCGTAGCCCCGGTCCGGAATTGAAAAGGGGTCAGCATCCGAGACGGTAGCTAACCCCTTGAGAAATTTGGCTCCCCGGGCCGGACTCGAACCAGCGACCCAGCGGTTAACAGCCGCTTGCTCTACCAACTGAGCTACCGGGGAACAGATGGCCATATATTGCAACGGGGCTTGCTATTGCAAGGTTGGCGGGCCATGGGAGCCGATGGGAGCCGGCCGCCGCAGTTCTGCTGTCGGGGCCCGTTACGCATCTCCGGAAAATTGGCGATCGATGGCTGAGCAGACAAGCGCCGGCGACGGCTCGAAGGTGAGGATCGGCTCCTACAGGCTGCCGCTCCCGCGCTCGCGCCTGCTCAGGATCGTGATCGGCGGCCTGCTCGTCGTCTTCGGGTTGTTCGGGTTCCTCCCCATCCTCGGCTTCTGGATGATCCCGGTCGGGCTGCTTGTTCTCTCCGTCGACATCCCGCGCGTGCGCCGCTGGCGCCGGCGCTTCGCCGTCTGGTTCGCGCGCAAATATCCGGCGACCGCCGCCAAGCTCCATATTGCCGGCAACGGCAACAACAACCAGGCGGGTCGGCCCGCCGGGCGCTGACGTGGGGCTGGCGCCCGGGCCGGCTGCTTGACGGATCGGGCGGCCTCGGCGATAAGCGGCGTATGAACGGTCGGATCGGCGCGTCTTCACGCGCCATTTGCATTATCGGGATTATTTGCGGCTAGCAGACCTGCTGGCTGGCGCCGTTCGCTCGTTCCCTCCGAAGTGACAGTCCGAACGCCCCGGCCAGCGGCCGGAGACGTGCATGGACGATGGGCAAGGATTTCGTGGGCTTCGCCTACACAACACGCTGACGGGCAAGAAGGAGGATTTCGTCCCTTTCGACCCCGAGAACGTGCGCATGTACGTGTGCGGGCCGACGGTCTACGACTACGCCCATATCGGCAATGCGCGGCCGGTCATCGTCTTCGACGTGCTCTTCCGGCTGCTAAGGCACCTCCACGGCGCCGAGCACGTCACCTACGTCCGCAACATCACCGACGTGGACGACAAGATCATTCTCCGCGCGGCGGAGGAGCATCCCGGGCTGCCGCTGAACGAAGCGATCCGCCAGGTCACCGAGACGACGGAGCGGCAGTTTCACGAGGACGTGGCGGCGCTCGGCTGTCTGACGCGGGAGCAGGTCAACAAGCCGGGCGAGCCTCCACGTTTCATCGAGCCGCGCGCCACCGAGCACATCGGCGAAATGGTCGCCATGATCGAGACGCTGGTCGAGGCGGGTTATGCCTATCCCGCCGAAGGTCACGTCCTCTTCGAGGTGCGCAAATGGAAGGCGGCGGACGGCTCGCTCGAATACGGCAAGCTTTCGAAGCGAACGCTCGACGACATGATCGCCGGCGCCCGCGTGGAGGTGGCGCCCTACAAGCGCGACCCGATGGACTTCGTGCTGTGGAAGCCGTCGAAGCCGGGCGAGCCGGCATGGCCGTCGCCGTGGGGAGAGGGGCGGCCGGGCTGGCACATCGAATGCTCGGCTATGGCCGACCGCTGGCTTTGGCAGGAGGCGCTCCCACGTCTTTCGGAGAACGCCAAGGCCCACCCGCATCAGTTCGACATCCACGGCGGCGGCATCGACCTTGTCTTTCCCCACCACGAGAACGAGATCGCCCAGTCGCGCTGCGCCAACCACACGGACCTGATGGCGAAGTATTGGCTGCACAACGGCTTCCTGCAGGTGGAGGGCAGGAAGATGGCGAAGTCGGAGGGGAACTTCGTCACGATAAGGGAGCTGCTTCGCGGGTGGCAGGGAGAGCCTTGGGCAGGTGCCGTCGTGCGAAATGCAATGCTTTCCGTGCACTACCGACAACCAATCGACTGGACGCGTGAACGACTGGAGGCTGCCAAGGCGGAAGTGCTTCTTCTTGCAGGCGAGACCGGGACGCGCCGAATGGGCGGCGAGGACGCGTGCACTAGGGCATGGCGCTCGGAGCCGAGGCCGTCGCCGGAGGTGATCACAGCTCTTAGCGATGATCTCAACACGCCTCTGGCTAGTTCTTCTTTGCGCCAACGCCTTACGTCAATTGAAAGGCTATCGGTGCAGGAGCGTATTCAGCTTGTCTGGGACTTTCGCTTCTTGGGGGTTCTGTCAGAAGATCAAAGGCCTTGGCTCACCGGCTCGGTCGGATTGTCGGGTATGCCGCCCCGCGTGCTCAACGTCGCAAGTCTGCGATTTCGCAATCTACGAGTATTCGCCGCCAATCGTGACGCTGAATGTGAGCGGGAAATGAGGTCCAAGCTGTCCGAGCTGCAAGTTGAAGTGCGAAGTCCAGACCAGTTGGTCTACCGAGGCGACGACCTCACCGCCGGTCAGATTGATCGGCTAGTAGAGTCCCGCGTCGCCGCCCGCAAGGCCAAGAACTTCGCCGAGGCCGACCGCATCCGCTCCGAGCTCGACGCAATGGGCATCCAGCTCAGGGACTCCAAGGACCCCGCGACCGGCGAGGTCATCACCACCTGGGAGGTGAAGCGATGAAGGCAGAGCATTCGGTCGACG
>CAZARE010000230.1:0-5971 GCA_964487455.1 uncultured Propylenella sp.
GTAGTACCGGCGGTCGGCCGGCATCAGGCGATAGTAGGATGCATTGTCGATTCCGCGGAAGGAAAGCGTCGGGCCCAGATGGCTGCCCTCGGCGGTGTGGTTGTAGACGACGTCGAGGATCACCTCGATTCCCGCCTCGTGCAGACGGTGCACCATGTGGCGGATCTCGCTGACATCGCCGCCGTTCGACGTGTAGCGCGGCACCGGTGCAAAAAAGCAGATGGTGTTGTAGCCCCAGTAGTTCTTGAGGCCCTTCTCCACGAGATATCGGTCGTCGAAGAACGCCTGGATCGGCATCAGCTCCACGGCCGTGACGCCGAGCGCCGCCATGTGCTCGATGACGCGCGGATCGGCCATCCCGGCGAGGGTGCCGCGGAGCTGCTCGGCGATGTCGTCGCGACTGGCGGTCATGCCTTTCACATGCGCTTCGTAGATGATCGTGTTGGACCAGGCATGACGCGGCGGCCGGTCGTCGCCCCACGTCGTGGCGGTGTCGACCACAACGCATTTCGGCATGACGAAGGCTGAATCCCGTCGGTCCGGCGTATGCCGTGACGAGCCGACGCGGTAGCCGAAATGAGCGTCGTGCCAACGGATGTCGCCGTAGAGCGCCTTGGCGTAGGGATCGATCAGAAGCTTGTTGGGATTGAAGCGATGGCCGGCCGCCGGATCGTAGGGACCGTGCACCCGGTAGCCGTACAGCTGGCCGGGCCGAACCTCCGGCAAATAGCCATGCCAGACCTCGTGCGTATATTCCGGCAGGGCGACGCGCTCGGTCTCGCGCTTCCCCTTGGGGTCGAACAGGCACAGCTCGACCTTTGTCGCATGAGCCGAGAATAAGGCGAAGTTGACCCCGCCCCCGTCCCAGGCCGCCCCCAGTGGATGGGGCAATCCTGGCTCGACGCGCAATCTCTGCATGGACGCGGACAGGCTCCTATTCGGCGTGTTGGAGAATCACCGTGGCGAGCGGCGGCAGGGTGAGGACGAGAGAGGCGGGCCGCCCCCGCCACCCCTCCGAATCGGCAAGGACTGTACCGGAGTTCCCGACGTTCGACCCGCCGTAGATCGTCGCATCCGTGTTCAGCCGTTCCACCCAGCGGCCACCCTTGGGCACGCCGACGCGGTAGCCGGGGCGCGCCACCGGGGTGAAATTGCAGACCACAAGAACAGGCTGGTCGTCCGATCCGCCGTGCCTCAGATAGGCGTAGACGCTATTGTCGGCGTCGGTCGCATCGATCCATTCGAAACCTCCTGGCTCGGCATCGCGAACGTGCAGCGCGCGCGCCTCGCGGTAGAGGCGATTGAGGTCGCGAACGAGATTCTGCAGCGCTTGGTGCGACGCGTCCTGAAGGAGGTGCCAGTCGAGGGAGTGGTCGTGGTTCCACTCCCGCTCCTGCCCAAACTCGCCGCCCATGAACAGCAGCTTCTTGCCGGGATGCGTCCACATGAACGCTAGGTAGGCCCGCAGATTGGCGAACTTTTGCCAGCGATCGCCGGGCATTTTCCCGATGAGCGAGCCCTTTCCGTGCACGACCTCGTCGTGGGAAAGCGGCAGCACGAAGTTCTCCGAGAAGGCGTAGTGGATCCCGAAGGTCATCTGGTGGTGATGGTATTTCCGGTGGATCGGCTCCTGCTTCATGTATTCCAGCGTGTCGTGCATCCATCCCATGTTCCACTTGTAGCCGAAGCCGAGCCCGCCGCCGTCCACGGGCCGAGAGACTTGCGGCCAGGCGGTCGACTCCTCCGCGATCGTGGTGGCGCCGGGATGGTCGCCGAAGACGCGGACGTTCAGCTCGCGCAGGAAATGAATGGCGTCGAGGTTCTCGCGGCCTCCGTGAACGTTGGGGATCCATTCGTCCGCACTGCGGCTGTAGTCGAGATAGAGCATGGAAGCGACGGCATCGACGCGCAGCGCGTCGATGTGGAAGCGTTCCAGCCAATAGAGAGCGTTGGCGACGAGGAAGTTCCGCACTTCGGTGCGGCCGAAATTGTAGATCAGAGTGTTCCAGTCCTGATGGAAGCCGAGCCGCGGATCCTCGTGCTCATAAAGCGCCGTGCCGTCGAATCGCGCTAGGCCATGCGCATCGGAGGGAAAGTGCGCCGGCACCCAGTCGATGATGACACCGATTCCGGCCTGATGGCAGCGGTCGACGAAGCGCGCGAAGGCCTCATGTGGGCCGAACCGGCTGGTCGGCGCGAAGAGGCCAACAGGCTGATAGCCCCACGAGCCGGAGAAAGGATGCTCGGAAACGGGTAGGCACTCGATATGGGTGAATCCCATGTCCCGCACATAGGAGACGAGCTCTTCGCCCAGCTCGTCGTAGCTGAGGAACCGGTCGCCGTCCTTGCGGCGCCAGGAGCCTAGATGCACTTCGTAGATGGAGATCGGCGCGTCGAGCGCCTGCTTTTCTCGGCGCTCCGTCATCCAGCCGGAATCGCCCCATTCGAGCTGCGACAGTCCTACGACGCAGGAGGTGGTCGCAGGCGGCGCCTCCTGCTGGAAGCCGACCGGATCGGCCTTGAGCATGGGGGTGGCGCGCTCGCTCGCCAGCAGCTCGAATTTGTAGCGCGCGCCGCGCTCCACTCCGGGGATGAAGAGCTCCCACACGCCCGCCTCGATGCGCTTGCGCATGGGGTGGCGCCGTCCGTCCCACAGGTTGAAGTCGCCGACCACGCTGACCCGGTGCGCGTTTGGCGCCCAGACGGCGAAGGTGGTGCCGTCCACGCCCTCCAGGGTGCGGAGATGCGCGCCGAGCCGCTCGTAGATGCGCCGGTGGCTTCCCTCGGCCATGAGATAGACGTCGACCTCGCCGAACACGGGCGGAAAGCGGTAGGGGTCTTCCGCCTCCCAGCAGGCGTCGCCGGCGGTGAGCCGCAGCCGGTAGGCGAACGGGGCCGCTCGCCCCGGGACGACGCCGGAGAAGAAGCCCGCCGCGTGCAGTTCCTCGAGCTCCGCTACCGGCTCTCCGCTGCCGCGGTCGAGCACGGAGACGCTCTCGGCCCCCGGCCAGAAGACGCGGACCGTGAGCGGACGGCCGCCGCCGCCATGCATGCCGAGAACGGAGAACGGATCGCCGTGACGCCCTTCGACGATCGCGGCGACGGCGCCGTCGTCGGGCTGCCAGGAATGCTCTGCGCGCGCTTGGAGGCTCATGAGGTCCCTTGCGGCGGAACGATCAGGTCGAGCAGGCCGCGCACCGGGATGGAAAGCCAGGCGGGCCTGTTGCTCGCCTCGTAGCCGAGCTCGTAGAACGCCTTCTGCATCGTGAACAGCTCGAGAAGAGCCTCGCGCGTTTCAGGATCGGGGAGGATGCCCGCCTCCTCCGCTCCCGGCCAATAGGCGGCGAGGAAGTCGCGCACCGCTTCGTCACGCCAGGCAGAAGCACGCCGTATGACGCGAGGTTCCAAGGAGCCGCCGCGCGAGCGGATGCGGTCGAGAGCCGACCAGCCGGCGTAATCGAAGGAGCGGAGCATGCCAGCCACGTCGCGCAGGCCGGAGCCTTTCTCGCGGCGCTCCCCCGGTCTCCGCTGCGGCTCACCCTCGAAGTCGATGATCACTACGTCGTCCTGCGCGATCAGCACCTGACCGAGATGGTAGTCTCCGTGGATGCGCGTCTTTCGCCCCGAGGCCACCAGCTGGCGCATGGCGCCGATGCGGTCGAGGACCGGGCTCTTGGCCGCCAGCAGCATGGCGACGTCGGAGCGCAGCTCCTCCGGCAGCCCCACCACGCGATCCAATAGCGCGAACGCCTTCTTGCCCTCGCTGATCACGTCCCTCACCCAGCGTCGTATGTCGGCGGCCTTGATGCGCTCCGCAGCGAACGCGGCGTTCTTGGTCTGCGCCGCGAACGCCGCGTGCAGCTCGGCTGTCCGAAGCCCCAGCTTGGCCGCGAGATCGAGCGGATGGCCGAAGCCCGGCTCAGGCACCGTGAGCGTGCCGGACTCGTCGTGCGGTAGCAGCGCGTATTCGTCGAGGTCCCGCTGCAACGCATCCAAGATAACGCCCCATGCGTCGCCCTGGTTGCGCACAAACCCGAACGCCGCGGCAAGCGCCGTTGGCTCGCCTTCGTCGGGGACCAGTTCGACGCTGCCGAAATAGGGCGGCGTGTTGCGGTAGCCCGCCTCCTCGGTGAGGAAGCGCGCCACCTCGATCTCAGGCTGCTCGCCTTGGCTTAGCCGCTTGTAGATCTTCAGCATTGCGGCATCGCCGACGATGACGGAAACGTTGCTCTGCTCGACTCCGACGCTGCGGATTTCGCCTGTCACGTCGAGATCGCGGAAAGCCTCGCTGGTGGCGAAGACGATTTTGCCCCCCGGCACCGCCAGCTCGCCGCCGTCGCGCATGGCGCGGATGAATGTGCTGATGAAGCGTTCGTCCCGGGACCCGTCGATCAGTGCCCCGAGCACCGGGCCGTAGCGCACCCGGGCGAGCGTATAGGACAGCTTCGGCGCGCCGAAGCTCAGGTTCTGCTCGCCCCAAAGAATGGTCACCGGGAGGAAGTAGCGCTGTGGGCCTTCGCCGACTTCGGCTTCCACGATCAGCAGTTTGTTGGCCTCTTCGCCGCCTTCGAGGCTGCCGAGAACGGTGACGTTGGCCTTGCGGAGCTTCGCCCCCTTGCCGGCGAACCAGCGCTGGTTGGGCAGGAAATCCGGCAGGACCTCGCGCTGCAAAGTCTCCAGCTCGCGGCCTTCGAGCACTGGGTCGATGCGGCCACCGCGCGCCGTCAGCGTGACGAACTCCGGAAGCGGTTCGGGTGTGTGCGCGTGCCAATGCGGCGCTTCCGCTTCGTCGGTGAGCAGGAACCAGAAGAAGCCGTAGGCGGGCAGAGTGAGAAGGTAGGGCAGCTCGCCGATCGGTGGAAAGGCGGCGCCGCCGACTAGTTCGATCGGCACCGCGCCGCGGTGCTCCGACAGATCGATCTCCACCGCCTGCGCTTGGCGTGACAGGTTGGCGACGCACAGAATCCGTTCACCTTCGAACCCGCGAATGTAGACGAGGATCTTGCGGTTGCGCGGATAGAGGAAGGTGAGGGTGCCGCGTCCGAACGAGGCGTGCCGCTTGCGCACGTCGATCATGCGCCGCATCCAGTTGAGCAGCGACGAAGCCTCGTTCTGCTGCGCCTCGACGTTGACTGCCTGGAAGCCGTAGACGGGGTCCATAATGGGCGGCAGGTAGAGCTGCTGCGGATTGGCCCGGCTGAAGCCGCCGTTACGGTCGGCGGACCACTGCATTGGCGTCCTGACCCCGTCGCGATCGCCGAGATAGTAATTGTCGCCCATGCCGAGCTCGTCGCCGTAGTAGAGAACCGGCGTCCCGGGCATCGACAAAAGCAGTGCGTTCATCAGCTCGATCTTGCGCCGGTCGTTGTCCATGAGCGGTGCAAGGCGGCGGCGGATGCCGAGATTGATGCGAGCGCGGGATTCCCCGGCGTAGGTGCGCCAGAGATAATCGCGCTCCTCGGCGGTCACCATCTCCAGCGTGAGTTCGTCGTGATTCCGGAGAAAGATCGCCCACTGGCAGGACTCGGGAATGTCCGGGGTCTGGCGAATAATGTCGGTGATCGGGTGGCGGTCCTCCTGCGCGACCGCCATGTACATGCGCGGCATCAGCGGGAAGTGGAATGCCATGTGGCATTCGTCGCCCTCACCGAAGTAGGGGCGGGTGTCCTCCGGCCACTGGTTGGCCTCTGCGAGCAGCAGGCGATCGGGGAAATGCGCGTCGAGATTGGCGCGGATCTTCTTCAGGACTTCGTGTGTCTCCGGCAGGTTCTCGTTGTTGGTGCCGTCGCGCTCCACCAGGTAGGGAATGGCATCCAGCCGCAGCCCGTCCACGCCGATTTCCAGCCAGAAGCGCATGGTACGCAGGACTTCCTCAAGGACGCGCGGATTGTCGAAGTTGAGGTCAGGCTGGTGCGAATAGAAGCGGTGCCAGAAGAAGGCGTGCGCTTCCGGATCCCACGTCCAGTTCGAT
>CAZARE010000231.1:0-10632 GCA_964487455.1 uncultured Propylenella sp.
TGATGCAGGCGGTGAAGCGCTTCGATCCGGAGCGGGGCTTCCGGCTCGCCACCTACGCCATGTGGTGGATCAAGGCGGCGATCCAGGAATACATCCTGCGCTCGTGGAGCCTGGTGAAGATGGGGACGACCGCCAACCAGAAGCGGCTGTTCTTCAATCTCAGGAAAGCCAAGAGCCAGATCTCGGCGCTGGACGAGGGCGACCTCAATCCCGACCAGGTGAAGGAGATCGCACGGAAGCTTTCCGTCAGCGAGGAGGAGGTCGTGTCGATGAACCGCCGCCTCTCCGGCGACGCTTCGCTCAACGCGCCGATCCGCGCCACAGAAGGCGAGTCCGGCGAGTGGATGGACTGGCTGACCGACGAAGGCGAATCGCCCGAGGAGACGCTCGCGGAGCTGGACGAGCTGCAGCAGCGCCGCGCCATGCTGACCGACGCGCTCGACGTGCTTGACAAGCGCGAGCGGCGCATCTTCGAGGCGCGGCGACTGGCGGAGGAGCCGCTTACCCTCGAGCAGCTCTCGGAGGAGTTCGACGTCTCGCGCGAGCGCGTCCGGCAGCTCGAGGTGCGTGCCTTCGAGAAGGTGCAGAAGGCGATGCTGAAGGCGACGAAGGAACGCGACCGCGGCCAAACGGCGCTGATGGCGCCTGCCTAAGCTGCCTTGGCGTGACGGGTCAGCTTAGAGAACCTCGGGAGGGGGCCGCTGTTTCTCTTCCCCTCCCGGATTTTCGCTGCTCGCTTCGCTCGCCGAGAATCCGACCTCCCCTCAAAGGGGAGGTTACGCGCGAACTCTCCCGCTTCCGAATATCCGTCCGAACAGCCGCCCGTCGATGACGACGAGGCCGAGGCCGATCAGCGTGATACCGGCGGCTTTGGCGAGCGTGAAAGCCTCGCCGAGCAGCGCCCAAGCGAAGAACAGGGCGCAGACGGGAATAAGCAGCGTGACGAGCATGGTGTTTGTCCCGCCGGCGCGCAGCAGCAGCGCCCAATAGATCATGTAGGCGAGCGCCGTGGAGAGCACCGCGAGCGCCGTCATGGCGAACACTGGCATGGCGCCCGGCATGGGCAGCGCCCAGGGACGATCGAATACGAGCACGAGCGGCAGCAGCATGATCGCCGCCGCGCTCAGCTGGCAGCTGGCGGACACCGTCGGATGCACGCCCTGAAAGCGGCGGCCGTAGATCGCCGAGAACCCGTAGCACAGCGCGGCCGCGAGCATGGCGCCGACCGCAAGGAGGTCGGCGCGGAGTCCGGCCACGGCGTGCGGCCCGGCCATGGCAGCGACGCCGCCCATTCCAATCAGGATGCCCGCGAGCTTCGCCGGCGTGATCTTCTCGTCCGCCGTCGCAACATGGGCCACCAGGAGTGCGAAGATCGGCGTCGTCGCATTGAGGATCGAGGCGGAGCCGGCGCCGAGCCGGCTGGTCGCGTAGACGATGAGCGTGAACGGCACCAGATTGTTGAAGAAGCCGATAATCGTATAGCCGGCATAGAGCGCGGGCCGCGCCGGAAAAGCGAGCCCGCGGGCAAGCACCACCGCGTGCAGCACCAGCGCCGCCAGGCCGACCCGGACGAAGACCAGCGTCAGCGTCGGGATCTCCGTCGCCGCGACCTTGATGAAGATAAAGGATACGCCCCACAGCAGCGCCAGCGCACAGAGCAGCGTCCAGCCGCGACTGTCGAGAGTTGGCGGCGCGATTGCCATGCGATCCGCTTAGGGCGAACGCCCTGCCGCCGCCACCCGATTTCAGACCCGCGAAGCGGAATTGCGGAGAGGGGGCGCCTCGCGCGAAGCGCCCCGGCGATCAGTTGCGCGGCGGGAAGATGCCCTGAAGCGCCACGCAGTAAAGGATCACCAGGGAGGGCTGGTGCTGGTCGAAGGCCTGGTTGCCGCCGCTATTGCCGATCGCCTGGCCGCTCATCGTCAGGTCGGCCGGGTCGAGCGAGTAGATCGGGTTGCCCGCGGCCGGGAACGTCCCGAGGAGCGCGTTGTCGGGGCTCGGATCGTCGGGATCGCCCGAGGTCGCCCGTAGCGCGTGCGAATGCGACGGCATCTGGACGGTCGTCAGCGTCGTTGACGGAGAGCCGAGCTTCTGGCCCTGCGTGGCCGGCGGCAGACCGGGACCGGCGCCCGCATGCACCGCCACGCGGCCCCTGAGGTCCGGCAGCGCGAAGGTGGTGCGCCCATCCCCGCCATAGGTTGTGCCAAATAGTGCGAACAGCGCGTTGTTCTGAGCGATCTGCATCAATTGGCCGTTGGCTTCCGCCCAAAAGCGCGGACAGTAGGTAAAGCCGACCGCTCTGATCTCACCGATATACTGCTCCTGGGCGACGGCAGCCGGCGCGGTCAAGAGCGCGAACGCAGCGACCGCGACTCGTGTCATTCGCTTCATCTTGTCTCCCCCTCCTCGTTGCTGGACACGCCACCCTAGAAGACGACGCTACCTGCACTTGTAGCAGCCCTCCGCAGCCGCTGTAAGAGTGCCTTCGATCTTGGTTGCCGAATCGCGAAGGTCGCGGCGGCGGTCAGCCCGCTCAGGAAGCGGACAGCCCGCGTTTATCGCTGCCGCCCCAGGTTCGACCTGCGATGAACACTCCGCCAATGATGAGAATCGCCCCGATCAGATGATGCCATCCGAGCCGCTCGCCGAGAAAGACGATCGCCAGCAGCGCTCCGAAGAGCGGGATGAGATGAAAGAACGGCCCGGCCCGGTTGGCGCCGATCAGCTGCACACCGCGATTGAAGAACATATAGGCCAGGATGGAAGGGAAGATCGCCACGTAACCGAGCGCGGCGTACCCGCCGGGGCTCAGAGTCTCGATGCGCGCGCCCATCGCGTATTCGCCAAGGCTGAGCGGAATGAGCAGCACCGTGCCGACCGCGATGGTGACGGCGAGGAAAGTGATCGGCGATACGCCCGGCCGCTGGCGCAGAAGCGCCGAGTAGAGCGCGTAGATGGCGATCGCGACAAGGATGGCGACGTCGCCGATATTAAGCGTGAGATCGGCCAGGCGCTGCATCTCGCCGGCGCTGATGATCGCGAGCACGCCCATGAGCGACGCCAGTATCCCCGCAAGCTGGCCGCGCGTCAGCGGATCGCGCCAAAGCGCCCAGCTCCACAAGCCGATCAACAGCGGGGCGCTCGACTGCATCACCGACACGTTGATCGCGGTGGTGTATTGCAGGCTCCAATATTGCAGCGTGTTGAACGCCGTGACGCCGGTCAGCGACAGGAGCCCGATGATCCCGATGTGCCGGCGAATGACCGGTAGCTCCTCGCGCACGCGTGGCCAGGCGAACGGTATGAGGATGGCGAAGGCCAGGCACCAGCGGATCTGCGCCAGCGCGACGGGCGGGATCTCGTCGACGATTGCGCGCCCGATCACGGCGTTGCCCGCCCAGAAAAGCGAGGTGAGCGTCAGGAGGAGATAGGGCTGGTCGAAGAGCCGCAGCAGCGGGGACATGGGTCTGACCGTCGGGGGCTCGTTTGCAGACGTTGGCGATGATGTTCGCAGGGGACGAAATTCTCGATGACCCGGGACGGGAGCCGGCCGAAGCCCGGAGGCGGGGGATGGTGCGGCGTTACGGGTTCCAGCTCGCCATCACCGTCTCGAAGACCCGGTCGCCCGGTATGCCTTTCTCGAAGGTGATGAGCGCACGCGTCTGATCGCCGTAGAGGATCGGCACGTCGAACCACGAGCCCTCCCTGAGGAGCTGGATATTGCGAGCGACCTGCTCCTCGTCGTCGGAGAGCGCGATCCAGAACAGCTCGTTCGTAACCGGAACGGCGGCCCCGGCGAGCGGCTGGCCGCGCGCCTGCTCGGTCTGCTTCATGACCAGGGCGGGCACCCGCTGGATGGGGCTCTCCGAAAGCGCCCCGCTGAACTCGATCTCGACCAAGTGGCTGGCCGGCAGCGTCGAATCGTAGTTCTTGTAGATTGTGACGGTGGCTTCAACGTCGCGATTCGGAATGCTCAGGATCGCGCGGATGGCGGGATTGCCGTCCTTGATGACGTTGGCCCACGTCGCGGTTCCCTCGTACGCCTCGCCCTCCTGGCCCTCCGTCCCCTGGTAGTAGTAGATCGCGCGCTGCCCGACGAGACTCGTCCCCCCGTCATCCGGCTCCGGGTCGGGCTCCGGAGCGAGCGCCGCCGTCGTCTCCTCGGAGGCCGGCGGCGGGGACGGAATCGGGGTAACCGTCTCATTCGAAGGCGGCGGCGCTGCGGGAGCTTCCGTGCCGTTGATCAGCCGGTCGGCCTGCTTTTCGAGTCCGTCCGAGCCGCCTTCCTGCGTCACGACCCGGGGGGGCGTCGTTTCTTGCATGTCTCCTCCGAGCCCGAAGAGCGCAAGCACCGTATCGCGCTGCGAATAGGCGTAGCCGCCGATGCCGACGATAACCAGAATGACCACCAGGAGCCCGATCAGCGCCGGCGTGCGGGAGCTGCGATCCTCCTCGTCGAAATCCTCGTCCTCTTCGTCGTCGGGTTCGAAGTCGGCGGTGCTATCCTCGGCGGCGGTGCCGCGGGCGGTCGGCGTCGGCGCTTGTCGCGGGGAGCTCGGGGCCGGCGAAGGCGTAAAGAGAAACTCGTCTTGCGGCGGCTCGAAGCTCTGCCGGGGCGCCTCGCGCGGCGCGTACTCGGCCTCCAGCCGCACCACCGCGTCTTCGAGCTCCTGATGCTGCGATTCGATCTCGCGGCTCGACAGCGGCGGATCAACCGCCGTCAGCTGACGCGCGAGGGCGGCGCGAGCTCGCTGATAGACCGCCTCGCGCATCTCGGAATTGGGATCCGGCAGAGCGGAGATGGAACGCCTGAGGATCGACGCATAATCCGGCATGGTAACTACTTTGCTTACCCGGGAACCCCCGAAAAATGGTTAATCCTGAAACGGATCGCGGACAAGGATAGTATCGTCGCGCTCAGGGCTGGTCGACAGCAGCGCAACCGGCGCCTGTATCAGCTCTTCGATATGGCGCACGTATTTCACCGCCTCGGCCGGCAGGTCGGCCCAGGAGCGCGCCCCGGCAGTCGATTCGTCCCAGCCCCGCAGCGTCTCATAGCGCGGGACGACCTCGGCCTGGGCGGCTTGGCTAGCCGGCAATCGATCAAGCTTGGCTCCGTTCAGCTCATATCCGACACAGACCTTGATTTCCTTCAGTCCATCGAGAACGTCAAGCTTCGTCAACGCAACTCCTTGAATCCCGGAGACTTTGACGGTCTGGCGCACGAGCACGGCGTCGAACCACCCGCAGCGCCGCTTGCGGCCCGTTACGGTGCCGAACTCTCCACCCCGCTCGCCGAGGAAGCGACCGACCTCGTTGTCCTGCTCCGTGGGGAAGGGCCCCTCTCCCACCCGCGTCGTATAGGCCTTGGTGATCCCGAGCACGTAGCCGACCGCGTCCGGCCCGAGCCCGGAGCCGGTCGCGGCCTGTCCGGCCACCGTATTGGACGACGTCACGAACGGATAGGTGCCGTGGTCGATATCGAGGAGCGCGCCCTGCGCTCCCTCGAAGAGGATGCGCGCGCCGGCTCTGCGCTTGGCGTCGAGCAGCGCCCAGACCGTCTCCATGTAAGGCAGCAGTCGGTCGGCGACGGCGGCCAGCTCGGCATAGATCGCCCCTCCCTGGATTTCCGGCTGGCCCAGTCCGCGGCGAATCGCATTGTGATGCACCAGCAACCGGTCGATCTTGTGCGGCAGCGTGCGCAGGTCGGCAAGGTCCATGAGGCGGATCGCGCGGCGCCCAACCTTATCCTCGTAGGCCGGGCCGATGCCGCGTCCGGTGGTGCCGATCTTCGCTCCCGGCGCCGCGGCGCTCTCGCGCATAAGATCAAGCTCGCGATGCAGCGACAGGATCAGCGGGACGTTGTCGGCGATGCGCAAGCGTTCCGGCGTGACCGTCACGCCCTGGCTGCCGACCTTCTCAATCTCCGAGATCAGCGCATGCGGGTCAAGCACGACGCCGTTGCCGATCACCGCCAGCTTGTCGGGACGCACAACCCCGGCCGGAAGCAGGCTCAGCTTGAAGGTGGTGCCGTCGACGACCAGCGTGTGGCCGGCATTATGACCGCCCTGGAAGCGCACGACGATGTCGGCGCGCTCCGACAGCCAGTCGACGATCTTGCCCTTTCCCTCGTCGCCCCATTGCGAGCCGACGACCACGACGTTCGCCATGTCAGAACTTCTTTCCCAACCCGGCGTCCTTCAGAATCTTGTTGGCGAGCGCCCTGTTTCGGACTTTGCCGTCGACCGTGACTTTCTTACCTGCTTCCGGATTGATCCAGATTTCGTGATCGCCCTTCGCCTGCCGATGAAAGCGCCAGCCCGCTTCGCGGAGAAGCCTGCGAATCTCTCATTTGAACCTCGAATCAGTTCGCGTGACCGAAGCTATTTCCATGGGGAAAGGCGTTAAGCGGAATGTCCACAGGTTTATTCCGCCGCGATGGGACTGAACTCGTCCTCCCTGTCGGCAATGATGTGGAGGATCGCATTCTCCGGCATTTGGTCCTCAAGAGAATCAGGAATCAGAAGGAGCAAGCGTTCGCGGAGTTCGTCCAAAGTCTCCCCGGACGAGTTTAATCCGCGGATGCTGGTTTCCGCGGTGTACCAGACCCCGCCCTCAGGATCCCATTTGGCCCAGACGTAGAAAGTCGGCTGCATGGGCTTTCTCGCGGCTTGTTTCGCTTCTCAATAGCGGAGTTCCGCGGCGATCAAAAGGCCAGTCGCATCTGCTCGGCTCGGCTGCGGCCGGGCTAGTCTCAAAAAGTCAGCGGCTTCACCTGCTGCACGTGCTCAAGTTCGTTGATCTCAACGATCAGCTCCGCCGGCACCGGCTGGTCCACCGAGACGAGCGCGATGGCGTTGCCGCCCTCCCTGTCGCGGCCGAACTGCATGCGCGCAATGTTGATGCCGTTGTCGCCGAGCAGCGTGCCGAGGCGACCGATGAAGCCGGGCTTGTCGTCGTTGGTGATATAGAGCATGCGCGGCGAAAGCTCCGCCTCCATGTTGATGCCCTTGATCTGGATGATGCGCGGCTTGCCGTCGGAGAACACGGTGCCGGCGACCGAACGTTCCTGGCGCTCGGTGACGATGGTCAGGCGGATATAGGTCTCGTAGGCGCCGGCCTGCTCGCGCCGTGTCTCCTCGACGCGGATGCCGCGGTCGCGTGCGTAGGTCGGCGCGGAGACCATGTTCACGGCCTGCAGCTGCGGCTGCAGGAAGCCGGCCAACGCCGCGGCTGTCAGCGCGCGGACGTTCATCTCCGCCACGGTGCCCTCATATTCGAGGCGCACCTCCGCGACGCCAGTCTCCGTGAGTTGACCGGCGAACGAGCCGAGTTGCTCGGCCAGCCGCACGAACGGGGTCAGGCGCGGCGCTTCCTCGGCGCTGATGGAGGGCATGTTGACGGCGTTCCGCACGGCGCCCGTCGTGAGGTAGTCCGCCATCTGCTCGGCGATCTGGACGGCTACGTTCTCCTGCGCTTCGGTGGTCGCCGCGCCGAGATGCGGCGTGCATATCACGTTCGCCGCGCCGAAAAGCACGTTGTCCCGCGCCGGCTCTTCGCTGAAGACATCGATGGCCGCGCCGGCCACCTCGCCAGAGTCGAGCGCGGCGCGAAGCGCATGCTCGTCGACAAGCCCGCCGCGCGCGCAGTTCACGATCCTGACGCCGTTCCGCATCCGGGCGATCGCATCGGCGTCGATGATGTTGCGGGTCTTGTCGGTCAGCGGCGTGTGGAGGGTGATGAAGTCGGCGCGCCGGAGCAGTTGGTCGAGCGTCACCTTTTCCACGCCGAGCTCCGCCGCTCGCTCAGGCGAAAGATAGGGATCGTAAGCGATGACCCGCATCTCCAGGCCGAGGGCCCGTCGCGCCACCACCGATCCGATATTGCCGCAGCCGATGATGCCCAGCACCTTGCCGGTTATCTCCACGCCCATAAAGCGCGTCTTCTCCCACCGGCCTGCCTGCGTCGACTGGTCGGCGGCCGGTATCTGCCGCGCCAAGGCCATCATCATGGCGATGGCGTGCTCGGCCGTGGTGATGGCGTTGCCGAACGGCGTGTTCATCACGATGATGCCGGCGGCTGTCGCGGCGGGCACGTCGACATTGTCGACGCCGATGCCGGCGCGGCCGATCACCTTGAGCCGCCCGTTAGCGGCTGCGATCACCTTCGGCGTCACCCTGGTGGCGGAGCGTATCGCCAGCCCGTCGAAGGCGCCGATGGCCTGCGCCAGCTTGTCCTTGTCCGGCCCGAGCTTGGGCTGGAACTCCACCTCGATGCCGCGCTCGCGGAACACTTCGAGGGCGGCATCCGACAGGGCGTCGGAGATGAGCACGCGGGGTACCATGCGTCGGCGCCCTATGCCGCCTTGCGCAAGCCGCTCTTGGCCTGCGCAAAGGCCCAGTCGAGCCACGGCAGAAGCGCCGCGAGATTGTCGGCCTCGACCGTTCCGCCGCACCATATCCGCAAGCCTGGAGGCGCCTCGCGATAGGAGCCGATATCGTAAGCGGCGTCTTGCTCTTCGAGCAGATCGACGAGCGACTTGACGAACGCCGTCTTCGCCTTGGCGTCGAGCGCCTCCACCGCCGGATCGACGATGGTCAAGCAGACCGAGGTGTTGGAGCGCGTCGCCGGATCGCGGGCGAGAAAATCGATCCAGTTCGTGCGCTCCACCCAGGCGGCGAGCAGCGCCGCGTTCGCGTCGGCGCGCGCGATCAGCGCGTCGAGACCCCCGATCGAGCTGGCCCAGGAGAGCGCGTCGAGATAGTCCTCCACGCACAATAGCGACGGTGTGTTGATGCACTCGCCGGCAAACAGCCCCTCCATCAGCTCGCCGCCCTTCGTCATGCGGAAGAGCTTCGGCACCGGCCAGGCCGGCCGATGGCTCACCAGCCGCTCGACCGCGCGCGGCGCAAGGATCAGCATGCCATGCTGCGCCTCACCGCCGAGCGCTTTCTGCCAAGAGAAGGTAACGACGTCGAGCTTGTCAAAGGGAAGTGGCTGCGCGAAGGCAGCGCTGGTCGCGTCGCAAATGGTTAGCCCGGGCCGGTTGGACGCGATCCAGTCGCCGTTCGGGACGCGCACGCCGGAGGTCGTGCCATTCCAGGCGAAGACCACGTCGCGGCTGAAGTCCACCGCACCGAGATCGGGCAAAGCGCCGTAGGGCGCGTCGAGCACGCGAACGTCGGCGAGGCGCAGCTGCTCGACCACGTCCGTCACCCAGCCCTGCCCAAAGCTCTCCCAAGCAAGCACATCGACGCCGCGCGCTCCCAGGAGCGACCAGAGCGCCATCTCCACCGCACCCGTATCAGAGGCCGGAACGATGCCGATGCGATACTCGGCAGGCACTCGCAGGAGCCGCCGCGTCTCGTCGATCGCTTGCCGAAGACGGGCCATCGCCGCCTTGGAGCGATGCACGCGCCCGACCAGGGCATTCTTCAGGATTTCGGGGGACCAGCCGGGGCGTTTCGCGGTTGGGCCGGCTGAAAAGCGCGGATCGGCCGGCCGCACGGCCGGCATCTCAACAATCGTCATTCTCTCTACCCTTCCAGATAGGCGCCCCTCGTTGGGGAGGGGTGTCCCGCTGGCCGGGCTAGCCGAGGCGCGATGGGAAGTCAATTTACCGTGCGCCGCGGAAGGTGGGGCGCGGCACCCGAAAAGAGGAAGGGCGCGGCCCTGCGGCCGCGCCCCGACAGCCAAGTCGGCGCGTCTCAGTAGAACTTGTAGCGCACGCCGAGCTTCAGATCGTGCGAGGTGATGTCCTGGAAGATCATCGGATTGTCGAAGTTGTTGGTCCCGTCGAAGGCGATGATGTCGCCCGACTGAGCGTCGCCCATGTCGAGGTAGCGATAGGCGAGCTCGACGGTGAAGGCTTCCGTGACCTCGAACGCAAGTCCGCCGTAGAGAGCCCAGGCGAAGTTCCACTGATCGTGGTCGCCGGCATACGCCATGGTCGGGAACCCGGTCGCTGGATCGCCGGCCGTGCCGTAGGCGATGCCGGCGTCACGGAAGCTGCGGATCGCGATGTTCGCCGCGCCGAGACCGCCGCCGACGAAGGGGGTCACGCCACGCCAGGTCCCAAGGTCGAGATAGGCGTTGGCAAGCACCAGCCATTCGGACTTCTTCGCGGTATAGTCATTGAAGCGGGGATCGCCGGCGCCATCTGTCCACGTGTCGAAGCCGTGAAACTCGGTCTCGCCGCGATATTCGCCCGTGACGTCGAAGCGGAGCCAGCGGTTGAACTGGTAGCCGAAGCCGGCGCCGAAGGTGTTTCCGGCCTCGAAATTCAGCGTGTGGAATACGAGATCAGCGGTCCCGGCGAACAGCAAGTTGTCGATGCCTTCCAGCTGCTGGTTCGAGTAGCCGATGTCGCCGCGCAGGTACCAGCCCTTCAGTACGATTTTCGGGATCGGCTGGGGAGTGTAGTCCGCCGCCTCGGCCCCCGAGAGCGCGGTCATGGCCGTCGCGCAGGCGGCAAGCGCGATTGTGCACAGTCTGAACATTCCTCGTCCTCTCGCAAGTGCGGCGCGCTGCATGCGGTTTGCACGACCGCTGTCACAAGAAAACGTGGTAAACAAGAATGCTTAAGAAGCGCTTAATGGTGAATGAAGAGCAAAGGCAAGATTAACTGCATTA
>CAZARE010000232.1:0-7079 GCA_964487455.1 uncultured Propylenella sp.
GCCGACACGGAGATGCTGAGGCGCCACTTCGAGGATGCCGAGCGCGAATGCCTGGCCCTGTTGCAGGCCGGCAAGGCGCTGCGGGAGGGCGGCGCGCACCGCCTGGCGCTGCCTGCCTACGACCAGGTGATCAAGGCGAGCCACCTCTTCAACCTGCTTGACGCGCGCGGGGTGATCTCGGTCACCGAGCGGCAGAGCTATATCCTGAGAGTTCGAAATCTGGCAAAGTCCTGCGGGGTCGCCTGGCTCGCAACGGCCGGCGGGGGGGTTACCGAATGAGCGATGACAGCGTGGAAACGCGCGAGGCTCCGCGCGAGACGACGGCCGAGGGGAAGGCTCTCGGAAAGCCGAAGCTCGCCATGCTGTTCTCCGCCTCCGGCTGGACCTTCAACGTGCGCCTCGGCCGCTCCGGACGCGAGGAAGGCGAAGGCGTCATCATCATGGGCGAAGTGAGCTACCGGACGGCGAGCGGCGAGCGCCGCGTGCATCCTGCCCGCGCCATGGTGGTGAAGTCGGACGCGCGCAAGCGCCTCGATCTGGTGCTGTCGCAGAAGGAAGCGGTGCTCACCATCCCGCTTGAGCCGTTTGCCATGCAGCGGCTGCAGGACCGGCTGAAGGAATTGGTCTCCGGCTACGGCATGGCCGTGCGCATCGGTTTCTCCGCCGAGGAATCGGGTGACCGCCAGAATCTGGACGCCGTGGATTTCGCCTTCTCGTCCTCGCAGCGCGGCGGGCAGAGGCCGGCGCAGTCCGGCGACCGCTAGGACCCGCAGCTGCGCGCCGCAGCTTAGCGCGCGCACTGTCGCAAGCCCTGGCCACCGAAGGCGTGGCGCACTGACGGCCCAGCGGCCTTGACCGCCCCCAGCGCCAATGACCTACTCCGGCCAAGGAACGCGCACGACAGCATATCAGTCATCCGAGCGGACGGAGATGGGGCGATGGAGATTCGATCGACACTGACGGAGCTATGTAAGGCCTTCAATGCGCACGATCTCGATCGGATCATGGCGTTCTTCTCTGAGGATTGCGTGTTGGAGATGCCGAGAGGAAGCAAGCCTTGGGGCTCTCGTTTCGAGGGTAGACGGAACGTACGAGAAGCGCTGGCAACACGCTTTGAAGGCCTGCCTGATGTCCACTACGGCAACGATGAGCATTTTGTCGATTCAACTGCCGATACTGGCATCTCAAGATGGACGCTGACGGGCACCACCCGCGAGGGGACGAGAACGGAGGTCCAAGGCTGCGACTTCTATACGTTTCGCAACGGCAAGGTTATCCGCAAGGACTCATATTGGAAGATCGTGGAGTAGGAGCCCCATGTCGGCCAACGCGTCAATTCGAGATATCGCAGCAATCAGGCGGACATTCAGCGACCCGCGCCGACAGAATCGCTTTATGAGTACGCGCTCTAGGGAATCTTCAGCGTTCGGCGACAGGATGAAGGCGGCAACTCTCTAGGTGCGCCGTCGCAGGAAGGGCCGATAGCATGACATTCTGGATCATCGTCGCGATCGTGGCGGCGCTCGCGCTCTACGTCGTCTACCTCTACAACCGCCTGGTTAGCATGCGGCAGATGAGCAATGAGGCGTGGAGCGGCATCGACGTGCAGCTGAAGCGCCGCTCCGATCTTATTCCCAACCTCGTCGACACGGTGAAGGGCTACGCCTCGCACGAGCGTGGCGTGCTGGAGGAGGTGACCGAGCTCAGGAACCAGGCGCGCGCCGCGCCGTCCGACGACGTTGAGGGCCGCGCCAAGCTCGAGGGGGCGTTGTCGATGGCGCTAGGCCGGCTTCTGGCCGTGGCCGAGGCCTATCCCGATCTCAAGGCGAGCCAAAACTTCGTCGAGCTACAGCGCGAGCTCGGCAACCTCGAGAGCGAGATCCAGATGGCGCGTCGCTATTACAACGGCGCGGTTCGCAACCTCAACACGATGGTGGAGTCCTTTCCCAGCAACCTCGTTGCCCAACAGTTCAATTTTGAGAAGCGCGTCTATTTCGAGATCGAGGAACCGGGCGACCGCGCGGTGCCGAAGGTCTCGTTCCAGGCCTGAGGCGCGCGACGTGATGAAGGTGCTCTCGCGCCCTGCGACCGGCGTGCCCTCTCCCCGCAACCCGGACGCTTCCGGGTTGCTTCTCCGTTGTGCCGAAGTCGGGAACACCCGACTTCGGTTGGGAGAGGGGGAGCGCGGGCGCCTGTTCTGTGCGCTACGCCTCGTAGTTCTCACGCTCGCTCTTGTCTCGACCGCTCCCGCTACCGCGGAAGAAGTGATCGAGCGCTTCGCCTCCGAGGTGACCGTCGGCCGTGACGGCACCCTCACGGTTATGGAGACGATTCGCGTGCACGCGGAGGGCGACCGCATCAAGCGCGGCATCTTCCGCGATTTTCCGCTTACCTTCGAAGACGCCGACGGAACGGTGCGCGAAGTCGGCTTCAAGCTTCTGGGCGTCACGCGCGACGGACGTCCCGAGCCGCATTTCACTCAGCGCCAAGGCGAGTCCATCCGCATCTATGCCGGGGAGGAAAGCGTATTCCTCGAAGACGGCACGCACCTCTACACCATCACCTACGAAACCGACCGACAGCTTCGCTGGTTCAACGGCGCTCCCGAGCTCTTCTGGAACGTCACCGGCAATGGCTGGGCGTTTCCCATCGAAGGCGCCGTGGTGCGTGTCACGCTACCCGGCAATGTCGAGCCGGTGCGGTGGACCGCCTATACCGGCCCCTTCGGAGCGCGCGGCACGGATTTTTCCGGCGCGGTCGGCGAGGATGGCGTGCTTGCGGTGGAGACGACTTCGACGCTCGCCGCGGGCGAGGGCTTCTCCGTCGTCGTGGAGATTCCCGCAGGCGCGGTGGAGCCGCCGAGCGCGGCGGCGAGGGCCAGCTACTTCTTGCGGGACTATCGCGGCTGGATCATTGGCATTTTGGGATTCGCTGCGGTGCTCGGATATTATGCGGCCGCGTGGAACGCTGTCGGCCGCGACCCCAAGCGCGGCACGATCATCCCGCTCTTCCATCCGCCCGACGGGGTGTCGCCGGCGCTTGCCAACTACATCCACGGATGGGGTTTTGGCGCCAGTTCGTGGCGCGGCTTCACCGCCGCGGCGCTGAGCCTCGCGGTGCGCGGCCTCCTGGTCTTCGACGAGGAGGAGAAGAACGAGCTGACGTTGGAGCGCACCGGCGCCGAGCCGGCAGGGGGCGTTCATTCGCTGCCGCCCGGCGAGCAGGCGATCTTTCGCTGGGTCGTGGGGAAGGGTGGCCGCGCAGACATCAACCAGAAGAACGCCTCGTCGGTGCAGTTCGTCTCAAATTCGTTTCGCGAGGCCATCACGCGCGAGAATCGCGACAAGTTCTTCATGCGCAACACGCTCTACTTCGTCGTCGGAGTCATCCTCACCGTCGCGGTGGTCGTCGCCATCCTCATATTCGGTGGCCTTCAGGCCGAGTCCGCGATGTTTCTCATTCCTCTCGGCTTTGTGGGGATTTTCTTCGGCGCCTTCGTGGTCCCGACATTGCGCGCGATGTTCGGAGGCGCTTCGGCCGGCGCGACGATCAAAGCTGCGCTGTCGCTTATCGCCGCCCTCGGTTTCTTCGTAGTCGTCGGCGCGCAGTTTGTGGCCGCGGTCCCTGATGGCATAGGCACGATCGGCTCATCGATCCTCGGCGGGCTGGCGCGCAATCCGTTCCTCCTTTTTCTGGTCCTCGTCTTCCCGGCGCTGAACGCCCTCTTCTTTTATCTGCTGCGCGCGCCGACCGCGCTTGGCCGCCCGGTGATGGACAAGCTGGAGGGACTGCGCCTCTATCTGGATACTGCCGAGTCGGGACGGCTGAACATCTCCGGCGCGCCGGAGATCACAACGGAGCGGTTCGAGGCGCTGCTGCCCTACGCGGTGGCGCTCGAGGTGGAGAAGCCCTGGGCGAACGCGTTCGCCGCCGTGCTCGCCCGTGCGCATCCGGATGACCCCGACCCGATGCACCACTATCGCCCGCGCTGGAGCCGCGGCCGTAGCTGGGCGAGCCGCGACTTTGGCCGCAACATCGCCTCCACCGTATCGGGCGCAACCGGCGCGCTCGCGGCCTCGATGCCACGCTCCTCGTCGGGCTCGTCCGGTTTTTCCGGCGGGGGCGGCTCGGGCGGAGGCGGAGGCGGGGGCGGCGGAGGCGGCTGGTAGGCGCGCTTAGACGCTGTCGAGGTCGGTGCGGGTCACGCCGGCAAAGCCAAAGATATAGTCTACGCTTTCGCCTCGGCGGCGCAAAGTCGGCCTGTGTAACCGGTCGCGCCGTAGATGAGGATCGGCATGGCAAGGGCCTGCATTGGTCGAGAGATCGGGGATGCTGGCACTTGCCCGAAGCCACTCGATACGCGCCCGCGCGGCGGGCGCGGATGACTTTGCCAATGCGCCTTGCTAGGCAAGCGCCGACGCACACGGACGCCTCGAATGCCCGACCTCCTGCTGGAGCTTCTCTCGGAGGAAATCCCCGCGCGCATGCAGCAGCAGGCGGCCGACGATCTACGCCGATTGGTCACCGACGGGCTGATCGAGGCGGGCCTTACCTATGAGGGCGCCAGATCCTTCGCCACGCCGCGCCGGCTGGCGCTGACCGTCCACGGGGTGACCGCGCGCTCCGCGGCGGTGCGCGAGGAGCGCAAAGGCCCGCGCGTCGGTGCGCCGCAGAAGGCCATCGAAGGTTTCCTGCGCGCGGCGGGGCTTGCCTCCATCGACGAGGCGAAAGTGCAGTCCGACCCGAAGAAGGGCGACTTCTACATGGCGGTGGTGGAGAAGCCCGGCCGCGCGGCGGAGGAGATCGTTGCCGACGTCGTGGCCGGCGCGATCAGCGATTTTCCCTGGCTGAGATCGATGCGCTGGGGGGCTCGCTCGGCGCCGCCGGGCTCGCCCTTCGCCGACGGCGAGGCGGAGGGAACGGCGAGCCTCAGATGGGTGCGCCCGCTCCGCTCCATCCTCTGCACGTTCGGGCCGGAGACCGAGGAGCCGGTCGTGGTGCCGATCGCGGCGGGCGGGGTGGCGGCGGGAAACGTCACCTACGGACACCGCTTCATGGCGGACGGCGCGCCGATCATGGTGAAGCGCTTTGACGACTACGTCTCCGCTCTGGAGCGCGCCAAGGTCGTGCTCGACCCGGAGCGGCGCCGGGCGATCATCGAGGCGGAGGCGACGAACCTCGGCTTCGCGCAAGGGCTGGAGGTGGTCGACGACCCGGGCCTGCTGCAGGAGACGGCGGGCCTGGTCGAATGGCCGGTCGTGCTGATGGGGGCCTTCGACGAAGACTTCCTCGACATCCCCGACGAGGTGATCCGGCTGACGATCAGGCAGAACCAGAAGTGCTTCGTATTGCGCAAGAGCGAGGCCCTCGACCCTTCGAGGGCCGCTGCGCGGCCGCCTCAGGGTGAGGGCTCTGGGAATGCGGCCTTGGATGCCTCTCATCCTGAGGTGCGAGCGGAGCGAGCCTCGAAGGACGAGGGGCAGGGCGTGCGTGCGCTGACGAATCGCTTTCTGCTGGTCGCCAATATCGAGGCGTCCGACGGCGGCAAGGCCATCGTCGCCGGCAACGAGCGGGTGATCGCGGCGCGGCTCTCCGACGCGCGCTTCTTCTGGGAGCAGGACCGCAAGGCGCCGCTCGCGGCGTGGGGCGAGAAGCTCGACGGCGTCACCTTCCACGAGAAGCTCGGCTCGCAGAAGGAGCGGGTGGAGCGCATCGCTCGGCTGGCGCGCGAGCTGGCGCCGCTCGTCGGCGCGGACCCCGACGACGCGGAAAAGGCGGCGCGGCTGGCGAAGGCGGATCTCACCACCGCGATGGTCGGCGAGTTCCCCGAGCTACAGGGCGTGATGGGGCGCTACTATTTTATGGCCGAGAATGATCTTCCGTTTCACTCGAGCGAATCCCTATCCGCTTTGTCATCCCGGCCGACCCCGGACTTGGTCCGGGGGAGAGGCGGGACCCATGAACACGGTAGCGCAAGGTCGGGAAGCTCCGGTGTTCATGGGTCCCGGACTGGCGCTGACGCGCCATCCGGGATGACAACAAGGGGAGGTGGCGCGAGGTCATCTCATGAAGCGAGGCTCTACGCCATCGCCGACGCCATCCGCGATCACTACAAGCCGCAGGGGCCGAGCGACTCCGTGCCGAGCGAACCGGTGTCTATCGCCGTGGCGCTCGCCGATAAGCTCGACATGCTGGTGGGCTTTTGGGCCATCGACGAGAAGCCGACGGGAAGCAAAGACCCCTATGCGCTGCGAAGGGCGGCGCTGGGGGTCATTAGAATCGTCGTCGACAATCAGAGGCGGGTTCCGCTGGAACCGCTTGTGGTCGAAATTCTTCGCCAACCCCTCCACAATAGAAGCGTCAGCGAAGATGCTTACGTCAACTTCCTCGCCGAGAAATATCTCACTGAGGAACAGAGAGCCGATGAGAATTTAGAGGGACTTTGGGAACATGGATGGCGGTACGAATGCGTAGAAGCTGATGTCAGAAGGATTGATTCCGACCTCCTCTCCTTCTTCGCCGACCGCCTCAAGGTTCACCTCCGCGACACAGGCGCCCGTCACGACCTCATCGACGCGGTGTTCGCGCTGCCCGGGCAGGACGACCTCCTGATGATCGTCCGCCGCGTGGAGGCGCTCGGAAGCTTCCTCGACACCGACGACGGCAAGAACCTGCTCGTCGGTTATCGCCGCGCAGCAAACATTCTTCGCGACGAGGAGAGACGAGACGGCGCCGGCGCGTTCGACGATCCGCCCGACCATCATCTGATCGAGCAACGCGGCGAGAAGGAGGAGCGCGCGCTCTTCCACGTCATGCAGGCGGCGGAGCGCCACGCGCGCGAGCACGTCGAGGCGGAGGATTTCGAGGGCGCCATGCGCGCGCTCGCGGAGCTGCGGCCGGCGGTCGATGCGTTCTTCGACCACGTGACGGTGAATGCGGACGATCCTGAGCTGAGGCGGAACCGGCTGCGGCTCCTCAACATGCTGAGGCAGGCGACGCTCGCGGTGGCGGATTTTTCCAGGATCGGGGGGTAGCCCGGAATGCCTCTCTCCCCCCTTGTGGGGGAGAGATGGAGAGGG
>CAZARE010000233.1:0-9653 GCA_964487455.1 uncultured Propylenella sp.
CGTCACCAAGGGACGCCACGACCCGTGCGTCGGCATCCGCGCCGTGCCGGTCGGCGAGGCCATGCTCGCCATCGTCATCGCCGATCACTACCTCCGCCACCGCGCGCAGATCGGCGCGGGCTGAGCCGACGCCTTGGGCGGCGGTCATTCGGCGAGCCAAGCCACGGCCCGGTCGAGTGCGCGCTCGGGATAAACGCGCGCGTCGCGCGGTAACGGCCATCCGAACGCATGCACGGCGTCGCCGTAGTGCTCGCGATCGGTGACGAAGGCGAGCTTGTCGAAAGCGAGGTCCGCCGACTCGGGGGACGGGCGGTCGAAGCCGGAATACCTTTCGAAGTCGCGGCCAGCCACGTAGAGCACGCGCAGGCCGCCTTCCGCGCCGCCCGCGCCGAGCTCCGGCAGGACGGTTTCGCGGTAATGCGACGGCGTGACTGTCCCGTGCGCCCGGAAGCCTTTCACGCCGTCTGGAAGGGCGGCGATCCGCTCGATCATGGGGGTTTCTCCTCGTGCTCTCCCCACAACGCGGAACCGGCGATCTTGCTCCCGCATTGACGCTCTGCCGCTGAACTGGAGCGCCGAGATGAGCGAAGCGAAGGCGGGCTTTCCGCCGCAGCACCAGGAGCATCAGCCGGGCCGCGAGTCGCAGATGCGGCCGGAGCCGGACTACGAGCCGAGATATCCCGGCAGCGGGCGGCTGAAGGGCAAGGTGGCTCTGATCACCGGCGGAGATTCCGGCATCGGACGCGCGGTGGCCGTCCTGTTCGCGCGCGAAGGCGCCAGTGTCGCCATAGCCTTCAAGGAGGAAATCCAGGATGCCGAAAAGACCCGCCGTCTGATCAAGGCGGAAGGAGCCGAGCCGTTCTCGTTCTGCGGCGACGTGGGCAGAAAGGAGTTTTGCGAACAGGCCGTGGCAATGACGGTCGAGCACTTCGGTCGGCTGGACGTGCTGGTGAACAACGCGGCCGAGCAGCATGTGTCGAGGGACCTGCCCGACATTTCGGAGGAGCAGCTCGAGGAGACCTACCGCACCAACATCTTCGGCTACTTCTTCATGACGCAGGCCGCCCTGCCGCACCTGAACGCGGGCGCGGCGATCATCAACACGACCTCGGTAACCGCGTATCGCGGCAGCGAGCATCTCGTCGACTACGCATCCACGAAAGGCGCGATCGTCGCCTTCACGCGCTCGCTCTCGGCACAGCTCGCCGAGAAGGGTATCCGCGTGAACGCGGTGGCGCCGGGGCCGATCTGGACGCCGCTCATTCCCGCGAGCTTCGATGCGGATCGCGTCGCCGAGTTCGGCACCAACGTACCGCTCGGCCGCGCCGGCCAGCCGAACGAGGTGGCGCCGGCGTTCCTCTTCCTCGCCTGCCACGATTCCTCCTATTTCACCGGCCAGGTCCTGCATCCGAACGGTGGCGAAATCGTCGGCGGCTGAGTATTGTCCGGCGGACGAGACAAGCGCCGAGAGTGAAGCTGCGACCTGCGGGGACGCGGGAGGAGAACGCGTTGCGGATCACGCATCGACTGGCCGGGCTTGCCGCCCTGATCGTGCTGCCTTGGTGTTCCACGGCGGGCGGCGCGCAGAGCTTTGAGGATCTGGTCGAGGACGCGCTGAAACGCCAGCAGGAGGGCGGCGATACGCCGCCCGCGCAGGCCGAGCCGTTCGTGCTGCAGCCGCCGGACGCCGTGCCGGGGGCTCCCCCGGCCGCGCCGGAGCTGCGGCCCGTCGAGCCGGGGCCAAGGCCCTATACGCCGCCCGTCGTCGCCACGCCCCCGGAGGGCGCCTCCCAGCCTCCGGCCGCGTCCGCGCAGCAGCCCAGCGGCGCCGCGCCGCCGCCGGGCGAGGCGGCGACGCCTTCGGAGACGATCGAGGCGGCCGGCGCGTCAGGTCCGGAGAGGACGCGCGAGGACTTGCGGCCGGAGGAGGTGAACGCGGCGACGTTCAGCGAGGAGGCGCTCGCAGTGGGTGGCGCCAATCCGCTTGTCCTGAAGGCGCAGGTGCTGCTTGACCGCGCCGGCGCCTCACCCGGCGCGATCGACGGCTATGCCGGGGGAAATCTCGCCAAGGCGGTCGCCGCGGTCCAGACCGTCCTGAAGATGGAAGCCGACGGCAAGCTCGACGCGCGCGTCTGGGAAGCGCTGCGCGGCGGCAACGCCGAGGATGTGATGGTTCAGTACACGATCAGCGAGCAGGACCTTGCCTATCCGTTCGCCGCGGCAATCCCCGAAGACTTCGGCGAGCAGGCGCGCATGCCGAGCCTCGGCTATACGAGCGCGCAGGAGATGCTGGCCGAGCGCTTCCATATGGACGAGAAGCTGCTCGTCGCTCTCAACCCGGAAGCAGATTTCAATCGTGCCGGCACGACCATCTGGGTGGCCTCGGTCGAGGGCCAGCCGGCCACCGGCAAGATCGCGCGCATCGTGGCGGACAAGACGCGCCGCCAAGTTCGCGCCTACGATGCTGAGAACCGGCTGATCGTGGCCTACCCGGCCACCATCGGCAGCGCAGAGAATCCGTCGCCGAGCGGAGAGCACCACGTGGAGTCGGTCGCCCACAACCCGGTGTACTACTACGACCCCGCAACGTTCGTTCAGGGCGACAACCTGGAGAAGCTGGAACTGCCGCCGGGGCCCAACAACCCGGTCGGCTCCACCTGGATTGACCTGTCGACGCCGGGCTACGGCATCCACGGCACCCCGGAGCCAACCATGATCGGCAAGACCTCGTCGCAGGGCTGCGTGCGGCTCACCAATTGGGACGTCGAGGAGCTGGCGGGCATGGTGGAGCAGGGCGTGACGGTCTCGTTTGTCGAATGAGCATGTTGCGACGACGTCCGACATGGCTGGGCTGCGCCGTCCTCGTTGTGCTGTCGATGATCGCTCCCGTTTTTGCCGAGCCGGATACGCCGCGTCTGCCACGGCCGAGACCGGCGGTGGATATACCTTCGCCAACCGAGGCCGCCGCCGCCACCGACATAGTGCTCGGACGCGTGCCGAGGTCCCGGCCCGCCGAGGCGGAGGCCGACATGACGCGTTGGTCGGAGGAATTGGAATCGCGCTTTCGCGCGGCCGAAGCGGAGCTCGATGGAGTCGCGAGGGTCGTGGCGCGCGACATCTCGGAGGATGCGCCGGATGCGCTTTCCGCCGTGGGGCTCTTCGCGCGCGTCCCGCGCGCCCGCCCCGAAACATCCGCAAGGCTTGCAATGGTGGCGCCGGGGGCGCCGGTCGAGGAACGCCCCGCCCGGCTTGGTCCGCCGGTCGTCATGCCGGAAGACGCCGCCTGCCTCGCGCGTCTGCAAGACCTCGGCGTCGCTTTCACCAAAGAGGGTCCGATAGAGGAGGATGTCTGCTCCGTGCCGCATCCGCTGAGGGTCAGCTCGCTCGGGTCGGGCGTGGCCATCGTGCCGGACGCGATCATGAACTGCAGCACGGCCGAGGCGCTGGCGCGCTGGACGAAGGACGTGGTCGTGCCTTCGGCGCGTGACGTGATCGGCGCGACACCTACCAAGATCGTGCACGGTTCGACCTATGTTTGCCGCCCGCGCAACAACGAGCCGGGCGCCAAGCTCAGCGAGCACGGGCATGCCAACGCCGTGGATATCGCGTCGATCGCCTTTGCCGAGCGCCCGCCGCTCGCTATCCGCGACCGCGAGCTGACTTCGGCGGAAGGACGCTTCCAGCTCGCGATACGCAAAGGCTCGTGCGACTACTTCACCACCGTGCTCGGTCCGCGTTCCGACACAGCGCACGCCGAGCACTTTCACTTCGACTTGGCCAAGCGCCGGGGCGGCTACCGCCTCTGCGACCTGTTGGCCGGCGGCGAAGAGCCGTAGAAGACGAAGCGCGAGTAGCCCAAGTAGGAGAAGCTCATCGCCACCAATGTGGCGATGACGGCGGCGACGACCGGCGGCAGACCGTCCCATGCGAGAAGCGCGACCGCGTAGACGAGATAGTTCAGGCACGCGGCAAGTCCCGCGACGGTGGCGTAGCGTATCCCTTCGGTTGCCTGGCTGCTCGGCGAGGCGCCGAACGTGACGATGCGGTTCACCCGCCAAGTGAAGAACGCTGCCACGCAGATCGAGACGACGCGCGACGAGAACGGATCGACACCCGCGCCGTAATGGAGGAGGGAGAGCAGCCCGGCGTCGATGAGGAAAGCGGTGCCGCCGACGATGGCAAAGCGCAGGAAGCGCTCGACCTCCGTGGCCGGCATCCAGGACACGGCCTATTGGGCCCCAAGCGCCGGAACGGTGAGGAAGAGGATGCGCTTCTGCTCCACCCTGGAACGGCCGACACTGTCGAGCACCAGCCCGGACGCAGCGACCACGAATCCGATGACGAACAAACCCAATGCAGTGAGCGCCTGCGGCATGATCACCGCCGATCCGACGACCGCAGCGGGAGCGGAAACGGCTAGCACGAGCCCGGCGATCCAGAAGAGCATGGCGATAGCGGAATAGAAGGCGAAAGGCCGCGTTTCCTTCATCAGCATCGCCAGTGTCCTTGCAATGCGCAACCCGCCACTGGCCCCACCCGCCGACGCGACGTCCAGCCGCTCATCGCTCAGGTCGATCTCTGCCACGGGGACCATCAATTGTCCGGCGTGTACGCTGAGCTCGGCCTCGATCTCGAAACCGGTGGGGATGGCGGGAAAGCTCTTGACGAAGCGGCGCGTGAAGGCGCGGTAGCCGGAGAAGACGTCGACGAACGTCGCTCCGATCGAACGCCGATACAGCCGGTCGGCGATGCGCGCTCCCGGCATGCTTCGGGTTCTGGCGCTTGCGCCGCTCCGCGTTCCAATCGCCATGTCGGCCCGCTCGGTGATGAGCGCGTTGACGAGAGAGGGCGCGTCGAGGGGATCGCAGCTGCCGTCGCTGTCTGCGAGGACGTAGATGTCGGCTTCGATGTCGGCAAACATACGGCGCACCACGTTGGCCTTTCCCTCTCTTGATTCGCGATAGACGCGGGCGCCAGCCCGCGTGGCGGCGCGGGCCGTGTCGTCCGTGGAATTGTTATCGTAGACGTAGACTTCGGCACCGGGCAGCGCCTCGGCGAAGCCGCTGACGGCAGCGCCGATTGTCGCGGCCTGGTTGCGGGTAGGGAGAAGCACGGCGATCTTGAAGCCGTCTTCGACAGCGATAGCGCTCATGGGTCGATCCGGAGTTTAGCCTCGGACCGGCCTAGCGCATGCACCGTTAACGGGCGGTAAGACTTTGGGCGTTTAGGAACCGCGCGTTTATCTTTCCGCACTATTCACCGGCCGCAATGCTGCCGACGCTGCTGGGACAACGCGCAAGCCCGTGAAGACATCCGCGGAGACCACCGCCTCCGACGCCGCGACGCATGCCGCCGCGTCGAGGAGCGAGGCCGGCGAGCCGGCGCTTTGGACGATCCTGCTGATCTTCTGGGGCGCGTTCGCCGCCGCGATCGCGATCACCGCGGCGCTCAACCCCGCCATGTTTGTGCGTCAGGACCCCGACAGCCTGATGCGGCTCGTCCAGGTTCGCGATCTTCTGGCCGGCCAGGGCTGGTTCGATCTGATGCAGTATCGCATGGACCCGCCCGGAGGCGCGCTCATGCACTGGTCGCGCGTGATCGACGCGCCGATCGCAGCGCTAATCCTCATCGGCGATCTCGTCGGGATCGGCGAGGCTTTTGCGCTCATCGCCTGGCCCCTCATCCTGTTTCTCGGCCTCATGGCCGGCGTGATGTTCAGCGCCATTGCGCTGGCGGGCCGCGCCGCCGCGGTTCCGGCCCTCATCCTCTCGCTCGTGTTTCTCGACCCGCTGCTTTTCTTCCTGCCCAACACAATCGACCATCACAACGCCCAATATGCATTGACGGCGTTGATGCTCGCGACCGCGCTACGGCTTGCCGAGCGCCCGGTCCTTGGCGCCGCGCTCGGCGGGGGCGTGGCGCTGATGCTGGCGATCGGCCTTGAGATGCTGCCGTACGTAGCGGCGTTCGCCGCGTTCGTCGCGCTGCGCTGGGCGCTGCGGAGCCTGGACGGCCGCACCGCAGCCGGTTTCGGCCTCACCGTGGGATGCGGGCCGGCGGCGCTCTATCTGATCACCGGATCGCGCGAAGCGCCGCTTGCCTGCGATTCGCTCTCTTGGGCCTTCGCGCTTCCCGCCGCGGTCGCGGGAATAGGTCTCGCGGCGACGGTTCTTGCCTTGCACGGGACGCCAAGCGTCGTCCGTCGGCTCGCCGGCCTTGGCGTGGTTGGCGCGGCCGCGCTCGCGACCTTGATCCTGATCGCACCGAGCTGCCTCGGCGGGCCGTACGGCATGCTCTCGCCCGAGCTTAAGGCGATTTGGCTGGGCACAATCACGGAGGCGCAGTCGATCCTGGACTATGCGGCCCGCCGTCCCGTCGCCGCGATCGCGACGCTGGGCCCGCCCGCCGTTGCGCTTGCGGTCGCGCTTTGCCGCGTCTGCTACGGCTCGGCGCAGCAACGGCTTGCCTGGGCGCTGCCGCTCGCGCTGCTCGGCATGGCGCTGGCGCTCGGCTTCTATCAGGTGCGCACGCTGCCCTACGCCAACATAGCCGCGATTGCGGTGCTCGGCGCGTGGCTGGCCGAGCTCGCGGCTCGCCACCACGTCACGTCGCTCAGAACGAGAGCGGCGATGCCGGTGCTGGCGGGCTTTATCGTCGCCTGTCCGCTGATGCATGTGGCGGTCGGCTGGGCCGCCGTGGAGGGCTTGTCGCTCGCCAGCGGCGGACGCATCGCCCCACCGGAGACGCCGGCGCCGCCAGAGGCAACGACGGCCGGCCTATCGAGCGCCGAGAAGGAATGCCTCGGTCCCGACAGTGCCGCGTTGCTGAGCCGCGTGCCGCGCGGCCTGACGCTGGCCCCGGTTTTCTACGGCCCCGCGGTGCTGATGCTCTCCGAGCACAGCGTCGTTGCCGGACCCTACCATCGCGCCGGGGGCGCCATCCTCGATGCGATCCACGCCACGCACCGCGCGCCGGCTGAGGCGCGCGCGATCCTCAAGTCGCGCCACGTCGACTACATCGCCATCTGCTCGACCTCGCGCGAATCGGCAATCGCCGCCGACGAGGCGCCCGAGGGTCTGCTTGCGGCGCTGCTGTCGGACGCGGCGCCCGCCTGGCTCGAGCCGGTCCCGGGGCCGGAGGGCGTCAAATTGAGGCTCTGGCGGGTTGTCGATTTGCAGGACGCCCAGCCTTAAGGCTCGGCCCGTCTCGTGCTACATGGCGCCATGCTCCGGCACTGGCTGATTCCCCTCCTGGCTTTTCTCGCGGCGGTCGCGCCTTCGGCTGCGCAGGAGAGGCCGGCCAAGGAGCTCTTCGGCGCCGCGCCGCTGCCGGCCGACCTGCCGCCGCAGCCAATCGGCTTCTACAGTCGCGGCTGCATGGCCGGCGGCGTGCAGCTGCCCCCCGACGGAGCCAACTGGCAGGCCATGCGCCTCCACCGCAACCGGCAATGGGGCTTGCCGATCCTCGTCGACTTCGTGGTGAAGCTGGCGCACGACGCCGCCGCCGAGGACGGCTGGCCGGGGCTGCTCGTCGGCGACCTGCAGCAGCCGCGCGGCGGCCCGATGCTGACCGGGCACGCCTCCCACCAGGTCGGCCTCGACGGCGACATCTGGCTGACGCCGATGCCGGGGCGGCGTCTGAGCGAGCAGGAGCGCGAGGAGCTTTCGGCCGTTCCCGTGGTGGAGCCGGGGCCGCACCAAGTCGACCGCAACGTCTGGACCCCGGCGCACGGGCGGCTGATCCGCCGCGCGGCGCTCGATCCGCGCGTTGAGCGCATCTTCGTGGCGCCGGGCATCAAGAAGGAGCTTTGCGCAACGGCCGGATCGGACCGCTCGTGGCTGCGCAAGGTGCGGCCCTATTACGGGCACAACTACCACTTCCACGTCCGGCTATCCTGCCCGCCCGGCACGGCGTGCCGTTCGCAATCGCCGCCGCCGCCGGGGGAGGGCTGCGGCTCCGATCTGGACTGGTGGTTCACCGAGGAGCCCTACAGGCCGACGCCTCCCTCCGACGCGCCGCCGCGGGAGATCATGATGGCGGAGCTTCCGGCCGCGTGCCGCGACGTCCTGCTGGCCCGCCCGCAGGCGGGGAGCATGACCATGCTGCAAGCCTTCGCCGCGGCGGCGGGGAAGCCCGTCCCGGTGACGCCGGCGATCGTCGCGGCGGAGCTCCTGGCGGAGGGAATGCTGCCGGCGCGCCTGCCGCGCCCGCGTCCGGACGGGCGCTAGGCGGCCTCCGCCGCCGGCGCCGGGCAGCTCACGCCGGTGCCGCCGAGGCCGCAATAACCGGCCGGGTTCTTGGCCAGATATTGCTGGTGGTAGTCCTCGGCGAAGTAGAGCTCCGGCGCCTCGACGATCTCCGTCGTGATCCCGCCGTAGCGCTCGCCGAGCGCGCGCTGATAGGCGTCGCGCGAGGCTTCCGCCTGACGCCGCTGCTCGTCGCTGAAGGCGTAGATGCCCGAGCGGTACTGCGTGCCGACGTCGTTTCCCTGGCGCATGCCCTGCGTCGGGTCGTGCGCCTCCCAGAAGCGGCGGAGGAGCTCCGCGTAGGAGACGGCTTTCGGGTCGAACACCACGAGCACCACCTCGTTGTGTCCGGTCATCCCGGTGCAGACTTCCTGGTAGGTCGGGTTCGGCGTCGCCCCGCCAGCGTAGCCGACGGCGGTGACCCAGACCCCCGGCGTCTGCCAGAATATCCGCTCCGCGCCCCAGAAGCAGCCGAGGCCGAAGAGCGCCTTCTCGCTTCCCTCCGGATAGGGGCCCGTCAGCGCGTGGCCGTTGACGAAATGCGCTTCCGCCGTGGGGATCGCTTCGCCACGACCGGGGAGCGCCTCGCCCGGGCCGGGCATCCTGAGCTTCTTGGAGCCTTTGCTGAAGAGGAACATGAGAGATCTCCCGGCTAGGGTCAGGTCGCAAACTCGCGGCCCATCGATGGACGCCGCCGCCGCGACCCGAGGACAAGCAGGAGCACGCCGACGACGGCAAGCACCAGTACGGTGGGCGCGGCGAGCATCCATACATAGAGAACGTCGAAGGGCCACAGGATGAACGCCGCCAGCTCTTCCGCCGACTCCGTCCAGCCGGCCCAGGCGGCGGCGGTCGCCCACGTCTCGGAGAGCGGCGTCAGCACCAGGGCCGATGCGGCGAGCGACTTGGCGCCGTCGACGATGGCCGCGACGAGGGCGGCCGCGACGATCCACAATCCGAGGAAGCGGGCGATGAATCGAAACATGCGAGCATAGGTAGGGCGGATCGGCGCCAGCGGCAACGCCTTGAAGGCCGCCGCGCCGGCATCGCCGCCGCCGCGGGCGCCGGCATCCCGCTGACCGCGGCGTCGCCTTGCGGTGGGCCGGTCCGGTCGATACATGAGGCGCACCCGGAGGGGTGGCCGAGTGGCTGAAGGCGCACGCTTGGAAAGCGTGTTTACGGGAAACCGTAACGCGGGTTCGAATCCCGCTCCCTCCGCCAACTGCACCGAAATTAACGTTCTCTCACGGGATCTGGCACGGTAAAAAGCGCCACGTTCTGCGGAGCCCTCGTAACAAACCTTTGGACTGTAGTCTCCGTCACGGGTGCCACGGGCATTCTCTGCTCGGCGTTTTTCCTATGGACTGGACGAATTCGGTACGGATTTCGATGTGTTTGAACGGCCGA
>CAZARE010000234.1:0-5461 GCA_964487455.1 uncultured Propylenella sp.
GAGCCGGAGAAGGCCGACGGCGTCATCGCGGCCCTCGGCCTTGAGGACGAGATCGCGCGGCTGCGCCGCGCGGTCTTCGACTGGATTGAGACGCGCAGCTCCGAGATGCACGATGCGCTCCGCTGGCAGCTCGGCGGCGGCGCCAAATACTACCGGCCGGTCACTCTCTTCTGCTGCTTCCGCGCCGTCCATCGGCGCGCCGTCGGGGCCGACGAGATCGCCCGCGCGCTCATCGTCGAGCTCATTCACAACATGACGCTAATCGTCGACGACATCCTCGACAAGTCGCGCTACCGTCGCCGCAAGCTCACGCTGCATTGCCGCTTCGGCACGTTGCCGGCGTTAATGACGTCGGGATACCTGGTCGCGGAGGCGTACAAGATCGCCGCTGGCGATGACCAGGCGGTCGCCTTGATCTCCGAGCTCGTAAGCCGCCTCGGCGTGGCGGAGTGCGTGCAATGGCGGCTGCGCAACCGGCCCCTCGGCGTAGAGGACTGGCGGCAGATCGCGGCCGAGGACACCGGCTCCATGTTCGAGGTATGCGCCTGCTTGGGCACGGGCGACGAAAGGCTGCGGCGCTTCGGACATCTCCTCGGCCTGCTCTATCACGGCTGCGACGACGTGGCGGACGTGCGTGGCGTCGAGGGGCTCGGCGGCGGCGGGGCGGCCGACCTCAGGGACGGCATCCTCACCCTCCCCGCCTCGATCGCCATTCGCGATCCGGCGGTGGCCAGGCTCTTCTGCAAAGCGGACGAGCATGGGCCGGAGCTTGCTGCCGCCTTCCGCGCGGCGCTTCCCGAGGCCGAGCGCTGGCTCGACAGCATCGCCGACGAGGCGCGGCGCGAGGCGGAACGGCACGCGCACGCGCCGCGCGAGTTGATCACCTTGGTCGACAATACGCGGGGGCTTTCAAAGCGCTAACCGCGTCTTAGCGCCCAACTTGCCTTTGTCCGCCGGCGGAGACTTCTGATAGGATTGGCTTTTCCTCTCGCCGCTGCCTTTGGATCATGGATGGGCTCGAAGAGTGACACGGGCGATGTGGATCGCTGGCTCGGCGCCCTCGGGCTCGGCGAGCACGCGGACCTGTTCCGCGAGCACAGGATCGACGCGGAGTCGCTTCCCGAGCTGACCGACTCCGACTTGCGCGAGATGGGGCTTCCGCTCGGCCACCGGAAGCGCCTCCTCAAGAGCATCCGCGAGCGCTTCAGCGCTGAGAGCACGGCGCGCGCGGCCCCGACCGCCGAGCCAGCGCCTGACCACCCAACCGCGGCGGCCGTCGGCAGAAACGCCCAGCGGCGCCATCTGACGCTCATCTTCGTCGACCTCGTCGATTCCACCTCGCTCGCCCATCGGCTCGACCCTGAGGAGCTCGCCGAGGTGCTGCATGCGTTCTACGTGGCGTGCGACCGCGTCGTGACGCGTTTCGGCGGCCACGTCGCCAAGCATCTCGGCGACGGTTTCGTCGCCTATTTCGGGTGGCCGGAAGCACACGAGGACGACGCCGAGCGCTCGGTGCTGGCCGGGCTGGAGCTGGTCAGGACCGCCGCGACGATCGCTCCGGCGGCGGGCGAGCCACTGCAAGTGCGCGTGGGGATCGCCAGCGGCGACGTGGTCGTCGGCGAAGTGTCGGGGGCGGCGAGCGAGGGCGTCGAAGACGTGTTCGGCGAGACCCCCAACCTTGCCGCGCGCCTACAGGCGCTGGCGGCTCCCGGCGCGGTTCTCGTCTCGGCGACGACCTACCAACTCGTCCGGCACAAGTTCGTCTTCGTCGCGCTCGGCGCGAAGGAGCTGAAGGGCTTCCGCACGGCGGCGCAGGTCTATCAGGTCGTCGGTCCGCAATTGCTTGCATCGGACTTTGAGGCAAGAAGGGCAGCCGGCCTCGCGCCGCTCGTGGGACGATCGGCGGAGGTGGAGCTGCTGAAGAGTCGCTGGCGTCACGCGGCTGCCGGCGAGGGCCAGGTGGTCGTGCTCATCGGCGAGCCGGGCATCGGAAAGTCCCGTCTCAGCGCGGAGCTGCAGACGTCGATCGCCGACCAGGGCATCGCCACCATCGCGTTCCAATGCTCAGCGCTCCATAGCGACAGCCCGTTCTATCCGGTCGCCCGCACCGTCGTGCAGGGCTCCGGCTTGACGGACGCCGATGCGCCGGACGTCAAGCGGCAGAAGCTGCAACGCCTGTTCCAGCTCGAGGACGACGCCCCAGAGCTCTCGCTGCTCGCCGCCCACATGCTGATCGACATCGGGCAGGGCCGCGACGAAGGCGGCATGAGCCCGGAGCGCCAGCGCAATACCATCTATGCGATGCTGGCGGCGTTCATCCTGCGCCGCGCGGAGCACGCTCCGCTTCTCGTGACCTTTGAGGATACGCACTGGGCCGATCCGACGACCAGCGAGTTTCTCGAAGTCTTGATCGCCGCAATCCAGAAGCATCCTGTCTTGCTGCTTCTGACGTCGAGGCCGGTCGCATCGATCCCTTGGCGCGCCAGCCATCAAACCGTTCTCACGCTGAGCGGGCTGTCGCGCGGCGACGGCGCGCTCCTGGCGGAGGCAGTCGCGCGGGAAGGGAAGCTGTCGCAGGAGCTGATCGCCACGATCGCCGAGCGCGCGGACGGCAATCCCTTCTATATTGAGGAGCTGGCCGCGGCCGTATCCACCTCCGATGGCTCCGACACCGATCGCTCGGATGCGCAGGCCGTCCGGGCAATCCCAGCCACCTTGCAGGACTCCCTTCTGGCCAGGATCGACCGCGCGAGCGCACGGGCGAAGGAGCTCGGACAGCTTTGTGCGGTGCTGGGCCGGCGCTTCCTGCACGAACACATCAGCGCGATCTATCCGGCGGGCGAAGAGGAGCTCGATCGGGCCCTCGCCGAGCTCGTCGAGCATGGCCTACTGCAGCAGACCGGCCGGCCGCCGCAGGCGGAGTATTTCTTCAGGCATGCGCTCATCCAGGACGCCGCCTACGCGATTATCCTGCTCGGGAAACGGCGGCAGCTGCATGCCGCCTGCGCACGGGCGCTCGAGGAGCGCTTCCCGTTGCTTTGCCAGAACGATCCCGGCACGCTCGGGCATCACCACGAGGCGGCCGGCAACCTGCAGGCGGCCGTTCCCTACTTCCTTGCGGCCGGGCAGCTCGCGGTGGAGCGTTTCGCGCTGCGCGAAGCGGGCTCCTATTTGCAGAGGGGATTGACGATTCTCGACGCGTTGGAGGATTCGCCGTGGAAGCAGGAGCAGGAGCTGAGGTTCCGGACGCTGCACGGGCGGGTATGCATCTTCGCGAAGGGTTGGGCCGATCCGTCCGTGAAGGCCGAGTACGATCGGGCTCTCTCGCTCTGCAAGTCGTTGGGGCTGGTTCAAGAGCGCGTGTCGCTCGAATGGGCGCTAACGACCTACCATCTCCTGCGAGGGGAGATTCAAGAAGCGGTGGCGGGGGGCGACCGCGTACTGGCGCTCGCCGAGGAGACCACGGATGAAGGCTCGCTGAGCGTCGCTCACTCGGCCTTGACGATCTATCGGTTCTACAATGGCGACTTCCTCGGTGCGATCTGGCACAAGGACCAGGCGCTCCGCTTCTACAAGGAGCAGACCAGCCGGGAGCTGCAGCAAAGCTTCGGAACCGACCGGCGGCTGCAGGCGCTGCGCGGCGCAGCGCTCGCTCAATGGTGCCTCGGCGACCACCAGAGCGCAGTTGATCTTGACGAGGAGCAGCGGCTGCTTGCGGCACGCGGCGGACGGCCCTTCGAGCGGGCCTATGCCCTGACGATAAGCTGCATCCTCCACGCGCTGCGGCGCGAGGGGGAGCTTACGCTTGCCCTCGCCGAGGAAGCCATTGCCATTGCTGCCGAGCAGGGTTTCCGGTTCCTGGAAGCGAACGCCGGCAATTTCCGCGCGCTCGCCTCGGCGCTGCTGGAGCCGTCTGACGCCGCGTTGGCGCACTGCGAGACGGCGATTGGCAATTTCCGCGCGAGCGGCAATCGAATGGGCATCTCCTCCATGCTTGCCATCATGGGCGATGTCTGCGGACGAATCGGTGAGTACGCCCGCGGTCTCGAATATGTGGAGGCCGCACTCCGATACGTGGCCGAGTCGGGCGAGCGGTTCGCCGAATCCGATTTGCATCGTGTCAGAGGCGACCTGTTCACGGGCCAGGGTCAACAAGACAAGGCGCGCGAGTGCTTCGAGTTCGCCCTGTCGGTTGCGCGGCAGCAGAGCGCCAATACCTGGGCGCTGGCGGCTGCGATCCCGCTGGCCCGGTCGTACGGCGACGCGGGGCGGGCAAGGAGCCTGCTGGAACCGCTCTACGACAACCTCAGGCGGTCGCGGCATATTTCCGGCCAGTTGCATGACGCGAAGGCGATTCTTGGAGACGTGGCCGCATGACGGCCGCTCCGAGCTGCGCCCGCATTCTTCGTATGGAGTGCCGGCGGGGCCGCATGTCCGCATCTAAGGGAGGGCGTAACGGATGCAGAACGTCACCATAGTCGGAGCCGGGATGGCCGGCCTCACAGCCGCGCTCCGGCTCGCGGAGCGCGGCTACAAGGTCACGCTATTCGAGCGCGACAATTTCATCGGGGGAAAGTTCCGTGCGACGGAATGGGTAGGGCGGAAGACCGACCGGAAGGTGTTCCACGAGCACAGCTACCACATGTTCCTCAACTGGTACCACAATTTCTGGGAGGTCGCGAAGGACATCGGGGCCGAAGATCAGTTTCTTCCGCTAACGAGTGTGAAGTTCCTGCGCAAAGGCGAGTTCCCGCACATGAAGGAACTGGTGAACTTCGGTTCGGTGGGGAGCGTCTTCAGCAACCTGTTTTCGGGAATTCTGCCGGTCCCGCATATGTTCCTCTACATGTACTCGGTGCTTGACCTGCTCAGCACACCGATGCGGGGAAACCATTTCCGCCACCTGATCTCCGTAAACGGCTTCGCATCCACCAAGCCCTACGCCACCGAGCCCAGCGTCAAGATGTACGACGAGTATCTGGCCAAGACGTTCGCGATCGCGAGCTACGAATCCTCCGCCAAGACATTTCAGTCTTTCGTGCAGTACGGAACCTATTGCCCCGACCCGCTCTACCTCGCGCTCAAGGGCGACTGCTACAATCATTTCCTGCGTCTGCTCGAACGGCGGCTCAAGCGGCTCGGCGTGCGCATCATGTTCAACCACGAGGCCGCAAAAATCGAATTCGACTCCGACGGGTTAGTTTCGAACATCAGGTTCCGCGTGCTTCCCGGTCACTTCAACCCGAGCTTGAGCGAGTACCCGACCGAGGAAGCCATCGAGAAGAAACGCATCGACGAGAAATCGGTCGACAGCCTGACCCACCCGGTCGAAGGGTCCTTCATCCTCGCTATCCCGCACACGCAGCTCCAAAGCTTGATCACCGCCGATCTCCTCAATCGCGACATGGAGCTTGGTGAGAGCACCAAGCTGAAGAGCGTCCCCATGGCGTCGGTGCATCTG
>CAZARE010000235.1:0-3505 GCA_964487455.1 uncultured Propylenella sp.
AAAGCCTTCCTGTCGATAGAGAACTTCCGTTCCAAACTTCTGTTCGCCGATACGATCGTTCGAGATCACAGCCGAAACGCTTGCCGCGGCCGTGGGGGTCGATTGCGCGATGACCCAAGAGGTCGAGACGGCTTTCAAGGCTGCGCTTCTCGCCGACCGGAATCTGTGGAGCGCATTGAGAGAAGGCCGCCGCCGACCCGCGACCGCTGCCCTTCCTAACTGCTTCTCCTATCTCGCGATGACGCTCCTGATCGACACCTTCCTAGAGGGCGCCTATTCGAGTCGTGGCCAGTTTCGCGATCGCCTTCGGAACTGGCTGGGCACGACGCGCAGCCTCATGCACCTAGCGGGCGTGGCAGAGATGTGGCGCGCGCTCGCAAGGTGGCTGGACGTCAGAGCCGATGCAGGTGAGCCATTCCGGCGTCTGGTGCTGGACTTGCTTCAGTTTAGTGGAGAGCGGTTTAGCGCCTATCCGGTCAGCTTTTCGAACTGAACCGGACTGATGAAGCCGAGGGTCGAATGGCGCCGGACGGGATTGTAGAATCCGTCGATGTAGCGCCCGATCGCCTCCTTGGCTCCAGCCCGGCTCTGGAAGACGGTGCGCCAGACCAACTCGGATTTCAAGGTCTTGAAGAAGGTCTCGACGACGGCGTTATCGTAACAGTTTCCTCTTCCAGACATCGAGATCTGGATGGCATGCTTTCTCAGCGCTGCCTGATAGGCAAGCGAGCAGTACTGGCTGCCGCGGTCCGCATGATGGATCAGCCCCTTCTTCGGACGACGGATCGCCAGGGCTTTGCCCAGCGCTTCGAGAGCCAGTTCCTTGTGCAGCCGGTCACTGACTGCCCAGCCGACAACCCGCCGCGCGAACAGATCCAGGACCACCGCCAAGTACAGCCAGCCCTCAGCCGTCCAGACGTAGGAGATATCGGCGGCCCACTTCTGGTTCGGGCGTTCTGCCGAGAAGTCCTGGTCGATCAGGTTGGGGGCGATCGGAAAAGCGTGATGGCTGTCGGTGGTGCGCTTGAAACGGCGCTTCTGCCGGGCGTTCAAGCCATTCTCACGCATCAGCCGGGCTGTTCGGCGCCGGCCGACGCGAAAGCCTTCGTCCTGCAGCTCCCGGGTCATGCGGGGACTGCCATAGGTCCCTCTGGAGAGCGCGAAGGACGCGCGGATATGGGCCAGGAGAACCAGATCCTCCCGCTGACGACAGCTCGCCGGGCGCCTTCTCCAGGCGAAATAGCCACTCGGGCTGACATCGAGTACCGTGCACAGGCGCTGGACGGGGAATTCCTTTTTCGCCGCATCGATGAGCTTGAACCTCATCGACTTCCCTCCTTGGCGAAAAAAGCCGTGGCCTTCTTTAGGATGTCCCGCTCCTGGCGCAGGATCTCATTCTCCCGCCGCAGCCGTTTCACCTCCGCTGCCATATCCTCCTGGCCGTCCCCTGGCGGCTTTTCGATCTGGCGCTCCCGGCGGCGATCGATCCAGTGGCGCAGGGTCGAAAGGCCGATCCCGAGATCCCGGGCAATCTCGCGCCGAGGCCGGCCGCTGGTTTCGGCCAGACGAACGGCCTCATCTTGGAACTCCTGTGTAAAACGTCTCTGCAGCTTGGGCATGGAAATTCTCCTTGTTCATGAGAGGCTCTCCACTTTTTCGAGGCAAGTCCAAAACTATCTTCTGCTATGGTCATCGCCACATCGAGAGGTATCCGTCGGCGGGTGTGCTGCCGACCCTCCGGATCGATCTTGACCAACCGGAACAACAGTTCCAATGCGCGCTTGCGCCCGTCCTCTCCCAGATCGTCGAGGAGTTGGTCGGCCGAACGGCTGAGAATACCGGCAAGTCCGCCCGCCTCGCGAAACTGTTGCTCTCTGAGGTGGTTGTCCTTTTTGTGTTTATTTCTGTATAGCCACTCCAAGGCATTTTGCACCAGAGGCAGGGCGCCGGGTTTGTCCTCCGCCTGCTCTAGGATCAAGCCTTTGACCTCACTGACATCAAGACCGGCGAGCCGCGCCGGGCCTTCGATGACCTCGCGCAGCGCGTCGTCACCGATCGGCGCCAGCGTCCATGGCCGACCCTGCCGGTTGCGCACCGCCACCAGCCGCGGCAGGTCCTCGGCAAAGCGGTCGAGGAAGTCCGAGCGCACAGTGGAGATGACGAACAAAGGACAGTCGGCATCCTCCAGCGCCGCGGCGAGCAGCCGGTCGAGCCGCCGCCGCTCGTCCGGGTCGGCAAAGGTGAATAATTCCTCGAACTGGTCGATAGCGAGCAGGAAGGCGGTGTCCCTGGTCTTGCCCTTGCGTTCGCGCAGCCAGAAGCGCAAGGCGTCGTCTCCCTTCGCAAGCTCCTGGACGATGCCGGCCATTCCGCCGAACTCGTGAGACAAGCACTCGGCCAGCATCTCGAGGGGGTGTGCGCCCAGCATCATCGGGCCGATCCGCGTCCAGGTCTCGAAGCGCCTGCCGGGCCGCCACAGCCAGCCCTGGTCGATGAGCGGCAACAGGCCGGCCTGCATGAGGGATGACTTGCCTGAGCCCGAGTTGCCATTGATCTCCAGCCAGCGCACGGCGGGGCGGTCCGGGCGGCTGTCGAAGAAGCAGGCGAGCGCGTCCAGCGTCTCCTTCTGGCGGCCGAAGAAGAGGTGCGCCTGGTCGATACGATAGGCGGCAAGTCCGACGAACGGGCAGCCCTCGAACGCTGTTCGCTTGTCCGGAACGATCGTCTGCTCCCGGATCTGATCGAGCAGCTCATCAGGCAGAAAGTCGCTGCCGTTCCACGGCCTCGCCTGGAACAACCTTAAGAAAGCCGGCAGCGTTTCCGGCTGAGTACCGTTCAGCAAGATCGGAAAGATCGGCAGGCGCTCGGCATTGTCGTGCGGGCCGAAGTAGCGGTTCAAGGCGACCTGCGTCTCGGCGCCGATCCACCGCTTAACGCCGTCGCGCCCGACCAGCACGACAAAGGCGTTGCAACTCTCCACCGCGTCCTGCAGCCGGTCAAGCCAGAGATCGCTCCAGCGGATGTTCTTGTCGTCCTTGAACACCGAGAGCCCGGCGCGCTTAAGCTGCATGTGCAGGAGCGTGGCCGCGTTCTGATCGTTGCAGCTGTAGCTGAGGAACACCTTGACGGCCTCGGTCACGCGCGCAACCCTAAGTATCGCCGCTTATGCTTAATATTCGATCACAAGAGCATAAACCGCAACGTTTGAAAAGGCCATGCCGCTGTTCGACTTGGCTCCCTTGGACCCTCAACAAGCGGCACCGAAGATGATTGGCCACGTTCTTCCATGCGTTGCTTGGCGGGCATGGGAGAACAGGCAAGGTCTAATTGTGCAGTGCCGAGCTTCTCGATCGAAGATGGCCAGCCTGGACCGGTAAATCCTTCCGAACCCAGTTCCCTCCGCCACCCACTCGCTCTTTCGAACTCGGCATGACCATGCCACTCACCAAGCCATTGATATGGAACGAAACCGCGTCCCGTGACTAAATTGGCGAAGTCACGACCC
>CAZARE010000236.1:0-3004 GCA_964487455.1 uncultured Propylenella sp.
CGCCGTTCGCCTCGCGCGGCGACGATTCCGGCACTCACAAGAAGGAGCAGTCGCTGTGGCAGGACGCCGGCATCGACGCCGCCGCTTCCTCGGGTAGATGGTACAGGGAAACCGGCTCCGGCATGGGCGAGACGATCAACACGGCCGTGGGCATGGACGCCTACACGCTCACGGATCGCGCCACCTGGATCGCGCATGAGAACAGGGGCGGCTTCAAGATTCTTGTGGAAGGCGACGACCGGCTGTTCAATCAGTACGGCGTCATCCTGGTGAGCCCGGAGAGATGTCCATCGGTGAAGGCCGCAGCCGGCCAGCAGTTCATTGACTGGCTGCTCGGCGAGGGCCAGCAGGCGATCGCCGACTTTAAGGTTGCCGGCCAGCAGCTCTTCTTCCCGAGCGCCAAGGGGTCGATGTAGACGTCCGTCCTTACGGCCCGTTGTAATGGACCTGGCCGAGCGCTGAGACATCGTAGCCGCCGAGCTCGCCGGCCCGGCGGCGGAAGCTTTCGGTGCGGCAAAACTCCGCGAGCCGCTGGAACGGCGGCTCGAAATAGTCCTTGCGCCAGACCACAAGGTCGTAGCGCTCGCTGGCGAGCGGCACGAAGTCGAGCCGGTACTGCCGCGCCGCCGCTTCGATCGCCATGCCGACATCGGCATGGCCGCTGACGATCGCCTGCGCCACGTCCGCCTCACTCCGCGCCGGCGGGTCGAGCATGGTGATGGCGTCCGCCAGGCCCTCGGACTTGGCGAGCAGCGTCGCCAGCAGCTCCTGGCTGCCTGAGCCCGGCTGCCGCGGAATGAGGGTCTTGCCGCGCAGGTCGTCGAGCGCGGCGATCGCTCCGGGATTGCCGGACGGCACGACCAGACCCTGCCGCCGCTTCGCCCACTCGATGACGACGATCGGCTCCAGAGCGAAGGCCTGCCGCACCGCTTCGGTATTCCAGTCCGAGCCTGCGGGATTGACGACGTGCGTGCCGGCGGCGACGGCCTCGCCGCGGGCGAGGCGCTCCAGCCCGTTGCGGCTGCCGTCGAAGAACACCGCAAGACCCGATCCGGAGGCGCGCAGCGACCACTCGAGCAGCGGATCGTGGCTCCCGGCGACGATCGCCGGCCGCTGACGGAAGGCGGCGCGCGTGTCGCGGAACTCGGTGTGGCTCTCGACCCAAGCGGCGATGGCGTCGCGCGGAAACAGCAGCTTGCCGGTCACGCGGCTGAACGGGATCTCCTTGCGCGAGACGAGATCGTAGACCTTGCGCTCCTTGATCCGCAGGAAATCCGCGACCTCGCTGGTGGTAAGAAAATCGTGCACGTCCGCATTGGCCTCCCGTAGATCCGATGTCGCAGATTTTCCGCTCGCCGTGCCGGCACTCAGCGCCCAGCATCGCCGATTTCGCTTGCCTCTTCCAGTTTACGCGATGACAGGCGAAACTGCCGCCCCCTGGTGCGAATCTGGAGTCCCAGCATGGCCGAAGAGGGCGATTTCCTCACCCTCGTTGAAGACGAGGAGGCCCAGCCTGCGCTCCCGCCGGGGCTGTGCTGGAAGGTCGCCGTCATCGACGACGATCCCGCGGTCCATACGGGCACGCGCTTCGCATTGCAGGATTTCGAGCTGCACGGCCGCCGGCTGGAGCTGTTGTCGGCGCGCTCCGCTGCGGAGGGGCGCGAGCTCTTCCGCGCCCACTCCGACATCGCCGTCATTCTGCTCGACGTCGTCATGGAGACGGAGGGCGCCGGGCTGGAGCTGGTCGAGTTCGTGCGCGAGGAGCTGAAGAACGAGACGGTGCGCATCATCCTGCGCACCGGCCAGCCGGGCCAAGCGCCGGAGCGGCGCGTCATCGTCGACTATGACATCAACGACTACAAGGCGAAGACCGAGCTGACGGCCGAGAAGCTCTTCACCGCGCTCACCGCGGCGCTGCGGAGCTTCGAGCAGCTTCTGCGACTCGTGGAGACGCGGCGCGGGCTGGAGATCATCATCGACGCCGCCGCGACGCTCTTCGACCAACGCTCGCTGCAGCTCCTGGCGGAAGGCGTGCTCACGCAGCTCTCCTCGTTGATGGACGTGGAGTGTGCCGGCATCCTCGTCCTGCGCGAGGCCGACAGCCCGACGGGACTCTCGGTGCTCGCCGGCTCGGGCAGCTATCGCGCCTACGCCGCTTCCGACGATCCGCGTCCGCTGGAGGAGGAGCTGCACGCGCTCATTCAGGCCGCGTTCAAGCGGCGCCGGCACGATTTTCCGGTCGGCCGCTTTGTTCTCTACATGGGAACGACCAGCGGTCGCGAGCTGGTGGCGCTGATGGACGCCGAGAAGGAGCTCTCCGATACCGATAGGGCTTTGGTGGAGATTTTTTGCAGCCGGCTTGCCGCCGCGTTCGACAACGTGACGCTCTACGAACAGCTGGAACGCGCCAATGCGCGGCTGGAGGAGAAGGTGGCGCGGCGAACCGCCCAGCTGACCGCGGCGAAGGAACGGCTGGAGAACCAGAGCGAGCGTCTGAAGCAGGCCAATCTCTTCAAGAGCGAGGTGTTGGGCACCGTCGCCCACGATCTCAAGAATCCGCTCGGCGTCATCCTGGGTCGCACCGAAATGTTGAACGAGATGCTGTCCCTTCAGCCTTTGCCGGTGGAGGGCGCCCGCGGCCAGGTGGAGCACATCCGCCAGACCGCCCGGCGGCTGACCAGCATGGTGGAGGAGCTGATCGCCGACGCCCGCGCCGACGCGGTCGACATCGCCGTGCGCTCCTACCGGCTGGATTTCGGGCTGCTCGTGTCGGAGGTGTCGGACAACTACCGCAAGCTTGCCGCGGCGAAAGACCAGGAGCTTGTCGTCGACGTGGAAGAGGGGCTGGTGGTGATGGGGGACACCGAAAGGCTGCGCGAGGCCGTCGACAATTTAGTCAGCAACGCCGTCAAGTATAGCCCCATGGGCGGCCGCATCGCGGTCCGGGCTTGCCGCGAGGGGCGTGAGGCAGTGGCGCGCGTGAGCGATCAGGGTCCCGGCTTTT
>CAZARE010000237.1:0-5409 GCA_964487455.1 uncultured Propylenella sp.
GATTTACAATGCGCTGCAGAACATGGCGACGCCCGCACAGCTGTTCGCAACGCTGGACAGGGCTGGGTTCGCTTTCACGGATATCGTGGAAATCTACCAGAACGCCGCCGGCTTCACACGCGTCGTGGATTTTCTCTTCGCGAGGACGGCAAGTGATCTCTTTTCCGTGCTTGAAATGCACGCGCGCAAGCCGAGCAAAGCCGAGCGGCGGCGCGAACAGCGCAAGGCGGCGCTGAAGGAGAATCCTTTCATCCGCTGATCGCCGGGCGCGTGTCGCCGCGACGCGCGCCGGATCGGCGGGCCTCTCTTATGCTGGCCTCTAACCGACGGGCGCGCCGTATTCCGCATCGGTCACCGGCTCCATCCAGTCGACGTGCTTCCCCTCGATCGCCTCGTGAAAGGCGATATGGACCAGGCCGGTCTCTGGCCCCGCGCCGTGCCAATGCTTCTCTCCCGGCGCGATCCAGACGGTATCGCCGGGCTGTATCTCGCGCACCGGCTCTCCGAGCTTCTGCACGCGGCCGGCGCCCGACACGACAAAGAGCGTCTGACCGAGCGGATGCGTGTGCCAGTTCGTGCGCGCGCCAGGCTCGAAGGCGACCTGAACGGCTCGCACCCGTGCCGGCTCCGGCGCCTCGACGATCGGGTCCTGCCACACGGTCCCGGTGAACCAGTCCGCGTTGGCCTTTCGGCTCGGCCGCTTTCCTGCCCGATGAATTTCCATGGTTTGCGCCTCCGGTCGTGACCGGGTGCTATTCTAGCAGCGCGCCGGCGCCGGCACGACCGCCAACCATGAGAAGCGCCGCAAACGGCGGTTCGCTTGACTTGCCCCGGCCAAGTCCCTATCTCGCGGGCGCCCGCGGGGGTGTAGCTCAGTTGGTTAGAGTGCCGGCCTGTCACGCCGGAGGTCGCGGGTTCGAGCCCCGTCACTCCCGCCAGAACACCTGGATCACAGCGTTCCGGCTTACGCCTTGTTCAGACCGCCCGGCGAAGGAGCTGTGCATTGATGGCCACGATCACCGTGCTCGCCGACATCAGGACCGCGCCCAGCGCCGGCACCAGCACGAGTCCCGCCCAGGCAAGAACGCCGGCCGCGAGCGGGATAGCCACGATGTTGTAGCCCGCGGCCCACCAGAGATTCTGCAGCATTTTCCGGTAGCTCGCCCGGCTCAGTTCAACGATCCTGGCTACGCCGCGTGGATCGCTCCGCACCAGCACCACGTCGCCAGCCTCCACCGCCACGTCGGTGCCGGCGCCGATGGCAATGCCGACGTCGGCGGTGAGCAGCGCAGGTGCATCGTTGACCCCGTCGCCCACCATGGCGACGCGCTTGCCCCGGCGCTGGAGCGAACGGATCATCTTGGCCTTCTGGTCCGGGAGCACCTGAGCGAACACGGTTTCGATCCCGAGAGTGCGCGCGACGTTTTCGGCGACGGCGCGCGAGTCGCCCGTCAGGATGGCGACTTCAATGCCGACCCTTTGGAGCCGCTGCACCGCCTCGGCCGACTCCGGGCGGATGGCGTCGGCGATCGCGAACACTGCGAGGGTGCGGCCTCCCTCTACTAGGTAGATAGCGGACTGACCGTTGCGGTCGACCCGCGCCGCCGCGTCGCGGAGCCCGGGGTCCGCCTCGATCCCCAGGCTTTCGAGCAGCGCCGGCCCGCCGACATTGATCGTGCGGCCTTCCACCTCGGCCACGACCCCGCGGCCGGAAATGGCCCGAAACGAACCGGCGCGCGGCACCGAAAGACCGCGATCCTCGGCGCTCCTCATCAGTGCCCGCGCTATCGGGTGCTCCGAGTCGCGCTCCGCTGCCGCCGCGAGCCGCATTGCTTCTTCCCCGGAAAGGCTGTCGGCAGTCACCGTCTCCACGACTCGGTGCTCGCCAAGCGTCAACGTCCCGGTCTTGTCGAAGACGACCGCATCGAGCAGCCGCGCCTCCTCGAGGCCACGCCGGTCGCGGACCAGGAGACCGCTGCGCGCGCCGATCGTCGTCGCGATGGCGATGACGAGCGGCACGGCAAGCCCCAAGGCATGCGGACAAGCGATGACCAGGACGGTCACCGTCCGTTCGATGGCGTAGTCGAGGGTCTGGCCGAGGATCAGCCATGCGGCAAGGGTGAGCACGCCGGCGCCAATCGCGATGAGGGTAAGGTAGTACGCCGCCCGGTCGGCAAGTGCCTGCGCCCGCGATCGCGAGGTCTGCGCCTGCTCGACCAGGCGCATGATCCCGGCTAGCGCCGTCTTGTCGCCGGTGCCTGTGATCTCGATTCTCAGCGACCCCTCGCCGTTTACCGTCCCCGCTATGACCGTGTCGGCCTCGCGTTTGGAGACCGGTGCCGACTCGCCGGTGAGCATCGACTCGTTGACCGAGCTCTTGCCGCTTGTGACCATGCCGTCGGCGGGGATGGCGGCGCCGGGGCGGACCAGCACGAGATCGCCGGTCCGCAGCTCGTCGACGCGCACTTGCTCCGTGCGGTCGTCGGTGGAGAGCCGAAGCGCCGTGTCGGGCAGGAGTTTGGCGAGTTCCTTGACGGCGCCCTGCGCCTGGAAGATGGAGCGCATCTCGATCCAGTGACCAAGCAGCATGATGGTCACCAGTGTCGCCAGCTCCCACCACAACGAGTGCCCGTCGAACCCGAAGGTGACGGCGAGGCTGTAGACGAAGGCAACCGTGATCGCGAGCGCGATTAGCGTCATCATGCCGGGCAGGCGAGCCCGCAGCTCGCGCACCGCGCCTTGGAGAAAGACGAGGCCTCCGTAGAAATAGATGGCCGTACCGAAAACAGCGGGAATGTACGCCGCACCCGGCACCGACGGCGCCCGGTAGCCGAGCCACATCTGGATCATCGGCTCCCAGATCAGGGTAGGGACCGTTAGGGCAAGTGACACCCAGAACTTGTTGCGGAAGGCCTTGACCGTGTGGCCTGCGTGTTTGTCGTGGGCCGGCTCCGTCGATCCGCCACTGATCCGGATGTCTCTGGCGGGGTGCAATTGATGGTGGTTTGCCACTGAATCCCTCCGGTCTTTGCGTGGCTCGGAAAGGAAAGCCGGATGGCCGCGTTGTCGGTCGCCGCACGTCGGCAACCGGCCCGGCGGGCCGTTGCCCGGTTGCGAGGTGGGGCTAAGGCAGGCGAATCTCGCCCCGATAGGTGGCGAAGGTCCGCTGACCGGAGCGGCCGAAGAGGATGACCTGATAGACCTCCGGCTCCATGCCCGCGACGGTCATGCCAGGCGAGCCTATCGGCATGCCGGGCACGCTGAGTCCGGCCGCCTCCGGTCGTTCGGCCAGCAGCCGCCTTATCGCTCCGGCCGGGACGTGCCCCTCCACGACATACCCATCGATCTCGGCCGTGTGGCAGGAGAGGAGATTGTCTGGCACGCCGAGGCGCATCTTCTCGAAGCTGATGTCCGCGGTTTCGCGGATATCGACCGCAAAGCCGGCCTGACGCAGATGCATGACCCAACTGCGGCAGCAGCCGCAGGAGGGGTCGGTATGCACGAGCGCGCGCGACACGGCGGCTCCCGTCCCGGCGAGTGCGAATGGCAGCGCTGCGGCCGCCAGAATGAAAGTGCGTCGGTTCATTTGCGATGTCCTCAAAGGGGGCCGAACGGGCGGCGGCGCCCGGTGAAATAGCGCCGCCGCCCGGCGCGGCTATTGCGGGGCGTTTTCTTCAAGCCAGGCGCGCATCATCGCGATCTCGGCCTCCTGCGCCTCGATGATGGCCTCGGCCAGTTCGCGGATTTGCGCATCCGAACCGAACGCCCGCACGAGTTTGGCCATGTCGATGGCGCCCTGGTGATGGGCGATCATGCCGCGGACGAAATCCACGTCGGCATTGCCGGTGAAGGCGATCGCCATTTCGCGATGCATCTTCTCGTTGACGGCGTTGAGGGCCAGCGACGCGACGCTCTGGTCGCCGGCCGGGCCGCCCATAGCCATGCCGCCCATACTGCCCATACTGCCCATCATCGGGCAGTTCATCATGCCCATGCCTTGCATTATTGGCATGTTCTGCATCATGCCCATGCCCGGCATCCCCATGCCTTGCATCGGCATGCCACCGCCAGTGGCGGGAGGCTGTTCTGCATCGTGCCCGGATGGATGGGCACCGGGACCCATGCCCGCCTGTTGGGCGGCGGCAGGCATGGCAAGAAGGCTTGCGGCGAACGCAAGCGCGGCGAACTTCATACTCATGTGACTCGCTCCTTGAGCGTTTGAGGTCCGAACGGTGGACGCGGGGCATCATGGCCCCCGACGGGGATTTCAGACCGCGCGCTTGGGAGGAGGCGTCGCAGTTGGCGGGCCGTGCCCGGCCGGCGCTGCAGCCGGATCGCAGGTGGGCACGGCCACGTCAAAGGCCGGCGTCACAGATGGCCCTGCTGGCCAGAGTGCCACCGTGCAGGCCGATAGGCAGGCCCAGAAGCAGGCGTTGCCATCGGTCGGAGTGTGGTCGCAGCAATCGGGCGGCGAGCCGTGCCCGACGGCATGCAACGCGCGCAGACTGCCGAACTCCGCTTCCGAACCGGTGGCGAACACCGGGACGCTCAAGGCGGCGACCAGCAACAGACCGACCAGCAATCCCGTGAGCCTATGCATCAGGTATGGCCGCATTTTCAAACAATAGCACGATTGGCGCTGGCGCCTTGACGCAGGTCAATCGCCCACAGACCATAGCGCGTGAGCGGGCCAAGTGAAAGGCAGCGCCCGCGGTGCGTGGGCATGGCAGGGGACTCTTCGATTGCTTGCAAAGTGACGGTCTTGCCGCCACATTGCGGCGCAACAAAACGCGGCTGGCGGACGGCCGCGTCGGGAGTCTTTGGGGACGAAATGGAATCTGTGCTCAGCGCCTATCTTCCGATCGTCATCTTCATCGGCGTGGCGCTCGTCATCGGCTTGGCGCTCCTCGCCGCGCCGTTCCTCGTCGCCTACAAGCAGCCCGATTCGGAAAAGCTCTCCGCCTACGAGTGCGGCTTCGCCGCCTTTGACGACGCGCGCATGAAGTTCGACGTGCGCTTCTATCTCGTGGCGATCCTGTTCATCATCTTCGATCTGGAAGTGGCGTTCCTGTTTCCCTGGGCTGTGGCCTTCAAGGATATCGGCTGGTTCGGCTTCTGGTCGGTGATGGTGTTTCTCGGCGTGCTCACGGTCGGCTTCATCTATGAATGGAAGAAGGGCGCGTTGGAATGGGATTGATCGGCCCCGCATCGCCCGTCGCCCGAAACCCGGAGGAGGAGCGGCGCGACAAGACGCGCGACCCGTTCTTCACCGAGGTCAACAGCGAGCTCGCCGACAAGGGGTGGCTCGTCACCTCCACCGACGAGCTGATTACCTGGGCGCGCACCGGCTCGCTGATGTGGATGACCTTCGGGCTCGCCTGCTGCGCCGTGGAGATGATGCAGATGTCG
>CAZARE010000238.1:0-17097 GCA_964487455.1 uncultured Propylenella sp.
AGCAACTGAGCGCGCCGAGACCTATCTCCGCAGCCACACCCTGGCGGAATTCTACGAAGATGTGGCGATCCCCGCCCTGGCGCTGGCCGAGCATGACCGGGCGCGGGGGGCGCTTGACGAGGAACGTCGCGAGCGGGTGGCGGAAGGCGCGGTGGTTCTCATCGACAATTTGGCAGAATGGGAGGATACGGGTCCTGCAGCACATATGGCAGCTGCGAGCGAGGCCGAGATCGCGCTGCTCGAACAGCCATGTGGTCCGATTTCGATCCCCAAAGACCAGGCGATCCTTTGTGCCGGCGCGCGCGGCCATCTCGATGACGCCGCGGCCGCAATGCTGGCGCAGCTCCTCGAGCGGCACGAAGGTTACGTACGCGTGCTTCCCTTTGAAGGTTTGCAGAGCGCCCGACTGCGGGACCACGATCTGAGTGACGTCGCAGTGGTCGCGCTTTCCTATATGAATGCCGACTCCCTTGCCCATGCCCGGTTTCTCGTACGGCGTCTGCGGCGGCGCCTGCCCAACGCTGCCATCTACGTTGGCCTATGGACTTTTCCTCTGGAGGATGCCGAGCGCCGCGATCCGCTTGCGGCCACTGGCGCCGACGGCATTGCAACGAACTTGGCAGATGCGGTCGAAGCCATTCTCAGAAAACTCTCTGAACCTCAGGTAGAGCGATCGACGGAGGTCAAGCAACAGGCGGCCGTCAGCTAGAGCACGGGTATGCCACGGCCGCTTCGCCGCTATGGCGCCATCGACTCCAGCTCGGCTATCAGCCCCTCGATCACCGCAAGACCCATCTGCCAGAAGCTCGGATCGCTTGCGTCAAGGCCGAAGGGCGCGAGCAATTCCTTGTGCTTCTTAGTGCCCCCGGCCTTCAGCATCGCGAAGTACCTCTCTTGGAAGCCGGTCTCCGTATTCTGATAGACGGCGTAGAGCGAATTCACCATGCAATCGCCGAAGGCATAGGCATAGACGTAGAAGGGGGAATGAATGAAGTGGGGGACGTAGGTCCAGAAGGTCTCGTATCCCGCGCCGAGATTGATCGCCGGGCCGAGGCTCTCCCTCTGCACTTCCAGCCAGATCTCGCCGAGGCGATCGGCGGTGAGCTCACCATCGCGCCGCTCGACGTGTACTCTGCGCTCGAACGAATAGAAGGCGATCTGCCTCACCACGGTGTTGATCATGTCCTCCACCTTGGAAGCGATCATGATCTTGCGTTCGCGGTGATTCTCCGCGCCGTTGAGAAGCGCGCGGAAGGTCAGCATCTCACCAAAGACGCTCGCCGTCTCCGCCAGCGTCAGCGGCGTGTGCGACATCAAGAAACCCTGGCTGGCCGCAAGTGTCTGGTGCACCCCGTGACCCAGCTCGTGCGCCAACGTCATGACGTCGCGATGCTTGCCCTGATAGTTCAACAGCACATAGGGGTGGACCGAAGGCACGGTAGGGTGCGAAAAGGCGCCGGGCGCCTTTCCAGGCCGAGTCGGCGCATCAATCCATCCCATCTCGAAGAAGCACCCAGCGATGCTGGCCATTTCCGGAGAGAAGCCCCCGTAGGCCGAGAGTACGGTCTCCTTAGCTTCCCCCCATGGAATTCGCCGGTCGATCGTCTCCGGCAGCGGCGCGTTCCGATCCCAGAACTCCAACCGCTCCTTGCCAAGCCAACTCGCTTTCAGCGCATAGTAGCGATGCGACAGCCGCGGATAGGCGTTCCGCACCGCGGTTACCAGCGCATCGACAACTTCAGGCTCGACACGATTGGCAAGATGGCGCGACGCCGCCACGTCCTTGAAGCCTCGCCATTCATCTGAGATGGACTTGTCCTTAGCCAGCACGTTGGTCACCTGAGTGAAAAGGCGCACATTCCTGCTGAAGGTGTGAGCCAGGGCATTCGCCGCCGCCTTACGCCTCGCCTCGTCCGGATGAAGCAAACGGTTCAGCGTCGGCTCAAGCGGCAGTTCTTCGCCGTCCACCTCGAAACGCAGATTTGCGAGCGTCTCGTCAAACAGCCTGTTCCATGCGCCACGCCCAGTGACGGATTTCTCGTGGAACAGCCGCTCGATATCATCTGACAGCTGATAGGGGCGCTCCAGCCGGAGATCCTCGATCCATGGCTTGTATACGGCCAGCACCGGCGTCTTCAGCGCCTTCTCCATCGCGGCGTCTTCCAACCGGTTCAGCTCCAGTTCGAAGAACAGAAGTTCCGTAGAGGTCGCCGTAAGCCGATCCTGCATGTCGCCAAAGAACTTGGCACGTACCGCATCTGAGGTGTCCCCGGCATAGACGAGCTGAGCGAAACTCGCGAGGCGACCCAGCTGCTCTTGTACGGCTTCGTATCGAGCGATCGCCTCTGCCAGCTCGGCGCCGCCATCAGCGCCTTCGATAAGCGTCTTGAGCTTGCCTTTGTAACGCGTCTGGAAAGCCTTGCTCACGGTCGCGACAGACTCGAGATCGCGCTTAACTTCGGAAGCGTCCATTCCGGGATAGAGGTCGGACAGATCCCAGGTCGGCAGTGTTCCCAGGGTTTCGTCCGCCTCGTCGACTCGCCTCGCTCCAACGGCCACACTCGTCTCCTATCGCTCCTCACATCGGAAAAGCCCTTAGATCGCGGCGCCCTCGAAAGCGAGCCCCGCTACGCTCGCTAAGACGATCTTAACCGCATACCGCAATTGTGCTGACGGCATCAGACGGCTCCTGCGTCGCCCGCGGATTCTTGCTGGAAGGTGATATGGCAGCCCGGAGCGCGTACGCGTTTCGCTGCCGAACGCGCTGAGGATCAGCGCACTTAAGAAAGAAATTCTACGGATGCGTTTGAGCCGTGCCGGCACTCTTGGACTCCCTGACCTCACTGTGCACGCGCCAATGATGGAACGCGCCTATCGTCAGGCGCAACGTGCGGCCCGTTCCACAATCCCCATATTGATCGAAGGAGAGCCAGGAGTCGGCAAAGAGCTGCTCGCCTGCGCAATCCATGGGTCGAGCGCACGCCGCAATCGCCCCTTTGTGAAGATACGCTGCGGTGATGAGCTCGATCCCCTCTCACGAGCCACTCGCCAGAAAATGCAAGAGGCGAACCGAGGGACGCTGTTTCTCGACGAGATCGACAATTTGCCGCGCGCCGCGCAGAGTGCGGTCGCGCAGATGCTGGCGGGGGAGGATCTCGGGCCGTCCACCGTCGCCGGGCCGGGGCGGAGCGATATCCGGCTGATCGCCGCGACACCGCGTCGGTTGATCGACCTCGTTCGTGAAGGCACCTTTGACGAGCATCTATTCCATCGACTGAACGTGTTCCCAATCTGGGTACCGCCGTTACGCGAGAGGCGTGCCGATATTCCCTACCTTGCGCGAGCATTTCTCGCCAATTCCGCAGGCGAGGCAGGGCGCTCATTCGTGACCAGCATCTGTGCGCCTGCGATGGAGTTGCTCGTCTCCCACGACTGGCCAGGCAATGTGCGCGAACTCCAACACGCCATTTTTCGCGCCGTGATGATGTGTGAGGGCTCAGAACTCACGCCGCGCGAGTTCCCGTTCCTGGCCACCGCAACGGAACCGATCGTCGCTGTTGCAGTTCAGGAACAGGTATATGGCGAAAGCTTCCGCAGTCGGCTGGCTTGCGCTGACACGCAAGCAACGTCGCGGTATGGTATCGCTCGACTTCTGGACGAACAGGGCGAGCTGCGGCCGTTTGAGGTGCTCGAAGAGGAGGTCATTCGGTTTGCGCTCGATCGTTATAGCGGGTGCATGAGCGAGGTGGCCCGCCGCCTCGGAATCGGTCGATCGACGCTCTATCGGAAGGTCAGGGGCTACGGAATCGCGTCAGGCGAGTCCGCTGCTTCTTGAGCCAATAGGCCGCGGCGGCAACGCGTCGCTTCGGAGAGACAAGACAAATGGTCGTGTTGCGTATCACGCTCTTCCTCGGTTTCGTGGCCGCAGGCATGCTGTCGGCCACGGCAGCGCCCGACACCGTCTTGGCGCCCGAGCCCAGTGTAGCGTGGGACCGGACCTCTGCTCGCTTGGCTCTTGGAAGAGTACGCGCCGTGGAGGCGGCGCTTCATCAGGCAAGGGACGGCAGCGATCCGATCGAGACAATTGTGCTGGACGGCGTGCGGAGCTTCTATAAGTCGCGCGGATTTGAGCCGCTCTGGTTCCAGTCGGGAGAGCTATCCCCTCAGGTCAGCGCGCTGAGAAGCCATATCGATGGGGCGGAGCGATACGGCCTCGATGCTGGCGCCTACGCAACGCCGCACGTCATCGACCGTCGCTACTACGACCCGCGCCGCCTTGCCGAGGCAGACGTTCAGTTCAGCCGCGCGGCCGCACGCTTCGTCGCGCATATAGCTTCGGGTCGGATCTGGCCGACCGACGTCAGCAAGCTGATCACCCTTGATCCCGAACATCCAGATATCGGCGAGGCCCTGTTGCGTTTGTCCGCCGCCCCCGACGTTGGGGCAGCGCTCCGCAGGTATGAGCCGGCGCATCCCCAGTATCACGCGCTCAAGGGGAAGCTTGCCGAACTCCGTGCGACCGAAGAGGACGGCAAGAGAATCGTCGTGCCGGAAGGCGGGCTCCTGAAGCCAGGCATGAGCGATGCGCGCGTGGTGCTCCTACGCCAGCGTCTTCAGGTCGAGCCGCCTGTCGATGCAGGGCCGGAGCTTTACGATGACGCGCTTGTGCGGGCAATCGAGGCATTCCAGGAAGACCACGGACTGAGCGTCGATGGAATCGTCGGTCCGCGCACGCTCCTTACCCTCAACGGGCGGAGCCGCGAGGAGGACATAGCGTCCATTGTCGCCAATCTGGAGCGCTGGCGATGGATGCCGCGCGATCTGGGTAATTTCCATGTTCTGGTCAACGTGCCGGAGTTTTCGGTACGCACGTATCACCACGGAACTGTCACCCACGATACGCGTGTTATCGTCGGCACGCCACGGAACCCGACGCCAACGTTCTCGCACAGCATCAGCCACCTCGTCGTCAATCCATACTGGAACGTTCCTACATCGATCCTCAGGAACGAGATGCTTCCGGAGATTCGCGCGAATCCCTATGGCTACTTCGCGCGACACGGCTACGAGGTCATGGCCAATGTCGGCGGACAGATGCGCCGAATCCATCCGGCGAGCGTTAATTGGCATGTGGTGAACCCACGCTCTGTGCGTGTCCGCCAAGTGCCCGGCTCGCAAAATGCGCTTGGGCGGATCAAGTTCATGTTTCCCAACCAGCACTCCGTTTATCTTCACGACACGCCGTCGAAGTCGCTCTTCAGCCGAGACCGCCGGGCCTTCAGTCACGGCTGCGTACGGGTGCAGGATCCCCTGGAATTTGCCGACGCCATCCTGCCGATTGCGGCCCCCGAGTGGAATTCGTCGCGCTTGGAGCGGCTATACGGCGGACAGGAACGTCGGGTGAACCTGGACAATCCGATCCCCGTCCACCTCACTTACTTCACCACGACGATCGGGGCTGACGGCGAACTCCGTCACTTTGAGGACCTCTACAGCTACGACGAAAGGATGACGGAGTTCCTCAGCTCTTAGCAGATATCTAAGCGCGTCCGTCGTCGGCATAGTCTATTGCGCTGCGCCGCAAATATGCCATAACCCACTTCTTAAGTCCGAGTTAATCAAGCTACGCCACGATTGCGCCTGACGGGTGCCGGGATTTGGGCGACTCCTGGAAGAAGGGCGACGACTTTTGAGACCTCCGACCGCGCCACTTTCGATCGGCCTGAGCGTCGGGGTGGCGGTTTGCTTGCTGCTTAGCGTCGTCGCTTTGCCGGTAGAGCCGGCTCAGTCGCGGGAGCGCGACCGCACCCTCAAGCTTTTTTTCGGCCACACCGGCGAGCGCGGAACTTTCACGTTCAAGCGGAACGGTCGCTATGACCGCAAGGAGCTGCAAAGAATCAACCACTTCCTGCGGGATTGGCGGAAGGACGAGGCAGCCCGAATGGATCCGCAGCTCCTCGACCTCGTGTGGGATATCTACGACGAGTCCGGTTCTCGCGGCTACATCCATATCGTCTCCGCATATCGTTCGCCTGCCACTAACAGCATGCTGCGCAACCGGTCGAGTGGTGTCGCCAAGAACAGTCAACACACTAGCGGCAAGGCGATGGACTTTGCCATCCCGGATGTGCCTCTCGACAAGCTCCGCGCCATCGCGATGAGACGACAAGGTGGAGGGGTCGGCTACTATCCCCGCTCAGGCTTTCCTTTCGTTCATGTCGATACGGGGAGCGTGCGAGCCTGGCCGCGCATGTCGCGCCAACAGCTGCTCGCGCTGTTCCCCGATGGCGAGACTCTGCATCTGCCGCCCGACGGCAAGCCGCTACCTGGCCATCAGCGTGCGCTCGCACGCAGCAAGTCCTCTGGCGAGACTACGCTCGCTTATCTGGAGGCGGAGCCCGAAGAGGTCGACCGCACAGGGACTACTCGCGGAGTCGGAGCTTGGCTCAAGCGCGTCTTCCCCGGAGACGGGAAAGGCAAGGACGAGCTGGTCGATGAGGGGACGCCCGCCGATGCGCCGGCCCCCGAGCGGGAAGCGATCGTCGCGGTGACGGAAGACGCCCTGGAGCCGCGCAGGCCACGAGCGCGCCCAGCTGCGGAGACCGATATTGCCGCGACGGAGAGGCTGCTGCGCCCAGCCCATGTGACGCCTGCCGACGCCGAGATGATCGCGACCCTGGCTTTTGCTCCGCTACCTCGCACCAGACCTGATCCGGTGTTTCTTGCCGCCAGCCTTGGCGATGCTCCTCCACCCGGCGCGACACCGCTTCCGGTTGGCGCCGACGCGATTGCGCTGTTCGTTTCAGGCGCAGCCGAACCGGCGCAGGGTGACGTTGAGGTCGCCAGAAGCGATCCGGTCACGATCGCCTTCTCCGCCGTAGAGAATGATCGGGGACTGCCCTCGGACGAAGATAGGGCGACCCTCGCCGCCTTCGCCGCCCGAAGAGCCCAGTCCGCCACAGCCCCTGCCGCCCTGGCCTACGAGGCGGCGCAACCGCGCGAGGTCGTTCTCGCCGCCGCGGTAGCCGCGCCGACACGCGGTACAGCGACGACCGGCACCGGCGAACCAGCACTTGGCGTCGTTCTGGCGCCCGATGGCCTGCCGAGCTACCGCGAGGACCGGGATGCAATCCGCAGCTTGATCGCGACGCCGGCGACATACGATCCGCGACTAGCCCGACTTGAGATGCCGGTGCCGGGAAATGCCTCGGCGATTTACCAGGCACCCAGAGCGGCCGATGAAGTGTCGGAACTCAGCCACCGGCCCGACCTCCCGGTCGACCGGTTCTCTATCGCCGAGAGCAGCAAGGCTCCCGATGAGCGGGGCTTCTTTATGCGCCTCTTCGCCAGCCTGATCGAGTAGTCACTCGAGCCGTTGAAGCCAGCACGCCGCCCCGCGTGTATGTTGCAGAACAGGTACAGCGTTGCATTTTTACAAGACGCCTGCTCAGCACGGAGCCCAGCGTGATAAAGAGGACCTGCGTTCAAGGGTTCTGAAATGCGTCCGGTGGCGTTTTTCGTGGCCTCCCTTGCTGCCTTGCTCCCAGCGTCGGCGAAGGCAGAGTTCCAGTTTTCGATCTATGGGGGCTCGAATACTGCGAGTGACAGCGATGTCACGCTCACCCAGCCTCCCCTGTCGGGAACATTCGGCGTCGCATGGATGGGCGGCAATTCCACTGAGTGGCGGGAACCCTACTACGGTGTACGAGCCATCTATTGGTTCACGGACTTCGGCATGCCCAGCTGGGGCGCGGCGCTCGATTTCACTCACGCGAAGGTTTCGGCTGATTTGAGCGATCCGGCGGTCGGCGGAACCTTCACCAGGCTCGAATTCACCAACGGCATCAACTCCATCACGTTGAACGCGCTCTACCGTCTGCCGCTGACCGATCGCTTCACAATCTATGCCGGCGCCGGCGCCGGCGTTTCGGTTCCGCACGTCGAGGTCGAAACTATCCCCTCTGTGGGAGAGACCTACAAATTCCAGGCAACTGGCCCAGTTGTAGCCGGACTGATCGGCACCAGCTACGGCATCGGGTACGGCTTCTCGATCTTCGGCGAATACAAGGCGACCTATTCCTGGAACGAGGCCAATCTCGTCGGCGGCGGCTCGCTTGAGACTAACATTCTGGTACACCACTTTGCCGCCGGCATCAGCTATACCTTCGGCGGATCTCCCCCGACTCCATAAGTTTCCCCCCCCAAAGACGGCGAGCGCTCGACCAGCCCCCGGCCTGCCTGCTATCCGTCCGCACGGAATGGCTAGCGATCTCTATGCGCGGCGGACTCGGAAGTCGACCACCGACGTCGGTCGGTTGCACGCTCGCGCGCAGTCCCGGCTTGCGGCCATCCGGCGGAATATCGCAGTGTCATGGCGGTTCGCGACCCGCCGTAGGCGCGACCGCAGGTTCCGCATCCAGCCTTATGACGCCTTTCAGGTGCTCAACGCGTCGGCGTTGGCCTTTACCGCCTTCCTGCTCCTTGCCGTGCTCCTCGACCCCCACCTCCCGGCCTGGCGGACGACCCTCCCCCAGCCCGTCGTCGGTTTCTTCCGATTCCTGACAGAGTTCGGCAAGGCTGACTGGATTCTAATCGGCACCGGCGTCGCGCTGATTGTCGCGCTCCTAATCGATGTCGATCGACTGCGGCCGCGGCATCGCGCAAACAGGGCGGTACATGTCTTCGCCGCAGGCTATGTGTTTCTCGCGGTAGCGATCTCCGGCATCACCGTCAATCTACTGAAATACATCATCGGCCGCGCGCGCCCGAAGCTCTTCGATGACAGCGGCAGCTTCTCCTTCGATTTCTGGTCGTGGGATGCGGACTGGGCGAGTTTCCCCTCGGGACACGCCACCACCGGCATGGCGTTCGGCGTGGCGCTGGCGCTGCTTTTCCCGCGGCTGAGGTGGCTATTCATCTGCCTCGGCTTCTGGATCGCCGCAAGCCGTCCCGTTGTCGGCGCGCACTATCCCTCCGACGTGCTGGCCGGCATTCTACTCGGCGGGCTGACGGCGTGGCTGATCGCGCGCGCCTTCGCGCAGCACCGGATCATTTTCGGTTTTGACGCCGGTGGCTATCTCGTCCGTCGCAAGGGCGCTTCGGGACGGTTCTAGAGTGATCACGCCGCCGCGGCGGTATCGGCGGGCACCATGCCGAGCGCGTGCATGTAGAGATCGAGAAGCGCCTCCTCCTCCTGCCGCTCGGCGGTATCCTTCTTCCTGAGCCGGATCACTTGGCGCATGATCTTGGTGTCGAAGCCCTGACTCTTGGCTTCTGCGAAGACGTCGCGGATGTCGTCCGCGATCCCCTTCTTTTCCTCCTCCAGGCGCTCGATTCGTTCCACGAAGTTCTTCAGCTGCCCAGCTGCGACGCCACCCGTTTCCGCCATACCAACACTCCTCGTTGACACGCGCGACGTGGCCCGCCGGATCGCACGCCGTCAAGAGTCCGGACCGATCAATCCTCGTTATTCAGAGGTCGCCCGGGATGGAGCGGCCGGACTTGGCCGGCAACCCTTCGAGAGAGTCCACGCCCAGGCCGGCGCCTGCGCAAGCCCGCTAGCTGTGGGCGGGGCGGCTCTTCTCGAACGCCGCCTGCTGCGCCGGCCCAGCTTCGGTCTGATGCTTCTCACGCCACTCGTCGTAAGGCATGCCGTAGATGATCTCACGGCTCTCCTCCTTGGAAACGGGCAAACCCTTTTCCTCAGCTGCCTCGCGGTACCAGTTCGAAAGGCAGTTTCGGCAGAAGCCGGCAAGATTCATCATGTCGATGTTTTGTACGTCGGTGCGCTTCCTGAGGTGCTCCAACAGACGGCGGAATGCCGCCGCTTCAAGCGCCGTGCGCGTGGCGTCGTCCATTTGCGGCATCATTATCTCCTTCATCGTCCCCTTCGCCGTGCCCGTCGGAGGCTGGGCCGTAGCGGCGAGTTTGATGTAAAGTTGGATCCGCTAGAATTTGCTTCAAGAGCGGCTCCAGCCGGTCCGCCCATTCGAGCACCCCTGCCGGCTTGTCGATCAAATCGTTGCGTATCTCGAGGAGCGCGTGCGCCAACCCGCGCCCTGAACCATGACGGTACATCGTGTCATGCTTCAATGCGCCCGAATACGGCTCATTGTCGCCTATTCTGAGGCCGTGCTCGGCACGCAACGCCTCAAGTAGCGCAATCGAGAAGCGGGGATCACGGTCCCACAGGAGACCCGCATGCCACGGCCGCGTTTCGCCCTTCCACACCGGCGTGTAGGAATGGATGGAAAGAAGCGCCGGCGGCCAGCCGGTCGCCAGCATTGCGTCGATCAGGCGCTTAATGGCCGAATGGTAGGGTCTATAAAAGCGTTTGAGCCGGCGTTCCCGCTCGGCTGCGTCGACGATGGCATTGCCCGGCACGATCGTGCCGTCAGACAGCCGCATGATGAGGGTCGGGTCATCCTCTCCCCGGTTCGGATCGATGAGAAGACGGGAGAAAGTTGTGAGAATTGCAGGAGCGCGAAGACGCTCTGCCAGATTTCGGGCCAAAGGTCCCACCCCGATATCGCCGGCAATATGGCGTTCGCGCGCGGACGAGGAGAGACCGAGACCGCGATACTCGGAGGGTATGAGGTTGCTTGCGTGATCGGCAAGGATTAGAAGCCCGCCGTCGAGATCGCCCTCCAGCAACTCATAGGATTCCGCGTCGCAAGCCGCCCGCGCAAAAATCCCGGCCTCGGCCGGGTCCTCTCTTGTCATCAAAACCCCGAGCGCAATTGAGGCGGCTGCAATGAGCCGAACAGCATGATAGGCGGTGCGACCGCCCGCATCCAGCGCCGGCGTCCTGCGTTAATGGCATTTGAAGCATTTTCTTCCAGATCGTGACTGTGCAGGTGGCAGGCCACGAGCCTGTTCGCGAGAGCGGGGAAAGATGGCGCAGCATGCAGGGGTGAAGTCGAAGCCACGGGAAAGCTGGTGTTGGCTTGCCCGGGCGGGAGCGTTGCTGATCCTGCTCATCGCGCCGGCGCAAGCGCAGACCGTGGCCGAAGTCGAGAACCGTGTCGAATCCGCTTTCGACCTTGTCTTGCAGAGCTCCGCCGGGCCGGCCGAGCTACTTCTTCGTCGCGCTATGGAACGCCGCGCGCGGCAACTGGGCAGCGCCATTGCCTTCCAGAAGCTGGAGGCCAAGCCAATGTCGTTTCGGCAGGGCGCGTTGCCCGATCCCACCGCCGGTGTGATCGGTGAACGCCCGCACAACGATCAGCCGGTATTGGCTCGGCTGCCGAAGCCGAGGCCGGAGGCGCCAATCGTAACAGGGAGCATTGCGCCAGCGCACCAAACTCAGTCTGGTTCGGAATCCGACTTCTTTGGCAGGTTCGCGGGGTCATTCTCCGGTTCGGGAGAAGTGAAGCGCAACGCACGTGCAGGCCCAAATCGGGTGCAGTGCACCCTGACGGGTCGGCCATCGGCAAATGGAGTTTCAATCGGCGGCACGTGCGGTGCCTCCATCTTCTCCAGGGAGGTCCGCGCCGATATACGCTTCGACCCCGCGTCCGGCGCCTACATAGGCACCTACACTGGTGCCTCCGCCGGGCCGGCGAAGCTCTGGGGCAAGCGGCGTGGTGACGCGGTCGTGTTTGTGATCACCTGGCCGAAGCCGGTGAACGGCGACACCAAGGCAATCATGACGATCAGCAACACGGGCAATGGAGCGCTTGCTATTTCGGTGAGGGATCAGACCCATCCCGGCGGCCCTGAGACCGAGGTCACTCGGCTTGCGTTGAACCAGCTCTGACAGCTGGAGCGCTGCTCCCTCATCGAGAAACGGCGGACGAAAGCATCCGCGACCGTTGGGTCCTGCTCCATTTCGCCCGGGCTCGCCGGCGGCGCAGGGGAAGCACGTGTCGAGGGACGGCGAACGTCTACACGCGCGCAACGACCTCGTGTGCCCCCGGGCGGAACAGCCAAGCGTTCGGGCCCGGGCGCTGCGGTTCTGCTCGACAGCCCAGCGCCCGCCGCCCGAGCTGACGGGCCGATGATTGAAGTCTGGTGTCACGGGCTTGCGGCCAGGGGCGACTACTGCGCACATTCGCTGCGCATCCGATCCGCCCGACTTGACATATTCATGGTCTCCCCCGCTCCCCGCTTTTCCACTCCTGCCTTCGACGCCGCGGCGCTCGCCCTCCTCGCCATGGTTATCGGCGCAGTGGCGCTCGGCCTCTCGCCGATCTTCGTTCGCTTCGCCGAGGTCGGTCCCTTTACCAGCGCCTTTTGGCGCGTGGCGATGGCACTGCCGGCGCTCTGGCTGTGGGCAACGCTCGACGAGCGCGGAGATGCAAGGTCCAGGAGGGAATGCCCCGACGCCTCCGCACGATTCTCGGTGGTTGCCGCTGGCATCCTGTTCGCCGGGGACCTCACCTTCTGGCACCTAGCGATCATGAACACATCCGTGGCCAACGCCACCTTCCTCGCCACGCTGGCGCCAGTCTGGGTGGTGCTCGGCTCCGGACTCTTCCTCGGCGAAAAGGTTGAGCGAGAAGTCTTGCTCGGCTTGGCTCTCTGCCTCGGTGGCGCCTCGGCGCTGATCGGCGACACATGGTCGGTTAGCCCCGCACAGCTCGACGGCGACATCTACGGCCTGGTCACATCGATTTTCTTCGGGGCCTATTTCCTGGCGATCCGGCGGGCGCGGCGGGTCTACGGATCCGGCCGCACCATGCTTCTCTCGACCATAGTCACGGCATGCGTGCTGCTCATCGAATCAGTCACACTCGAGGCCCAGGTGTGGCCGCTGACGCTGGCAGGGGTCGCCGCGCTGGTCGGGCTGGCGCTCGTCAGCCATGCCGGCGGACAGGGGTTGGTTGCCTTCGCCCTCGGGCACCTGCCTGCCGGCTTCTCCTCGCTGGTGATCTTCCTGGAGGGGGTGGCTGCGGCATGCTTCGGGTGGATTATTTTGGGCGAGCGCATCGGCCCGATCCAATTCCTGGGCGCGGTTGCAATCTTCGCCGGCATCTACGTCGCCCGCCCGAGGGCCGAAAGGCCCGTACCCCTAGCGCCTATCGCATGAAACCGCGCCAGCTCGCGCGCGCCATGTTCGACGCTGCGGTTGCAAGAGCACAACCTGGGATATGCCTTAAGCCGCACTGGCCTACGTGGCTCCCCCGGCACCGCCTCATGGTGCTCGCCTGCGGCAAGTCGGGGGCTCACATGGCGGAGGCGTGCGAGCGGCACTATCTCGACGGCGGGCTGCTGCACCCGGAGCAGCTCGGCGGCATCTGCGTGACCCGCCACGGCTACGGCCGCCCGCTCCGCAGGATCCGCTGCGTGGAGGCAGGCCATCCCGTCCCCGACGCCGCCGGGCTGGCGGCGACCGCCGACGTGCTCAATCTCGCCGGCGAGGCGCGCGCGGACGACCTGGCGCTGGTGCTGATCTCCGGCGGCGGCTCCGCCAACTGGATCGCCCCGGCCGAAGGGCTGACGATCGAGGACAAGCAAGCCCTCACCAAGGCGCTGCTCGCCTGCGGCGCCCCGATCTCCGACATCAACACGGTCAGAAAGCACCTCTCGCAGATCAAGGGCGGACGGCTCGCCGCACGCCTCTACCCGGCGCGCTCCCTGTCGCTCATCATCTCCGACGTGCCGGGCGACGACCCGTCGTTCATCGCCTCCGGCCCCACGGCGCCGGACCCCACGACCGCGGCCGATGCATTCGCCGTCCTCGACCGCTGGTCCATCCAGCCGAGCGAACGCGTGCGCGCCGTGCTCGAAAGCCCGGCCGGCGAGACGCCCAAGCCGGGCGACCCGGTTTTCCACAACGCGGATCTGAGAATCGTGGCGCGCGCGGCGGACTCGCTCGCCGCCGCCGCGGAGATCGGCCGCGCCGCCGGCTACGAGGTCGAAGTCCTCGGCGACGCGCTGGAAGGCGAGGCGCGCGCGATCGGCGAGGCGCACGCCCGCACGGCTTTGCAGAGGCTCGCCCAGGGCCGCCCGACGATCCTTCTCTCCGGCGGAGAGCTGACCGTGACCGTAAGAGGCGACGGCAAGGGCGGCCCCAATCAGGAGTACGCGCTCGCCCTTCTCGCAGCCATCGAGGGCGCCGCAGGCATCACCGTTCTCGCCGCCGACACCGACGGCACGGACGGCGGAAGCGGCGCGCCGGACGACCCCGCCGGGGCGTTCGGCGACGGCGCATCGTTAACGAAGGCGCAAGGAATGGGCCTCATTGCCGCCAACTTCTTGAAAATTAATAATAGCACGCGATTCTTCCAGGCGACCGGCGACCTCCTGGTCACCGGGCCGACCGGAACCAATGTCAACGACTTCCGCTGTGTCGTCGTTGACAAGCGAATAGTGGACGGGCGATAAAATTAGGGAATTGGTAGGTATGTGCCCAACGGAGAAGGGTGGGGCAATGGAGCTTCTCCGCCGGAGTTGGATCCTCGTTCTTCTGTACGTCTTCCCCTACTTGCTGGTCAGCGCCGCTCAGGCCGACCTTCGCGTCTGCAACAAGACCACGAGCCGCGTTGGCATAGCCATCGGTTACAAGGCAGACCGGGCCTGGACGACCGAAGGCTGGTGGACGGTCGAGGCCGACAATTGCGCAACGCTCCTCGCGGGGCCGCTCATCAGCCGTTATTACTACATGTACGCCGTCGACTACGATCTGGGCGGCGAATGGAGCGGGAACACCGCCTTTCTTTGCACCCAAGAGAAGGAATTCACGATCGAGGGCGTCAGCGATTGCGTCGCCCGCGGTTTTCATAAGACCGGTTTTTATGAAGTCGATACCGGCAACCAGCAAAGCTGGACCATCCAGCTGACCGAACCGACGAGCCGAGGTATCGGAGGCCGATGAGACGGCGACGAAAGATCAAGATTCTCGCCACACTGGGACCTTCATCGAACACCGCCGAAACGATCGAACAGCTCTTTAGCGCGGGTGCGGACATGTTCCGCATCAACATGAGCCATACCTCGCAGGACGCCATGCGGGCGTTGGTGGACACGATCCGCGCGATCGAAGAGAAGCACGACCGCCCGATCGGCATCCTGGTTGACCTGCAGGGTCCGAAGCTCAGGATCGGAACCTTCGAGGGCGGCTCCGCCGAGTTGACGCACGGACAGACGTTCGTCCTCGATGGCGAGGACCTGCCGGGCGGTAGCGGCCGCGTCTCGCTCCACCACCCGGAAGTCTTCGAAGCGCTCAAGCCCGGCGACGCCGTGCTCCTGAACGACGGCCGCGTCCACCTGCGGGTCGACGAGGTGAGCAGCGGACGCGCCGTGACCGAGGTGATCGAGGGGCGCACACTTTCCGATCGCAAGGGCGTGAGCCTGCCCGACACGACCCTGCGCTCCGGATCGCTGACCGACAAGGACCGGTCCGACCTCGATGCCGCATTGGCGGCGGAAGCAGACTGGATCGCGCTTTCCTTCGTTCAGCGGCCGGACGACGTGTCCGAGGCGCGCAAGATCGTGCAGGGACGCGCCGGCATCATGGCAAAGATCGAGAAGCCGCAAGCCTTGCAGCGGCTGGACGAAATCCTCGACGTTTCCGACAGCATCATGGTCGCGCGCGGCGATCTCGGCGTGGAGATGCCGCTGGAAGCCGTCCCCGGCGTGCAGAAGCAGATGACCCGCATGGCGCGGCGCGCCGGCAAGCCGGTGGTGGTGGCCACGCAGATGCTGGAAAGCATGGTCACCGCCGCCGTTCCCACCCGCGCGGAGGTATCGGACGTCGCCACCGCGGTCTTCGAGGGCGCCGACGCCGTCATGCTGTCGGCGGAATCGGCGATCGGCGAGTATCCTATCGAGGCGGTGGAGACGATGAACCGGATCGCCGAAGCGGTGGAAGAGGACAAGCTCTTTTCCAACATCATCCAGGCGCAGCGCCCCGAGCCCGAATCGACCGGCGCCGACACCATCACCTCGGCCGCCCGCCAGATCGCGGAGACGCTCGGGCTGGCGGCGATCGTCTGCTACACGTCGTCCGGCTCCACCGGCATTCGCGCCTCGCGCGAGCGGCCCCGGGTTCCGATCATCGCGCTGTCTCCGGTGCGCCGCACGGCGCGGCGGCTCTCACTCATCTGGGGACTGCACTGCGTGGTCACCGAGGACGCCCGCGACATCGACGAGATGGTGAACCGCGCCTGCGCCATCGCCTTCAACGAAGGCTTCGCCGCTCCCGGCCAGCGCCTCATCATCACCGCCGGCGTGCCCTTCGGGACGCCGGGCGCGACCAACCTCCTGCGCATCGCGTTCGTCGGCCCGGACGGGAGATCGGGGATCTAGACGCTACCTGCCCGCTCTCTCCGAGCGGTTCTGGGACGGCTTTTTGAGATCAAGTATCATCGATTGCATGCGGGTCTCAGCTGGAGCGAACGCCATGGCCGGCAAGACGTCCAAGAAGTCGGCGAAGGCCGCAAAGAAGTCCGCCGCCAAGCCCGCCGGCGAGAAGGCCGTCAGGCCGCGCAATACGGCGCCGAAGTCCCTCCCCAAATCATCCGCCCGCAAGACCGCGAAGCCGAAGCTCCTCTCGGGCGGCAACCCGCAGATCGCCAAGGGCTCCGGCGACGCGCCGGTCGAGGCCTATATTGCGGCAATGCCGGGCTGGAAACGCGAAGTCGGGCGCCGCCTCGACGCGCTCATCGTGCGCACCGTCCCCGGTGTCGCCAAGGCGGTCAAATGGAACTCGCCTTTCTACGGCGTCGAGGAGGGCGTCTGGTTCCTCAGCTTCCATTGCTTCACGAACTACGTGAAGGTGGCTTTCTTCCGCGGCGCGTCGCTCAAGCCGGTCCCGCCCGGCGCGCCCAAGCAGAAAGAAGTGCGCTACCTCGACATCTACGAGGGCCAGCTCGACGAAGCTCAGTTCGCCGCCTGGGTGAAGCAGGCGTGCCGATTGCCCGGCGAGCGAATGTGAGTGGATAGGCGCGACGTGTGCGCCCCCTAATAGAAGGCCGACCGATGAACGACGACGAAGTGAACCGTTCGATTATCGACCGGGGCAAATTACCGCCATTGTTTCCAACCCACCGGCATTCGCCGCGGTTTTGGGAACAGCTTGGCCGCACCATCGCAACCTATGGCTTTCTTGAAGAGGTCTTGGGGAAGGCGATCTTCGTATTCACGGCGGCCCGC
>CAZARE010000239.1:0-3310 GCA_964487455.1 uncultured Propylenella sp.
CTGTCGGGCAAGTTCGTTCACCCCGGCCCCTCCGGCGCCCCGACGCGCGGGCGCGCCGACTGCCTCCCGACAGGCCGCAACTTCTATTCCGTCGACGTGCGCGCGGTGCCGACGCCGGCGGCATGGGACCTCGGACGGCGCTCGGCCGACCTGCTCGTGGAGCGGTATTTCCAAGACGAGGGCGAATGGCCGCGCGCCATGGCGCTCACCGTATGGGGCACGTCGAATATGCGCACCGGCGGTGACGACATCGCCCAGGCGCTGGCGCTCGTCGGCGCGCGCCCGGTCTGGGAGGGTTTGTCTGGCCGCGTCACCGGCATCGAGGTCATGTCCCTCGCAGAGCTGAAGCGGCCGCGAATCGACGTGACTCTGAGAATCTCCGGCTTCTTCCGCGATGCCTTTCCGAGCCAGATCGCGCTCTTCCACGAGGCGGTGCAGGCTGTCGCCGAGCGCGACGAGCCGGAGGACGCCAATCCGGTCGCCGCCCGGATACGCGCCGACGCGGGGCGGCTGTGCGAGGCCGGTCTCGCCGATGAGGAGGCGAAACGCGCCGCCTCCTTCCGCGTCTTCGGCTCCAAGCCCGGCGCTTACGGGGCAGGCCTGCAGGCGCTGATCGACGAAGGGATATGGACGGAGCGCACGGACCTCGCCGCCGCGTTCCTCGAATGGTCGGCCTATGCCTATGGCGGTGGCGCGGAAGGTGAATGCGCCCGCCCTCTCCTGGAGGCACGTCTCAGGGCGACCGACGCCGTGGTGCAGAACCAGGACAACCGCGAGCACGACCTCCTCGATTCCGACGATTACTATCAGTTCGAGGGCGGACTTTCGTCAGCGGTGGAAACGCTGAGGGGCGCGGCGCCGCGTGTGTTCCACAACGATCACTCACGCCCCGAGCGTCCCGTTATCCGCGCGCTCGATGAGGAGATCGCGCGCGTCGTGCGCGGGCGCGCGGCGAACCCGAAGTGGATCGCCGGCGTGATGCGTCACGGCTACAAGGGCGCCTTCGAGATCGCCGCGACCGTGGATTATCTCTTCGCCTTCGCCGCCACGACCAACGCGGTCAAGCACCACCACTTCGAACAACTCTACGGCGCCTATATCGAGGACGAGGCAGTGCGCGGGTTCATCGCCGAGAACAATCCGCCGGCGCTCAAGGAGATAGCGGCGCGCTTCTGCGAGGCGGTCGACCGCGGCCTCTGGGCGCCGCGCAGAAACAGCGCCTACGATGAGCTGAGGCATCTCGCCGGGAGGATGGCCGCATGAAGACCGAGGGGCTGTCGGAAGCCGAGCTCAACGCCAAGCACGCCGAAAAGATGCGCCGCAAGAAGGAGGCGCGCGACAAGATCATCGCCACGAAGACGATTGAGAAGGGGCTGTTGATCGTCCACACGGGCAAGGGCAAGGGCAAATCCACTGCCGCCTTCGGGCTCGTCTTCCGTGCGCTCGGCAACGGCATGAAGGTCGGGATCGTGCAGTTCGTCAAAGGCAAGTGGCAGACCGGCGAGCGCGCCGCGTTGGAGAAATTCGGCGATCGCGTCACCATCAATACGATGGGCGAGGGGTTCACCTGGGAGACGCAGGATCGCGCCCGCGACATCGCCGCGGCGCGCGCGGCATGGGAAAAGGCCAAAGCGCTCATCATGGACGCGGAGCACGAGATGGTGGTGCTCGACGAGCTCAACATCGTGCTCCGCTACGACTATCTCGACGCGGGCGAGGTGATCGCCGCGCTAGAGGCACGTCCTTCGATGAAGCACGTGGTGGTCACCGGGCGGAACGCCAAGGACGAGCTGATCGAGGCCGCGGACCTCGTCACCGAGATGGAACAGGTGAAGCATCCTTTCCGCTCCGGCGTGAAGGCGCAGAAGGGGATCGAGTTCTAGGCGTTCCCTAAAGGCGAAAGCCTCAATCGATACCGAACCTAAAACGGAAACCCGGGGCCACGTCGAACTCTATCCCGGGCCCACGAGAGCCCGTGATTTCGACCGCGCAATTGTTTCCGACGTGTCGGTGCGTAATGTGGCCGTATCCGGGGACGAAGTGCGTCTGCCAGTTTGCGTGGCAATCGCTCGCGCCTCCCTCTTGGGCGTACTGCACGGAACAGTTTGATTGTCGATGGCGGTGCGATGGATACTGGCCGCCGTGGTCCCGATAGTTCGAGTGGCAGGTGCTGTGGACTTGAATCACGTTGGTCTTGGGGACCGAGTCCATGTCGGCCCGCAGCGGTGCCGCCGCGGGAGCGGCGGTCATCATGGCGAAGACGCCAGCCACTGCGATTAAGTGAATCGGGCGCATGTCCTTACTCTCCTCGTGCATCCCCTCGCCACAAGGTTAGCAAGGTTTTCGCACGGCGGCGAGCGACTTTGCATGACGGCTGGCCGGGGGGCTTCCGGCAGCGCCGGGCTCGGCTATACCGAGCCGGTGACCCGCACTCCCGCCATCATGGTCCAGGGCACCGGCTCGCATGTCGGCAAGTCGCTGGTCGTTGCCGGCCTCTGCCGCGCCTTTGCCGATCGGGGGCTCAAAGTCGCGCCGTTCAAGCCGCAGAACATGTCGAACAATGCAGGCGTGACCGCCGAGGGCGGTGAGATCGGCCGCGCGCAGATGCTGCAGGCGCGCGCCGCGCGCCGCGCGCCCGCCATCCACATGAATCCGGTTCTGTTGAAGCCCGAGACGGAGACAGGGGCGCAAGTCGTGGTGCAGGGGAAGCGCTGGGCGACACTGACCGCGCGAGACTACGGCAAGCGGAAGGACGAACTGCTGCCCAAGGTCCTGGAGAGCTTTGCGACAATTTCCGAAGCGAGCGACCTTGTGCTGGTCGAGGGGGCGGGGTCGCCGGCGGAGACAAATTTGCGCCCCGGCGACATCGCCAACATGGGATTTGCCGCCGCCGCCGACGTGCCGGTGGTTCTTGTCGGCGACATCGAGCGCGGCGGCGTAATCGCCGCGCTTGTGGGCACTCATGCGGTACTCGACGCCTCCGAAAGCGCCCGTATAAAGGGCTTTCTGATCAACAAGTTTCGCGGAGATGTTTCGCTTTTCGATGAAGGTTTGGCCGAGATCTCGGCTCGCACCGGCTGGGCCTCGCTCGGCCTGATCCCGTTCTTTCCGGACGCCGCCCGGCTGCCGGCCGAGGACGCGCTGGGCTTCGGCGCCGATGCACCGAAGCAGGATGCGAAAGTCATAATAGCCGTGCTGCGGCTGCCGCGGCTCGCCAATTCCGACGATCTCGACCCGCTTCGGTCCGAGAGCGCGGTCGAGGTGCGGATCGTGGAGCCCGGGGAGGCGATCCCTGGCGATTGCAAGCTCG
>CAZARE010000240.1:0-4253 GCA_964487455.1 uncultured Propylenella sp.
CGCGTCAACCGGCTGGTTGTTGAGCGCACGCAGTCGGATGTGGCGCTCATCCCGGAAGTGGCGCGCTACCTGATCGACTCCGGCGGCAAGCGGCTGCGCCCCATGGTGACGATCGCTTCCGCGCACGCCTGCGGCTATCGCGGCGACGCGGAGGTGAAGCTCGCCGCGAGCGTCGAGTTCATGCACACGGCCACGCTCTTTCACGACGATGTGGTCGACGAGAGCGATACGCGACGCGGCAAGCGCACGGCGCGGCTTGTGTGGGGCAACCAGGAGAGCGTGCTGGTCGGCGATTTCCTGCTCGGCCAGGCCTTCAAGCTGATGGTGGAGGTGGGATTGCTGAAGGCGCTCGCCGTGCTCTCCGCCGCCGCGGCGACGATCGCCGAGGGCGAGGTGATGCAGCTCACCACCGCCAAGAACACCGAGACGACCGAGGACGAATATCTCGACGTGGTGCGCGCCAAGACGGCGGTGCTGTTCTCCGCCGCGGCCGAAGTGGGGGCGGTCGTGGCCGGTGCGGAGCGAAGTGTGCGCGCCGCGTTTCGCTCCTACGGCGCCAATCTTGGCATCGCCTTCCAGCTCATCGACGACGCCCTCGACTATGGCGGCGAGACTCCGATGCTGGGCAAGGAAGTCGGCGACGACTTCCGCGAGGGCAAGGTGACGCTCCCGGTCGTGCTTGCCTACCGTCGGGGGACCAAGGAGGATCGGGAGTTCTGGAGGCGAACACTGGTCGAGGGGTCGATCGCCGACGACGACCTCGCGCGCGCGGTGGCGCTGCTCGACCGCACTCGGGCACTGAAGGACACGGTGGAGCGCGCCCGCCACTATGGCGCCATGGCGCATGACGCCCTGGCGCCGCTTCCCGACGTGCCCGCCAAGGCGGCTTTGCTGCAGGCGGTGGCGTTTTGCATCGCCCGCGCGCACTGATTTGAGGGGCGGCTTCGCGCGAAGCATTGCCCGTGCCGGTGACACGCTGTATCCCGGGATCGAGACAAGGGACGAAGAGAGAATGACGCTGTTCCCGCCACCCGTCCTGCGCGCGATGTCGCTGGCGGCGATCGCTTTGCCGGCACTGCTTTGCCAACCCGCTCCCGCAGTCCAGTCCGCGGCGGACGACACGGAGCTGACCAGCCTTGCCGGGTCCTATCTCGCGGCGCGCACGGCCGACGTTGAGAAAGACGTTCAAAACGCGGCCCGCTACTATCGCAAGACGCTCCAGTCCGACCCCGACAACCTCTACCTGCTGGAACGCGCGCTGGTGCTGAGCGCATCCGCCGGCGACGTGACGGAGGCGCTGGCCTTCGCCGAGCGGCTGAGAGAAGCGTCCCCCGACAGCCACGTGGCGCGGTTGGTAACGGGGGTGGAGCAGATTCGCGCCGGGCGCAACGCTGAGGCGATGGAGAGCCTGAGCCGCAGCGGCGCGGGCGTCCTGGCGGACCTCACTGGCGCGCTGCTCTCCGCCTGGGCCGCCTACGGCGCGGGCGAGGCGGACAAGGCTCTCGCCGATCTTGCCGCGCTCGAGGGCGAGGATTGGTACGAGCCGTTCAAGCTTCTGCACGGCGGCTACATCGCGCTCGCAGCCGGCCGTACTGAGGAGGCGCTTCAGGCGTTGGAGGCGGCGCTCCAACAGGACAGCAATGCCGTGCGCATCACTGAGGCCTATGCGCGCGCGCTCGCCTACGCCGGGCGGACCGACGAAGCGGAAGCGACGCTCGAAGGCTTTCTTGAACGCTTTCCCGACAACGCCCTGGCGCTGGCCGCGCTGGAGTCCTTGCGCGCCGGCACCGGTCCGATCCGCACGGTCACCATCCCGGCCAAAGGTGCCGCCGAGGCGCTTGCCGGTGTGGGCGCCGCGGTCGGCCAGGAAGGCGGGACCGAGGTGGCCTATCTCTACCTCCACCTGGCGCTCTACCTCGACCCCACCATCGCCGGCGGGCTCGCTGCCCTTTCGCTTGGCAACCTGCTCGATGCCAACGAGCAAGGCGAAGCCGCGCTTGCCGCGTTCGACTCGATTCCGCCCGATGCACCGTTCCACACGCTTGGCCAGCTGAGGGCCGCGCTGGCGCTCGACCGCATGGACAGGACGGATGAGGCCGAGCAGGCCTTCAAAACCGCCATCGCGAGCAGGCCCGAGGATATCCAGACCTACATTTCCTACGGCAACATGCTACGCGGGCGCGAGCGCTTCGCCGAGGCGGCGGAGATCTACGGCACGGCCATCGCGCAGATCGCCGAGCCGGGGCCCGCCGACTGGAGCCTCTTCTATTTCCGCGGCATCGCTTTCGAGCGCACCAAGGAATGGGAGAAGGCGGAGGCGGACTTCCGCAGAGCTCTCGAGCTCAGCCCCGATCAGCCGCTGGTGCTCAACTATCTCGGCTATTCTTGGGTCGACATGGGCGTCAACCTGGAAGAGGCGATGGACATGATCCGCAAGGCCGTCGAGCTCAGGCCGAACGACGGCTACATCGTCGACTCGCTCGGCTGGGCGCACTACCGGCTGGGCGAATACGAGGAGGCCGTCAAGGAGCTGGAGCGCGCGGTTTCGCTCAGGCCGGATGATCCGGTCATCAACGATCACCTCGGCGACGCCTATTGGAAGACCGGGCGCCCCTTGGAGGCGCAGTTCCAGTGGCGTCACGCGCGCGATTTCGGCGCCGAGGGAGAGGCGCTCGAGATTGTCCTGAAAAAGATCGCCGAGCGGAGGCTGATCGAGGAGGCGGCCGAGGCCGAGGCCGAGGAGCAGAAGGACGCCACGCTCTACACGGTGAAGCCGGGCGATTCACTTTGGAACATCTCCGCGGCGCTGCTGAAGTCCGGCGGATCGTTCGAGCGCATCTTCGACGCAAACAGGGACAAGCTGAGCAACCCGGACGTCATCGTTCCCGGCATGCAGCTGGTAATTCCCGACGATATCTGACCGGCGATTGGCCAGGACAGTCGAACGCTGCGCTCCCGCCAAGGTCAATCTGGCCCTGCACGTGGTCGGCCGCCGCGCCGACGGCTATCATCTTCTCGACTCGCTCGCCGTCTTCGCCGATTGCGCCGACCGAATCGCGATCGCGCCCGGCGCGAGCCTTGAGCTTGCCGTCGCCGGCCCGTTCGCAGCGCATGCCCCAGCCGACCGCAGCGACCTCGCCTGGCGTGCCGCCGAGGCTTTCTTCGCCCGCGCCAACCGCATGCCCGCCGCTCTTATCCGCCTGCACAAGAACATCCCAGCCGGCGCCGGGCTTGGCGGCGGCTCGGCCGACGCAGCGGCTGTGCTGCTTGCGCTGAACGAATTCTGCGCCGCCGGCGTTCCGGCCGGAGAGCTTGCGAAAGTCGGCCTGAAGCTTGGCGCCGACGTGCCCATGTGCCTTGTCGGCCGCGCGTTGCGCGCGCGAGGCGTCGGCGAGGAAATCACGCACCTTGACGGCTGGCCGGCGCTGCCGCTGGTGCTGGCATGGCCGGGGCGGACGGTGTCGACGGCGGCGGTGTTCTCGGCGCTCACAACGCGCGACAACACGCCGCTGCCGGAGCTGCCAAGAACAAGATCGGAGGCTGACATCGCGGTCGCAGACATCGCAACATGGCTCGCCGCCTGCCGCAACGATCTTGAGGCGCCGGCGATCGGGGTGGCGCCGGAGATCGGCGATGCGCTCTCCGCGCTCCGCGCCACGGAAGGCTGCCTCCTCGCCCGCATGTCGGGCTCCGGCTCCGCCTGCTTCGGGCTCTATGGGGAAGCGGTGGAGGCGGAGGCGGCCGCCAAGCGCCTCGCCGCGGCGCGGCCGGACTGGTGGGTGCAGGCGGCGGTGGCGGGCTGAGGCACGTTTGGATACGGCTCAACTTGGTGGTGCCGCTGCCCCAGCTTGACCCTCCGCGCCTTGCGTGGCACGCAAACGGGCAATTCCGGCAGATTCCGAGCAGGTTCTCGCGTGAGCGCTTCCGACGTGCAACCGCCGACGCAGAAAGCGCCGCGCGCGGCGCCGGCCGCGGACGCGCTCGACCCGCGTCGCTCGTTCCAGGGCCTCATCCTGACGCTTGAGCGCTACTGGGCCGAGTACGGGTGTGTGATTCTCCAACCTTACGACATGGAGGTGGGGGCCGGCACCTTCCATCCCGCAACGACGCTCCGCTCGCTCGGTCCGCGCCCGTGGAACGCCGCCTACGTGCAGCCCTCGCGCCGCCCGACCGACGGCCGCTACGGCGAGAACCCCAACCGGCTGCAGCACTACTACCAGTTCCAGGTGATCCTGAAGCCGTCGCCGCCCGAC
>CAZARE010000241.1:0-14583 GCA_964487455.1 uncultured Propylenella sp.
ATCTTGATGCGCTGGTGCTTCTTCAGGACGCCGTCGATGACGCGCACGAGGACGACGACGCCGAGATAGCTGTCGTACCAGGAATCGACGAGAAGCGCCTTCAAGGGCGCCTTCGCCTCGCCCTTCGGCGGCGGCAGGCGCTTGACGATCGCCTCCAGCACGTCCTCGATGCCGAGGCCGGTCTTGGCCGAGATCGACACCGCGTGCGACGCGTCGAGGCCGATCACCTCCTCGATCTGTTCCTTGACGCGCTCCGGCTCGGCCGCCGGCAGGTCGATCTTATTCAAGACCGGCACGATCTCGTGGTTGTTGTCGAGCGCCTGGTAGACGTTGGCGAGCGTCTGCGCCTCCACGCCCTGGCTCGCATCGACGACCAGCAGCGAGCCCTCGCAGGCGGCGAGCGAGCGGTTGACCTCGTAGGCGAAATCGACGTGGCCGGGCGTGTCGATGAGGTTCAGCTCGTATTGCGTGCCGTCCTTGGCGTTGTAGAGCAGCCGCACGGTCTGCGCCTTGATGGTGATGCCGCGCTCGCGCTCGATATCCATGGAATCGAGCACCTGCTCCTTCATCTCGCGCAGGTCGAGCCCGCCGGTGTTCTGGATCAGCCGGTCGGCGAGCGTCGATTTTCCGTGGTCGATATGTGCGATGATCGCGAAATTGCGGATATGGTCGAGCGCGGTGGTCATCACGCGGGCATGTAGCATCGCGCCTGGGGAGGTCAATGCGAGATTGCGACGGCGACATCCCGCCCGTTGCGAAGCGGTGACTACCGGCCGGTCTCAGTGCCAAAAAAAGGCGTCGGCGCCGCGCTACTCCGTCAGTCGGTAGCGGCTGTCCAGCCGGATCAGTGCCGACCGACGGCGTGGACGATCGCTGGCTGGACCTGGCCTTCATGCAGCAGACGCTCTAGAGGGTGGACCGTCGCCGCCATCCTTCGCGCGAGAACGCAGCAAGCGCCTCCAGGTCCGATGCCGACTGGTCTCCTGCCCGTGCTCGCGCTTGCCAATTTCGCGATCGGCATCGGGGCCTTCGTGGTCGTCGGCACGCTCTCCCCGCTCGCCGCCGATCTCGGGTTGAGCCATGCGGAAGCCGGCATGGTCATGTCGGTCTACGCCGTCGCCTACGCGATCGGCTCGCCGCTTGCCGTGGCGCTGACCGGCGGCATCGACCGGCGGAGCGTCGTTCTCGCCGGAATGACGATCTTCCTCGCCGCGACAATCCTCTCCGCGCTTGCCCCCAACGCTGCGATCCTGCTCGCCGCGCGGGCGCTTGGCGCGCTGGGTGCTGGCATGGTGACCCCGGTGGCCGCCGCCATAGCGGTCGCCGTCTCTCCGCCCGAACGGAGAGGCGCGGCGCTCGCGACCGTCTTCATCGGCTTCCCGCTCGCCATGATCGCCGGCATACCGGCCGGGAGCTTCATCGGGTACACCGCCGGCTGGCGCGCGACTTTTTGGCTCGTCGTCGTCGTTTCGACCGCAGCGCTCGTCAGCATCCTTCTGCGCGTCCCGCACATCGAGAGGGGGCCGATTACGACGCTTTCGGGCCTTGGCCGCACTCTCGCCTCGCCCGCCCTGATGACAGCCGTCCTCATCACCGCTTCGATGATGACGGCGGTGTGGATTCTCTTCACCTATCTTGCGCCGCTGCTTGAGCACAGGATGGGCTACGGCCGGGACGGAGTGACGCTCCTGCTCGTCATCTACGGAAGCGGCGCCGTTCTGGGCAACATGATCGGGGGGAAGCTGACGGACCGTATCGGATCGAATCGATCCCTGGTCCTGGTCGCGGCGGCGAACGCGTTGGTCCTGCCGCTCTTCTCCTTCTTGCCGCTGCCGAATGTCGCGGTGGCCGCGCTCGCCTTCGCTTGGGGCGTGGTCGGCTGGGCCTTCATGGTGCCGCAGCAGAGCCGGCTGGTCGCCATCGCGCCCGACAGCCAGAACATCTCGCTCGCGCTGAACGCAGCGGCGATCTATGTCGGTACGGCGCTCGGAGCGGCAGCGGGAGGCGTGATCCTGTCGCGCCTTGGCCTCAACGCCCTCGGTTGGTCGGGCGGGCTGGCGGCGCTTGGAGTCGTCCGCCATATCCTTCTTTCGATATGGCTTTCGAATCCGGAGAGGCGGCGCTCGCGAGCGTGAAGCGCCGCGATTTGCCATCATCGGCCGATCATGCTGGCATCCGTCGCTTGTCGAAGGCGCTGGATGAGGAGAAGCCGCATGGCCGACGTTTCGATCAAGGTCACCCACAACGGTCCCTACGTCGTGAGGGGCTCGGCCGAGGTGCAGGACGCCGACGGAACGACATACACGGTGAAGGAGACGTTCGCGCTCTGCCGCTGCGGCGGCTCCACCACCAAGCCGTTCTGCGACGGGACGCATTCGAAGATCGGGTTCCAGGGGGCCGAGCGGGCGGTGGCGGAGGCCAATAAGGCGTAGCGGCGCGATTCACGCCGCGGCTGCGAGCCTCGCCCGTCCCGGCTCAAGCGGGAACGTATCGGGCGGCCGCGCATTTCCACGCCGGAGGCAGTCATGCCGCAAAACGACCTCTTCGCCGATGTCGATCTGCCCGAGGTCGGCGACAACACGACGATTGCGGCGCTTCGCGACGAAGCGGCGCGCTGCACGCGCTGTCATCTCTACAAGCACGCGACGCAGACGGTGTTCGGCGAGGGTCCCTCCGACGCGCGCGTCATGATGGTGGGCGAGCAGCCGGGCGACCAGGAGGATATTCAGGGCAGGCCCTTCGTCGGACCCGCGGGCAGGCTCCTCGACCGGGCGCTCGAGGAGGCCGGCATCGACCGCGGCGACGTCTACGTCACCAACGCCGTCAAGCACTTCAAGTTCGAGCCGCGTGGCAAGAAACGCATCCACAAGAAGCCGGACCGCCCGGAGATCGAGGCGTGCAAATGGTGGCTCGACCGTGAGCTGGCGGTGACGAAGCCGGAACTCATCGTGGCGCTCGGCGCGACGGCGGGACAGGCGCTCTACGGGCGCGCCGTGCGCGTGCTCTCGGAGCGCGGCGAGGTCTCGAGCGACCCGCGCGGCTTTCGCCTCATGCTGACGGTGCATCCGTCTATGATCCTGCGCGTGCCTGACGCCGACAGGGAGAAGGCCTTCGCCGATTTCGTCAGCGATCTGAAGAAGGCGGCTTAGGAGCGGTGTCTGAGGACGACGAGATCGCGTGCACCGATCCTAACTTTCAAACGGGCCCGTGCCTACGGCGCGACATGACACTGCCGGAGGTCCTTCTGTGCATGGTCCCCCTCCCCCGTCGCAAGCGAGGGGGAGGAACCCGCCTAGACTTTAGAATCGCTCCAATCTAAGCGTCGCTCATGATCCCCGGCTTCCACGACCGCAAGCGCTTCGCCGACCTCTCCGAGCAGGAGATTCTGGCGCTCGCCATCGCGTCGGAGGAGGAGGACAGCCGCATCTACGCCACCTACGCCGATCGCCTGCGCCCCGAATACCCAAAGAGCGCCGCCCTGTTCGACGCCATGATGGCGGAGGAGGACGAGCACCGGCGGCGGCTGATCGACGCCTACCGCCGGCGTTTCGGCGAGACCATCCCCGTCATCCGCCGCGAGCACGTCTCCGGCTTCTACCACCGGAGGCCGTACTGGCTGGTGAGCAAGCTCGGGCTGGAGCGGGTGCGCGAGGAGGTGGGGCTGATGGAGGAGGAGGCGCGGAGCTTCTACCTCAAAGCCGCGCAGCGCACCTCCGACGCAGAGACGCGCAGGTTGCTCGGCGATTTGGCGGCGGCTGAGACGGGGCACATCGAAACCGCGGAGCGGCTGGAAGCGGAGCTGCTTGGCAAAGACGCGCGCGCCGAGGAAGACGCCGTCGCCCACCGCCGCTTTCTTCTCACCTACGTGCAGCCGGGCCTCGCCGGCTTGATGGACGGCTCCGTCTCCACGCTGGCGCCGGTCTTCGCCGCCGCCTTCGCCACGCAGGACACCTGGCAGACCTTCCTCGTCGGGCTCGCCGCCGCGATCGGCGCCGGCATCTCCATGGGCTTCACCGAGGCGCTGTCGGACGACGGCGCGCTGACCGGGCGCGGCTCGCCGCTAGCGCGCGGGCTCACCTGCGGCGCGATGACGACGCTCGGCGGGCTCGGGCACGCGCTTCCCTACCTCATCCCCGACTTCTGGACCGCCACCACAATCGCCATCGTCATCGTCGTCGTGGAGCTGTTCGCGATTGCTTGGATCCGCTGGCGCTACATGCAGTCGCCGTTCTTCACCGCGGCGCTGCAGATCGTGATCGGCGGCGCGCTGGTGTTCGCCGCCGGCATCATCATCGGCAGCGCTTGAGGCGCACCGGCGCCTCTCACGCGAGCTGCTTGTAATAAATGGTCGTGCCGCTCGGCCCGCCGTCGTTCCCCAGGCAATAGTTCGGGATGTCCCCCACACGGACGTAGCCACGCCGCTGGTAAAAGGGCTCCGCGCCGCCGCCGGTTTCCGTGTCGAGCGTCAGGAGCGTGCGTCCGCGGCTGAGGGCATGCCCCTCCAGCGCCTCCATGAGGCGGGAGGCGACCCCCTTGCGGCGTGCGCTGCTCGATACGAGCAGCTTGGTAACGTCGGCGCGGTGCGGCTGGTTGGGCTTTGATATCGGATGCAGAAGCACCGTGCCCACAACGCTGCCGCCATCGCGCGCAATGAAGAGAACCGTCCGGCTCTTCGCGGCCTCGGCGATCGTATCGCGCCAGAAGGCGTCCACCTCCTCCCGAGTGACGCCGTAAAGGAAGCTCACCGAGGCGCCGCCGGCCACGCAGTCCAGAGTAAGATCGACAAGGGTGTCGAGGCTCGCCTCCGCTTCGATCGCCGATAGGACCGCGACCTCCACCATCCTAGTCCTCCAGGTTCGCCTCCCCGGGCCTCGCAGCCGCGGCGGCATCGGCCTCGGCGCCGACGACGACCGGCGCGCTTCCCGGCGCCTCCTCGACCCACCGGATGCTGGTATAGTCGAAGCCGCGCTCAATCGTCGGCTTCACGATGGCGAAGTACGGCGACAAATCAAAATCGCGCGGCGCGAAAAGCGAGTGATGGCGGATGTAGTAATGCTGCCGCCGCATACGCCGCTCCTTCGCGTCCTCGTTAGGCGCGCGGACGACACGCGGCAGGATCGGATAGCCGGCCGACTGGAACGCCTCGGCGATCAGAGAGGAGCAGATCGCACGCGTCGGATCGCCTGAGCCAAACGCGATGGCCCGCCGCCGCCAGTTCCGCGGCAGAGGCAGCGGGAGGAAATAGCGGATCAGGTCGAAGAGGTTGCGCATGTCGTAGAGGAGCCCGATGCGCTCCACCATGAAGCGCGTCACCCGCTGCTGATCGGGATAGGAGAGCATGACCGGCCGGCAGACGCGCGTGTTGAAGGTCGAATAGCGGGAAAGCGGGGCCGACACGCATCCCTCGCCGAGATTGACTTCCACGAGCACGTGCGGCTCGCCGTCGGGCTCGGCTCGCCCGGGGATATCGCCGACGAAAAGCGCCGCATGCGACCAGCTCGACGTGGTGAGGTATTCGATCACCATGGAGATGTATTGGCGGCCCTCCACCAGGAGCACGTCACCCGGACGCAGGATGGCGCGGAGTGTGTCGGGATCGGAGGGCGTGTAGGGCTCATAGCCGGAGGTCTCGCGACGGAGACGCGCCGCAAGGAAGCGACCCATCCTATCGAGCACAGTGTTCGTCGCGGAGGTCATGCGTTGGAACCCATCGCGATCAGCCCCCCAGAATCTCCTTCTCGGCGACGGTGGTGTCGGCGTTCAGCCGGTAGACGAACGGCACGCCGGTCCCGATCTCGAGCTTGGTCACCGCGTCGGGGGTGAGCTGGTCGAGCACCATCACCAGCGCCCGCAGCGAGTTGCCGTGGGCGGAGACGAGGACGTGCCGGCCGCGCATAACGTCGGGCAGGATGCGGGTCAGGTAGTAGGGCCAGACGCGCGCACCGGTGTCGCGCAGGCTCTCGCCGCCGGGCGGGCTCGTGGCATAGGAGCGGCGCCACAGATGCACCTGCTCCTCGCCCCACTTGGCCCGTGCGTCGTCCTTGTTGAGACCCACGAGATCGCCGTAATCGCGCTCGTTCAGGGCCTCGTCCCGATGCTCCTCCACGCCAACCTGGCCAAGCTCCTCGAGCATGAGCTTCAGCGTGTTCTGCGCGCGGATGAGCGCGCTCGTGTAGGCCACGTCGAACTGGTAACCGCCGGCTCCCAGCTTGCGTCCGGCGGAACGCGCCTCTCCGATGCCGTGCTCGGTCAGATCGACATCCCGCCAACCTGTGAAGAGGTTCTTCAAGTTCCACTCGCTCTGGCCGTGGCGCACAAGCACAAGAAGGCGGTCAGTCATCGCTTTTCCTTGGGGTGCTCATCCTCGTCGGCATCGTTCCGGCACATGCTGTCTCCCAACGGGCCAACTCCCCGCGCAACCGGAACCAAGGGTCAGTGAAGGCCGAGCACGTCGGCCATGTCGTAGAGGCCGGGCTTCTTGTCGAAGGCCCAGAGCGCCGCCCGCAAGGCCCCCCGCGCAAAGTTGTCACGGCTCTCGGCGCGGTGCGTAAGCTCGATGCGTTCGCCTTCACCGGCGAAAATCACCGTGTGGTCACCGACGACCGAGCCCCCTCGCAACGACGCAAAGCCGATCGGGCCTTCCGGCCGCGGGCCGGTATGGCCATCACGCGTACGGACGGAGTTCTCCGCCAGATCGATCGCTCTGCCCTCGGCCGCGGCGCGGCCCAGAAGGAGCGCCGTGCCTGAGGGCGCGTCAATCTTGAGGCGGTGGTGTATCTCGACGATCTCGATGTCATAGCCGGGGCCCAGCACCGCGGCGGCCCGGCGAACGAGGCTGGCAAGCAGATTGACGCCTAGGCTCATATTGCCGGAGCGCACGATGCGGCAGTGGCGCGCCGCCGCCTTCAGTCGCTCCTCGTGCTCCGGGCCGATGCCGGTAGTGCCGATGACATGCACGACGCGCGCTTGCGCAGCGAGCTCGGCGTAGGCGAGCGTGGCTTCCGGGGACGTGAAGTCCAACATCACGTCGGCGTTGGCAAAAACGGCGACCGGATCGGCGCTGACCGCAACGCCGCAGACGCCCGCCCCAGCAAGGATTCCCGCATCCTTGCCCTGCGCCTCCGCATCAGGCCGGTCGAGAGCGCCCACGAGCCGCATGCGGCCCTCGCCGAGCACAGCCCGCGTGAGCGCCCGACCCATGCGTCCGCCCGCGCCCGCCACCACGACTCGCAATTCGGCCATTCGCTGATCCATAGACTCTCCACGAGCGGCAGGCCCGGCTCGCGCGGTTCCTATAGCAACGGCAACAGCCTCCGCAAACCGCGCCCACGCTGACTCGGTCGCCGGTTGACGGTAAGAGAACAGAATGGACGGCACTATACGCGGCCCCACGGACACACCCGCCGGCTGGTCGGGCCGCAGGCTCAGGCTCTTAACGCTTATCCGCCTGCGCTGGCTCGCCATCGCCGGACAGACCGGGGCGATCCTCGTGGTCGGCTTTTGGTTCGGCTTCCCGCTGCCCTTCGGCGCCTGCTTTACCTTGATCGCCCTCTCCGCCTGGCTCAATCTCGGGCTCAGGGTCGGCTTTCCGAGCGCCTATCGCCTCGATCCGAACTGGGCCACGCTGCTTCTCGGCTATGACCTCCTGCAGCTCGCCGGGCTTCTCTACCTAACCGGTGGTCTCGAGAACCCCTTCGCCATCCTGCTGCTTGGCCCTGTCATGGTGTCCGCCACGACGCTGCAGCCCGACAAAACGTTCTTGCTCGGCGCCATGACGCTTGCCGCGGCCACGGTGCTGGTATTCATCCATCGGCCGCTGCCGTGGTTTCCGGGACAGGATTTCGACACGCCCCTGCACTATGTGGGAGGCGTCTGGGTGGCGCTCGTTTGCGCCCTCGCCTTCATGGGCTTCTACGCATTCCGCGTGGCCGAGGAAGCGCGGCAGCTTGCCGATGCGCTGTCCGCGACCGAGCTTGTGCTGCAGCGTGAGCAGCATCTTTCCGCGCTCGATGGACTTGCCGCGGCCGCGGCGCACGAGCTCGGCACGCCCCTCGCCACGATTGCACTCGTCGCCAACGAACTGGCGAACGAGCTGCCTGAGAACGATCCGCACGCCGAGGACATCCGGCTGATCCGCGCGCAATCGGAACGCTGCCGCGACATTCTCTCCAAGATCGCGTCCCTTTCCACGTCTCCGGAGGAGCACCTCGGCGGCATGCCCCTTTCGCACGTGCTGGAGGAAGTCGTGGCACCGCACCGCAATTTCGGTGTCGCCATCGCGGTCAAGTGCGCGGGCGAGGGGCCCGAGCCGGTGGCGGAGCGCAACCCTGGCCTCACCTACGGGCTCGGCAACCTCGTAGACAACGCCGTCGATTTCGCCACGTCGGAGGTACACATCAGCGCCGCCTGGACGCCGTCGCGAGTCACCGTCACTATCGTGGACGATGGCTCCGGCTATTCGCCGGATGTTCTCGACCGTCTGGGCGAGCCCTATGTCACGACGCGCCGAGGCCGGAAATCGGAAGCGGTCGAGCCCGGCGGGCTGGGGCTCGGCATTTTCATCGCAAAGACGCTTTTGGAGCGGTCCGGAGCACAGATTCGGCTGGAGAACCGCAGGCCCCCGCATAGGGGCGCCATGGTAACGGTGGACTGGCCGCGCGCGGAATTCGAGACGGCGAGGACGCAGGCATTAGCCAAACCTGCGGGAGAACCGAGCAATGCCTTGATCCGTGAAGGATAATGCCTACGTTCCCGGTAGCTGCCACCATCAGAAAAAACGCAGATGCTTCAATCCGATCGAGCCATGACGGACAAGGCTTCACAGGTCGAGCCGGCGTCGGGCCAGACGCTCCTGATCGTCGACGACGACAAGGCCTTCCTGCAGCGTCTTGCGCGCGCCATGGAGAAGCGCGGCTTTGTCACCGAAACGGCCGAATCGGTCGCCGAAGCGCGCACCAAGGTGGAGGCTTCCAATCCTTCGTTCGCCGTGGTCGACATGCGGCTCGACGACGGCAACGGCCTCGACGTGATCGAGATGCTGCGCGCCCGCCGTCCGGATGCGCGCGCTATCATCCTTACGGGCTATGGCAACATCGCAACAGCGGTCACTGCCGTAAAGCTCGGGGCGATCGACTACCTGTCGAAGCCGGCGGACGCCGACGAGATCTATGCTGCGCTCATGCAGAAGACGGACGAGCGTGCGGCGCCTCCTGAGAATCCGATGTCGGCGGATCGCGTCCGATGGGAACACATCCAGCGCGTCTACGAACTCTGCGACCGCAACGTCTCGGAAACGGCGCGCCGTCTCAACATGCACCGTCGCACGCTGCAGCGCATCCTTGCGAAGCGCGCCCCACGCTGAGCCGGCGCCTAAACGTCAATTCCGGCTTGACGCAGCCCGTCGACCGCGCGGTCGAGCCAGCCTGAGTCCGCAAAGGGCATGGACTTGCGCAGGTGCGCAATCGAGAAACGCGGGTTGATCTCCAGCACTTCGCGCCACAGCCGGCGGGCCTCCTCGTGGCGGTTCGTAAGCCCGCAGATGCAGGCGATGTAGAAGCGGGTCATGTCGGAATGCGGGGCCAGAGCCAGCCTGCGCTTGAAGGCAGGCTCTGCCTCGTCGAGACGGCCAATTGCGAAGAGGGAGCGGCCGATGAAGTGCAGCGCCATGTCGAATTGCGGATCGAACCGCAGGCACTTCGTGTAGAGTTCCACGGCCTCCTCCGAGCGCCCCTGGAACTCGCGAATATTGCCGAGGCAGGCATAGGCGTCGGCGCAATTGGGATCAAGTTCCATAGCTCGCTCCGCAGCGCGCTCCGCCTCGCCGAGCTGTCCGACCCACGCAAGGATGACCGCCAATGAGATTTGCGTCTGTGGCTCGGTCTCGTCAGTTGCAATCGCCTTGCGTGCCAGATCTATCGCCCGAGTTAGATCAGCTGAGGTCGCGTCGTTCCACTGGTTGGCAAATTCTCCGAACGTGATCATCGCTAGGCGCGCATACGCCTCCGCCGCGAAAGCTTCGTTCGAGATCAGCCGCTCAAACATCCGCCGCGCCTCGATCGCTGCTTCCGGTCGAAGCTGGAACATGGTCTGACGCGCGCGCACAAGCAGATCGTAGGCTTCCGGATCGACCTTGCCGCGGGTCTCCAACTGGGCCTTCTCGGCGCTGGTCAGCTTCACCTTGAGCGCCCCGACGATGGTGCGGGTGACTTCGTCCTGGACGGCGAAGATGTCTTCGAGGTCGCGGTCGTAGCGCTCGGCCCACAAATGGCCGCCATTGGTTCCGTCGATCATCTGCGCGTTGATGCGGACGCGGTTCGCTGCCCGGCGCACGCTCCCTTCAAGAACGTAGCGCACACCGAGCTCGCGGCTGACCTGGCGGACATCCGGCGCCTTTCCTTTGTAGGCGAAGGAGGAATTGCGCGCGATGACGAAAAGCCCCGAGACCTTCGACAGGTCGGTGATGATGTCCTCGGTGATGCCGTCGGCGAAGTAGCCCTGCTCCGAGTCGCCCGACATGTTGTCGAACGGCAGGACCGCGATCGATGGTTTGTCCGGAAGCTCCGGCTCGTTGAGCGCGAGTGACGTCGCGTCCGTGCCATTCGGGCTCCAGCCCCAGACATGCAAAGGGTGGTCGATATTCTTGACCTCGTGCATGCCGCGATCGACGAAATCGGCTTCGACGCGACCTCGGACATGCTGGATCACGGCATCTGAGATTGCCACGCCGCCCGGCGCGGCGAGCCCCTCGATACGCGCCGCCACGTTTACGCCGTCGCCAAAGATGTCCTCGCCATCGATGATGATATCGCCGACGTGGACGCCAATGCGGTACTGCAGGCGGTCGTCTCCTCCGGCGCCACGCCCGTCAATCACCGTCTGTATCGCGATCCCGCACTGAACCGCGTCTACGGCGGACGGGAACTCGACCAGCAGCCCGTCGCCGGTCGTCTTGACGATCCGACCTCCATGCTCGGCAACCGCCGGGTCAACCACTTCTGCACGCGCCACCTTGAGGCGCGCCAGGGTGCCGCTCTCACTCCGTCCCATAAGGCGCGAATATCCGACGACGTCGGCGGACATGATCGCGGCCAGTCTGCGCTGCTCTCGCGGCACTTTCATTTCTTCCTGAGCCCGCCCGAGGCGGAAGCTATGTTCGCATCGGGTCAACATCAATGGCCGCGGGCGCACCCCGCCGACGGCTCTGACAGGTCATCGTCAGCAGGTTACTCTGCCCCCCGTCCGCAATCCGGGTCCTCCAGGTCGTGCAAGCGATGCGCGCCGGCCCGCGCGATGCGGATAAGCATCTCCCTGCGAGTGGCGGAAGGCATCCGCACGCAGTCCGATTCGCGCAGGATTTCAGCGCCGTAGGAATCAGCCACGATCAGCCCCGCGTCCTGTGGAAAGATCTCAGACGGCACGTGCGGGCCTGTGGCGAAATAGAAATAGTCGGAATGGAGGAGATAGTCGCGCCACTTTCCATCGGCGCGGAAATCCTCAACCGAGGACTTGATCTCCACGATGGCGATTGTGCCGTCGGCGCCGAGCGCCACGAGGTCGGCGCGGCGGCCGGAGCGGAGCGTCACCTCCGGGATAAGCGCCAGCCCCTCGGCGCGCAGGCGCCGGCAAACGCCGCGGCGGATCGCCAACGCCCGCTCCGACTGCCTCCTGTCAACAGGAACCTCCGGAAGCTCCGTAGCTAATAGACGCGCTTGCGTGACGATGCGGACGCTCATTGCTCTCTCCGGGCGGGATAATGGCCGATCCGTCGATTGAAACAAAGCCGGAACGCCCCCTTTCCCGATCGAAATCGCACCCGCGCTGTGGACCTGCCGAAACCGGCGGCCCATATGCTGTTGAAATTCCGGAAATCCAAGTCCTAGCTGCAAGCAGGAAGAGCCAGATTTGACCCTCAAGCTTGAAGCGCGCGCCGGCTGGCCAGCGGACCTGCGCCTACTCTTGGAGAAATACCCTCGCGAGGTCTGGCCAGGCCACGAGAATCTCGGAGAAATGGCGCGCTTCTGGCTCGACCGGCACAATGGGTTCCGCGAGCTTGGCAGCGTTCTACTACAGGCAACTGCAGACTTCCGGGAAGGCCGACTCCTGTCAGAACAATTCCGGCGCTTTTTCGCGCCGCGGCTGCAGTTCCTTCTGCAGAATCTGGAGGGCCATCATCAGATCGAAGACCATCACTATTTTCCCGTCTTCCGGGCAGCGGAGACGCGGCTCATCAAGGGGTTCGACGTCCTGGAGAGCGATCACGAGGTCTTGCACGCAGACATCATGCGCGTGGCCGACGCCGCAAATGAGCTCCTCGGCAAGCTGGACGGTGACGAGGACGCCAGCCGTGCGGCGACCGACCGTTACGCGGAGACGAGCGAGCGGCTCGTGCAAGGTCTTCGTCGCCACCTGGACGACGAAGAAGACCTAATCGTGCCGGTTATTCTCGATCAGGGCGAGCGCAAGCTCTTCTGGGGATGAGCGAGGCCTACGGAAGTGCGGCGGTTTTGCTTGACTTGTTGCGCTGCACCATCCATATGCAGTTCAGCGGCAGCGCCGAATCTCTGGCGCTCGATCGAGGCTGCGTGAAAGAGTCCCCTTAAAGCGGACCCGGCCTCCATCTTCATTCGCTCCAAACCGGACAGCCCAAATCACGCGGGTCGTCACATGACACCGCCTCGGCAGAGCGCGCTCGACATGCGCCTCGGGCCGGGCCTCCGCACAGCCGGAGGCATCTTTGAACGAAAGCAGCAAATTGACCTATTTTTCCGATTTCGCCCTCGGCGAATCCATCCTTCGCGCAGTCGCCAATGAAGGCCACAGCGCGCCAACACCGATCCAGGCTCAGGCCATCTCCCCCATCCTCGCCGGCCGCGATCTCTGCGGCATCGCCCAGACGGGCACCGGCAAAACTGCCGCCTTCGCGCTGCCGATCCTGGAGCGGCTGGCGGGAGCGAAGCCCAACCGAGCTCCGCTCAGCCCGCGCGTGCTGGTGCTGACGCCGACGCGCGAGCTGGCGAGCCAGGTGGCGCAGAGCTTCCGCACCTACGGGGCGGGGCTCAGGCTCTCTACCGCCGTCGTCTTCGGCGGCATCTCGCAGCGCCCGCAGGTGGACGCGCTGAAGCGCGGCGTCGACATTCTCGTCGCCACGCCCGGCCGGCTGCTCGATCTCGTCGAGCAGAAGATGCTGATGCTCGGCCGCGTAGAGATCCTCGTCGTCGACGAGGCCGACCAGATGCTCGACCTCGGCTTCATCGTGCCGCTGAAGCGGATCGTGAAGCTGGTCCCGGAGAAGCGGCAGACGCTGTTCTTCTCCGCCACCATGCCGAAGACGATCGCCGCGCTTGCCGGCTCGCTCCTCACCGACCCGGTGCAAGTCTCCGTCGCGCCCGCGGCGACGACCGTGGAGCGCGTCGAGCAGAGGGTGATCTTTGTCGCGACCGCGCAAAAGCCGACTCTTCTGGAGCGGATTCTAGCGGAACCCGCGATGCAGCGCGTCCTCGTCTTCACCCGCACCAAGCACGGCGCCGACAAGGTGGTGCGCAATCTCGCCAAAGCAGGCATCGACGCCGCCGCGATCCACGGCAACAAGAGCCAGCCGCAGCGCGAGCGGGTGCTTGCCGCCTTCAAGAGCGGACGGACGCGCGTGCTTGTCGCCACCGACATCGCCGCGCGCGGCATCCACGTGGAGGGCGTGACCCACGTCGTCAATTACGATCTGCCGAACGTGCCGGAGAGCTACGTACACCGGATCGGGCGGACGGCGCGCGCGGGAGCCGTCGGCGTGGCGATCTCCTTCTGCAACGGCGAGGAGCGCGCCTATCTCAAGGACATCGAGAAGCTGACGCGGACGGCCGTTCCGGTCGCGCCCGCCCCCGCCGGTGTCGCGGTCGCAGCGGATGCCCCCGAGCCAGACAGGGCGACCCGCCCGCAGCGCGGCCGGAAGCGCCCCGAGGCGCACAAGCAGCATTCCAAGCAGGGCAAGCCGAAACGGTCACGCAACGGCGACCGCAATGGCAAGCGGCGCGAGCGCAATCCGGGGCTCGATCCGGCGAGCGGCCTGCCCGCTTTTCTGATGCGTCCGCAACGGCGGAGCGAGGACAGCGAGACCAGCAGAGCCCGAGCCTGACCTTTCACAGGGCTTCAGATACGATCGGGGGTCGCCGTCGGGGAAGCGTTGAACTTCGCCGGCGGCTCAACGCGCCCGCAAGGGGGAAGCATTCATGACAACACGCCAAGCGTCCTGCAGCTGCGGGCAGTTGCGCATTCGCTGCGAAGGCGAGCCGGTGCGCATCTCCATGTGCCATTGCCTCGCTTGCCAGCGCCGCACCGGAAGCGTCTACGGCGTTCAGGCGCGCTTTCCGCACGATAAGGTTACGAGCGAAGGCCCGTCAAAGACGCTCCAGCGGACTGCCGAAAGCGGCAACACGATTACGTTTCACTTCTGCCCGAACTGCGGCGCGACGGTCTTCTGGGCGATAGACGCCCAGCCCGATCTGATCGCGGTCGCGGTCGGTGCCTTCGCCGACCCGCACTTTCCCGAGCCCCGCTTCTCGGTGTTCGAGGCGACGCGGCACGGCTGGGTCA